>CAYVCE010000118.1:0-14399 GCA_964449915.1 uncultured Steroidobacteraceae bacterium | reverse complement strand
TGTCCCCGGATCCGAGCAGATGGCCGCACGGCTGAAGCCGCCCGCCACACCCGAGGACCTCGACGCCCTCGCGACCTCCAACCGCCCGCTGCTGCTTGCCGCCGTGGGTGGAGTCGGCCTCGTGGTCATCGTCTGGCTGATGCTCGCCAAGCCGTTCTGAGCGCGCCGAGTCGCGGCGCGGGCGTCGACCGACGACGCTCACCAGCGGGCGCCGCCAGCGCAGCTCCGACGCAGGCAGGCGTTCAAGGCGTCGCAGGATGGCCGAGCGGAGTCGAGACCGCGGCGGCTCGGCGAGCGCGGCGAACACGTCGTCATCGGTCCAGTGCTCGACAACGTCGAGGAATGACTGCGGCGTGTACTGGTGGTCGAGCCACTCGAGCGTGGCGTGCACGTCGCGGAAGCCGATGCGCCGCAGCTCCGCCGCGGCCGATGCGGGCGACACGTACGGTCGGCTGCCGCCGCCGCCGGCCGGGGGCACCTCGATGCCAAGCTCGTCGAGCGCGTCGCCGACCAGCTCCTCTGGCTCGAACGGCTCGTCGTCCAGCTGCCAGGTGAGCACCGCCAGCGTGCCGCCCGGGCGAAGGACGCGCAGCGCCTCGCGCAGCATCGCCGCGCGGCTCGGCACGAGCTGGATCACGAACGAGGAGAGGACGATGTCGACGCTGGCGTCGGGGATCGGGAGGTCGATCGCGTCACCCCGCACCAGGCGCAGGCGGCCGGCCGTTCCACGCCGGCGGGCGGCGTCGCCCGCCAGGCCGAGCATCACGCGCGACGGGTCGACGCCGATCGCCGCCGTCTGCGGCCAGCGATCGAGCGCCGCGAGCGCCAGGGTCCCGGTGCCGGTGCCGACGTCGAGCACCTCCAGCGCTCGGTCGGCCGCAAGCCGGCCCTCGAGCCGGTCAAGCAGCCCGACAGCCGACGGCCCCACGATCGGCGCCATCCATCGCAGATAGTCCTCCCCGTAGAGGTCGTACGCGGCGTCGTGCTCGTCCTCGGTCATGCGCCGATCCTACCCGTCGAGCTCGCCCTGGCCCGCTCGCGCCGCCGCCGGCCGCCCCAAGCCGTGCCACCGGGATCAGCCGCCTCGTCTGCGTGACGTCGCCTACGTTCGCTCGAGCCGGTGGGAGACGGCGATCCGCACGGCCTGCCGTCGCAGGCTTCGACGCGCGAACGTGTCGGCCGCCGAGAGCGGGTAGGAGCAGATCAACGATGAGGTGACGCCGTCGAACCCGCAGAGGCAGACGCAGCCCTCGCAGGTGGCTTCCGAGATGAGGCCTCTGCGCGGGCAGCGCAGCTCGCCGCCTTCCACCGCCAGCGCCCGTTCGATGGGCCGCCCGAGGTCCTTTCGAGTCATTCCACGTACCTCCCGCGCTGCGTGCGCACTGCTACCGGACGATGAGCGACACGATGGCCAGGTAGATCACGATGCTGAGGAGGGCTGGCGTCTCGATCCCCGTGCGACCGATCCTGGCTGCGGCGCGGGATGCCCGCGTAGTGCTCACTGGACCGATTCGACCGTGCCGACCAGCCCGCCCGTCGCGCTCGGATGGCACGCGCGACAGGCCATCAGGCACGCCAGCCAGCGCAACTCGGCACTGGGCGCCGGGCGCGCCGCGCACGCATCGTCACGCGATACGCACCCGAGAAGGAGTACGGGAATGAGCCCAATTCGAGCTGGAAGACTCGCCATGATCATCGCGTCCCTGGCGCTCGGCCTGGTGGCCTGCGCAACGGCCGGCGTCGTCGACGTGACGCTCCAGGAGTGGGCCGTGGTCACTAGCGCATCGAGCGCCCCGGCCGGCGTCGTCACGTTCGACGTCACCAACGACGGGCCGGTCGACGTCCACGAGTTCGTCGTGGTGCGCACCGACCTGGCGCCCAGCGAGCTGCCCACCGACGAGAGCGGCGCGGTCCTGGAGGACGGCGAGGGCATGGAGGTCATCGCCGAGATCGAGGACCTGGCCGTCGGCTCCACCGAGACGCTGGCGCTCGACCTCGAGGCAGGCAGCTACGTGCTGATCTGCAACATCGTCGAGGAGGACGCTGGCGAGACCGAGGCGCACTACGAGATGGGGATGCGCACGGCGTTCACGGTCGGTGACTGACCGCCTGATGGCCAGGCAACGTGATCGACTGACACCGCGGCTGCCCGCCTGAGCCCGTGGATGGAGGCAGCTCCGTGGCGATGTGACCCGTAGGTGCGGTGGATGACCACCGAGCTCCGACTCGGTGGGCGTTGACCCGTGGGGCGGTCACCAGGGCCTGGGGCACCGTCAGCAGATCAGGCCCCGAGCCTCTCGCCGCCGCTTTGACCCGTGGGGCGGGTCAACGGATGCCTGAGCCCGTGGACAGCGGCAGCTCCGTGGCGATTTGACCCGTGGATGCGGGTGGATGGCCACGGAGCACCGACTTCGTGGTCCGTTGACCCGTGGGGCGGGTCAGCCGGGCCTGAGCACCGTCAGCAGAGCGGGCCCCAGCGCCCAACGCGCTTTAACCCGTGCGGCGGGTCAACGGATGCAGCGCAGGCGGCCGCATCGACAGGCGAACTTGTCGCTGACTGGTTCAGACGAGCGCATCCCGTTGTTCGGCTCAGAGCGTCTCGTTCGCGATGTCGAGCTGGCGCTGGGTCCAGCCGATCAGCCGGCCGACCTGGTCTGCGTCGAGAACGTCGCAGGCCCAGCCCCAGTGGAGCGAGACGATGTCATCCGGACGCACATCGCCGAGGAAGCCGTGGCCGTCCCGCCACCCGGTGACCCGCTCGATGCGCGGCGGCCCGAACGTCAGCTTGCCATCGACCAGCACGAGCGGCACCGCGTTGACCATCAGGCTGTCGCCGACCCGTTCCTGGACACGGCCCCAGCGAATCCGGCAGGAGTCCATCGTTTCGAGGACCCTGTCGGCCTGGTCGGCACGCATGAACCCGACCTTCGGAAAGACGTCGAGCACGTGAAAGGCATGGACCGGCTTGGCGCCGGCGGGAGCGCTCGACTCCAGCCACTTCCAGGCCGGCCTTCCGAGCCGTGGCCGGAACCGCGTCCTCAGCGAGTCGCCGAGCAGGTTCGCCGATACGGCCTCCAGAAGCGGGCTTCCCAGCCAGTAGGCTTCGATGACGCGTCGGTCGAGCGGGTCCTCGATCATGTTCGCGTGAGCGATGAGCTGCAGGTACGGATAGGCGCCCTCGAAGCCCAGGGCCAGATCGCGAAGTTCGCGCTCGTCGATGCCGTCAACGGCCTCGCCGAACAGCGAGTCGGCATCGTCCGGCCCGCACAGCCCGAGGCGGTTCGGTCCGTAGGCGTAGCGGGCGAACAGCACCGGGCCGGTCGGCGCGGCCCTGGGTGCGTCAGCCGTCTGCGTAGACACGCAACTGATCTGAACGCGGCCGGCTGGCGCTGATGGCCACGACGGCCACCGCCGCGACGATGAGCAGGTAGCCGAGGACGACGCGGGGATCGGGCGCCGAGCCGTTGGCGAGCGAGCTCAGGAGGCCAGTTCCCACGGCACCGACCACCAGGATGCTGGTGACGGTCGTCGCCGGCGCGAGGCGAAGGGCGTGGAACCAGGTCGTCACGTACCCGGCGAGCATCGCGCCGGTGACGAGCACCCACAGCAGCGCCTCGCCGCCGAGCGTGCCGAGGCCGCCCAGCCTTCCGGTGATGGCGAGGTACCCAACGAGCACGACGAGCCCGAGCCCCATGCGGGCCGCGCCGAGGAGCGGGGGCGACACGCCGACCAGGAGCCGCTTGGCCAGGATCACCTCTGCCGCCCAGAGGAGCGTGGCAGCGGCGATCATCGTCTCGCCGGCTCCCCAGCCGATGCCGGCCGGCGGCGCGACCAGGACCTGGCCGGCGAGCAGCACCCCCAGCGCGCCGACCTGGATGATGCCGACTCGCTCGCCGAGGAGCGGCATCGCCAGCAGCGCGACCCAGATGAACAGCGTCTTGTGGATGAACGCCGCGGTCGGCGCCGTCGCGATCGCGAGGCCGGTGAAGAAGAGGAGGAACGGGACGCTGCCGCCCACGACGGCGATCGCCAGGAGGCCCATCCGCCTCCGCCCGTCGAGGTGGCGGACCTCACGCCCGGCCCCGAGCGCGAGAGCGAGCGCGATGAGGATGATCGCCGCGACCCCGTTCTTGGCGGTGGTGTAGACGGCGGCGTCGGACACGAGCCGGACGCCGAACGCGTTGATGTAGACCGAGAGGCCGCTGATCGCCGCGGTCCCGAGCGCCAGGATGACCCCGCGCTCAGCGTTGCGGCCTTGACGCCACATGGCCATCGCTATCCACCTGCTGCGGAGGGGTTTCGGTGATCATCGCCAGGATCTCGGTCGCCTCGTCCGGGTCGAGGACCTCGAGCACCGTGCCGGCCGCGACGATCACCCAGTCGCCGACTGCCGCGTCGGGGACGAGGAGCAGCGAGGCGCGCTGCCGGCGATGGTCGAACTCGACGACGGCCATCTCGTCGGTGATCTCGAGGACGCGTCCCGGAACGGCCACGCACATGGGCAAAGCATACGCCAAGGGCATCGCCCTCAGCGCTGCCGACCGCTCCGCGAAAGGTCCGGCGGAGCGACCCAGGACCGGAGCGTCGCCATGTAATTCGCCCGCTCGAAGGCCGCCGGGTCCCCGGCCGTGGCCGCGCTCGCGCTCGCGCGGAGCTGGTCGACCGACTCGTACTCCCGCTCGGTCATCCAGGCGCGCAGCTCGCCCTCAACCGTCGCGACATGCTCCGGGCCGTTGCGCAGCAGCGCCGAGGTCATCATCACGACATCGGCACCGACCAGGAGCCCCTTGACCACGTCCTCGCCGGAACGCGCGCCGGAGGTGGCAGCCAGCGAGACTTCGGGGCCAAGCTGGGGACGGAGGATCGCGATCCAGCGCACCGGGAGCCGAAGCTCCCATGCCTCGCTCAGCACCAGCGACGGCACGACGTCCAGGGAGTCGAGGTCCAGGTCCGGCTGGTAGAAGCGGTTGAAGAGCACCAGCCCATCGGCACCGGCGTCCCGGGCCGCGGCGGCGAAGTGCGCGAAGGCCGAGTAGTAAGGGCTGAGCTTCACCGCCAGCGGGATGGTGATCGACGCGCGCACCGCGGCGATCAGCTCGAGGTCGGCCGCCTCCACCCCGGCGGCCGTGCGTGCAGGATCGGCCGCCACGCGATACACGTTCAGCTCGAGTGCATCCGCGCCCGCCTCCTGGATGAGCTGTGCGTAGCGCACCCAGCCGCCGGTGCTGGTCGCATTCAGGCTGGCGATGATCGGCACGCCGGCCACGGTCTTGACCCGCGCAAGGTCGGCGAGGTATCGGTCTGCCGCTCCGATGAAGCCCTCGATGGCTGGAAAGTAATCGAGCGCCTCGGCGAAGTGCTCGGTGCCCTGCTCGAGCGATCGGTTGAGACCGATCTCCTCGGCCAGGATCTCCTCCTCGAACAGGGACGGCAGCACGATGGCTCCAACGCCCGCCCGCTCGAGGCGCGCGACCGCCGCAGGCTCGCGGTTCTGCGGAGCGGCTGAGGCCACGATGGGGGAACGTAGCTGCAGCCCGAGATAGCGCGTGCGCATGTCGACGGTCACTTCTGCTCTCCCTCGCCCTCGTATCGGTAGCCGGCGTCGCTCTCGACCTCGGGCACGATCTCCGGATCAGGTTGATGCAGGTGCGGGACGGTGCGTGCGATATCCGCCAGCTGCTCGTAGTACCGCCAGCGCTCGTCGGCATCGGCCTGCGCGAGCGTCGCGAGCTCGGCTGCTCGCTCCGGGTGCGTCCGCTTGAGGACGGCGAAGCGCGTCTCGGTGGCAACGAAATCGGCGATCGGGATCGATGGCGTCGAAGAGTCGAGCTTGAATGGCTTGCCGCCCTCGACCTCGGATGGGTGGAAGCGGTACAGCGGCCAGTAGCCGCTCTTGACGGCGTCCTTCTGGTGCGACATGGACTTGCTCATGTCGATCCCGTGCGCGATGCAGGTGCTGTAGGCGATGACCAGGGACGGGCCCGGCCAGGCATCTGCCTCGAGCAGTGCCTTCGTCGTCTGGAGGTCATTCGCTCCCATCGAGACCTGGGCCACGTAGACGTTGCCGTAGGAGCGCGCGATGGCCCCCAGGTCCTTCTTGGCGGTTCCCTTCCCGGCGGCCGCGAACTTGGCGACGGCTCCCCGCGGCGTCGCCTTGGACGACTGGCCGCCGGTATTCGAGTAGACCTCGGTGTCGAGGACGAGGATGTTGACATTACGACCGGACGACAGGACCTGGTCGACACCCCCGAATCCGATGTCATAGGCCCATCCGTCGCCACCGATGATCCAGATGCCCTTGCGGACCAGGTCGTCGGCGAGCGAGAGCAGGTGTTGCGCGTCGGAGGCGAGCGGTCCCTCGAGGTGGGCGAGCTTCTGGCGCAGGAGGTCGACCCGCTCACGCTGGGCGGCGATCTCGGCTTCGGTATCCTGAGCCGCGTCGAGCAGGTCCCTGGAGAGGTCCGCCCCGAGCGCCGCGGCCAGGCGCTCGACCAGGCGCCGGGCATGGTCGCCCTGCGCATCGAGCGCCAGCCGCATGCCGAGCCCGAACTCCGCGTTGTCCTCGAACAGCGAGTTGTTCCAGGCCGGGCCGCGTCCGGCGGCGTTGACGGTCCACGGCGTCGTCGGCAGGTTGGCACCGTAGATCGACGAGCAGCCGGTGGCGTTGGCCACGATCATCCGGTCGCCGAAGAGCTGGCTCACGAGCCGGATGTAGGGCGTCTCGCCGCATCCGCCACACGCGCCGGAGAACTCGAAGAGCGGCTCGAGGACCTGGCTGCCCTTGATCGTGTCGTGCGGGATCAGGCCGCGATCGAGCGGGGCGATCGACCCGAAGAAGTCCCAGCGCTCGCGTTCGACGTCACGGTGGTCGGCGACGGGCGCCATGTTGATTGCCTTATGACTGGAATCGGTCTTGCTCTTGGCCGGGCAGACGTCGACGCAGACCCCGCACCCGGTGCAGTCGTCCGGGGCGACCTGGATCGTGAGCCGATGGTCGGGCAGGTCGCGGGACCGGAACTCCTTGTGGAGGAAGCCGATCGGTGCCGTCTCCACGGCCGAGGTCGGGAAGACCTTCATCCGAATCGTGGCGTGCGGGCAGACCATGGCGCACTTGCCGCAGTCGATGCAGATGGCCGGATCCCAGACGGGGATCTGCAGCGCGATGGCCCGCTTCTCGTACTTCGTCGTCCCGGTCGGGAAGGTCCCGTCGACCGGAAGCGCGCTGACCGGCAGCAGGTCGCCCTCGCCGGCAATCATCCGCGACGTGATGCGGGCCACGAAGTCGGGGAGGGCACCGGGGTCGGGAACGGGAGCGGTCGCGGCCAGATCATCAGTGGCGCCCTTCCTGGTGACCTGGGCGAGGCTGGCCAGCGAGCTGTCGATGGCGGCGAAGTTGCGGTCCACGATCGCCTGGCCGCGCTTCGCGTAGGTCTTCTCCACGAAGCCCTTGATCCGGGCGATCGCGTCAGCTGCGGGCAGGATGCCGGCCAGCTTGAAGAAGCAGGGCTGCATGACGGTGTTGATCCGGCCGCCCATGCCCGCCTCCTCGGCGACGCTGAGCGCATCGACCACCCAGAAGTCGATCTCCTTGTCGACGAGCTGGCGGCGGATGTCGGCCGGCAGGTGATCCCAGACCTCGTCCGGTCCGTGTGGCGCGTTGAGCAGGAATGTGGCGCCCTTCCGCGCGTACTCCAGGATCTTCGTCCGTCCGAGCAGCCCGAACTGGTGGCAGGCCACGAAGTCCGCCTGGTCGATCAGGTAGGTGGACCGGATCGGCTCCGGGCCGAAGCGCAGGTGCGACACGGTCACCGAACCGGACTTCTTGGAGTCGTAGACGAAATACCCCTGCGCGAACAGGTCGGTGCTCTCGCCGATGATCTTGATCGACGCCTTGTTCGCCCCGACCGTGCCATCCGAACCGAGCCCGAAGAAGATGGCCTGCACCTCGCCGGCGGGCCGCTCAGTGCGGAACGCGCCGTCGATCGGCAGGCTGAGGTGGGTCACGTCGTCGTAGATGCCCACCGTGAAGTGCCGCTTCGGGTCGGTCGCGGCGAGCTCGGTGAAGATCGGCTTGATCATCGAGGGCGTCATCTCCTTGGAGGAGAGGCCATATCGCCCGCCGATCACCCTCGGCGTCGACTCGAACGGAGGGTCGGCGCGGTCCATCGCCTCGGCGATGGTGGCCACCACCTCGAGGTAGAGCGGCTCGCCGACGGCGCCCGGCTCCTTCGTCCGGTCGAGGACCGCGATGGCGCGCACTGTCGGCGGCAGGGCGGCGATGACTCGATCGGCCGGGAACGGGTGGAAGAGGCGAATCCGGAGCATTCCCACCCGCTCGCCGAGCGCGACCAGCGCGTCGACGGTCTCCTCGACCGCGCCGCTTGCGGACCCCATGACGATGACCACGCGGTCGGCGTCCGGTGCGCCGTGGTAGTCGACCAGCCCGTACTGGCGGCCGGTCCGTTCGGCGAGCTCGTCCATGACCCCTTCCACGATGCCGGGGACGGCGAGGTGGAACTTGTTCGCCGCCTCCCGGGCCTGGAAGAAGACGTCGGGGTTCTGCGCCGTGCCGCGTACCACCGGCGCCTCAGGCGTCATGCCCCGGCCGCGGAAAGCGATCACGTCTTCGTCTCGCACGAGGGCCGCGACGTCATCGGCCTCCAGCACCGCGATCTTGTTGATCTCGTGGGACGTCCGGAAGCCGTCGAAGAAGTGGAGGAAGGGGACGCGGGCGCGCAGCGTTGCGGCGTGCGACACCAGTGCGAAGTCGTGCGCCTCCTGGACGGAGCCGGCAGCGAGCATCGCCCAGCCGGTCGTGCGGGCGTGCATCACGTCGCTGTGGTCGCCGAAGATCGAGAGGGCGTGGGTCGCGATCGTCCGGGCCGCGACGTGGACGACCGCCGGCGTCAGCTCGCCGCAGATCTTGAACATGTTGGGGACCATCAGCAGCAGCCCCTGGGACGAGGTGAAGGTGGTTCCGAGTGCGCCCTTCTGGAGCGCGCCGTGCAGCGCCCCTGCGGCGCCCGCCTCCGATTGCATCTCGACGACGTCGGGCACCTTCCCCCACTGGTTCGGCCGGCCCGCCGCCGCCCAGTCGTCGCACTGCTCGGCCATCGGAGATGCGGGGGTGATCGGGTAGATCGAGATCACCTCGCTGACGGCATACGCGATCCGAGCGGTCGCCTCATTGCCGTCGAGGCATTCGTACCGATGGGCCATCCGGGAGCTCCTCAGGGCGTAATCGTGGGCATGAGTATGCGCCGCAGGCGCTGCCGCGCCGGAGGCCAGACGACGCCTCTTGGACATGCCGACCGGCCCATGGCAGGTCGATCGGGCCTCCCACCAGCTACGGGCTGACCACCAGACGGTCGACCGTCGCCAGCGAGACCGTCTCGTCCCCAGACTCTGACGCTTGGGTGCAGTGCCCACCCACGACCAGGATGGAGCCGTCAGCCAGCGTCACCGCCGCTCCGGCGGCTCGAGCTTCCGGCATCTCCGGCAGGGTCGTCCATGAGTCGCCGTCCGGATCGTAGAGCCCGGCGGTTGCCGTGGTGGACGGCGACCAGCCCATCCCGTCGCCACCGGCCACCACGATGCGGCCATCCTCCAGCTGCGCGACGAGTGGGCGGAACCGCGGCAGGACGTTCACGGTCTCGAACGGCTGGGGACGAGGCTCGCCCATCGGGAACGACCAACTGAGGTAGACGTCGCCGATCTGTCGCCATGACCCATCGTCGACGTCGAAGCGGTACGACCGAACGACGGTGGCGCCGTAATGCTCTGAGCCGTGCTTGCCCATCAGCACTGCGCCGCCATCGGGGAGCGGAACCAGCGTCCCCATGAAGCGTGGTGGAGGATCGGGCATCGCGTCCCGGCTGTGCGCGAAGTCGTAGCCGGTGAGATCCAGCTCCGGCAATGAGCCAGTGAGCGTGAAGCGACCGCTCGCGGGATCGTAGACCTCGGCCGAGGCGCAGGCGCCCTGGTCGACGGTGACTTCGCCGCCGTAGGCCGGGCATTGCGAGCCGACCACCAGGACGCGCCCATCGGCCAGGAGCGTTGCCGCCGCGCCGTAACGGGCGTACCTCATGGGCGCGGTCTCGGTCCACTGGCCCGTGACCGGATCGAACAGCTCCGCCGTGGCCATCGCGGCGCCCACGAGCGGCGGCGAGACGTCGGTCAGGACCCCGCTCCTCGTATCGGGCTGGCGGTACGAGGCCAGCAAGGCGCCAGCTGCGGGCGCTCGGCCGTCCGGTGCGATCCGAAAGTACCCGCCCGCGACCAGGACGCGGCCGTCGCGGAGGACCACCGCGGCCGGATCGGTGCGGGCCGTGTGGAGCAGGCCTTCGGCCATGACCCAGCCCTCGTCGGGCGCCGCCGGGTCGAAGAAGAGTGCGCTCAGGTAGGACTGGTCGATGTCGTTCATGCCGCCCACCACCATGGCGCGGCCGTCAGACAGCAGCACCATGGCGAAGTTCGTCCGCGGCTTGTCGAGGCTGGCCACCGCGGTCCACGTCCCGGTGGAGGGATCGCCGATCTCGACGCCCTGGTCATTGCCGACCACGAGCACCCGTCCATCGGCGAGGGCGATGGCGTGGGGCGCATCCCGGGCGACGGTCATCGTGCCCGCCTGGTCCCACTGGGTTGGCCGCGGGGTAGCCGACGCGCTCGCCTCGGGGGGTGCCGACGGGCTGGCCTCGGCTGTCGCCGATGGCGTCGCGGACGGTGTCGCGACCGGCGTCCCCGATGGTGAGCCGGCCTGGCAGCCGATCAGGACGATCGCTGCGAGGAGCGCGGCGATGCGGCTGGGCCGGAGCCCTCCTGAGAGCGCGCTACTGTGCATGGTCATGGTCGAAGACTCCCTTCGTGCCAACGTCATCCGAGTGCGTGGGGCCAGAACGCGACCAGCAGGCGGCCGGCCGCGAATGATGCGACGTTGGCGACAACCGCCACGGCGAGCGCTCGGCGGAGCGACAGCGCACGTACAGCGGCCCAGTAGACGGCGGCTTCGCCCAGTACCGCCCACGCCTCGCCAACGAGGAGGTACTGCCACGTGCCCACCGGCAGCAGCTGGGTGAAGACGTACCAGAGCGCCAGGTGCGTTGCGAGGTTGGCGAAGGTGACGACGATGCCGATGCGCAACAGATCCACGCGGGGCAACAGGGTGACGACGATGGGCGCCTCGACCAACAGTGTGACGACGAAGGCCAGGAACCACGTCGATATGGGAACGTACACCGCTCCCTCCTGCGTGCTCCGCTACCTTGCGGAGCTCGGCACTCTTCAGCGTGCAGAGCGCGGACGGCGGCCGCCAGTGCCGATGGGACCGATCGCGCCGGTCCAGTTGGACACAGCCATGCGCCTGTCACCGCTCCCCGCGGGCATCGAGCGCCATCGCCGCGTGGCGCGCCGGACTGGAAGGCCGGAAGGCGCCTTCTTGACGTGCCGAACGTCCCGTGACACTGGTTCGTGGCCCTGCTAGGGTCATGTCGAGCGGCTGGCACCGAACGCCCATCCATACGAATGCACGCGGGACCTGCCGATCGAGTTTCGGAGGGCACATGCCGGTCACCCAGGCCAGGCCCGTCGCCCCGAGCGGCGATGAGCGGTGGCGGACCGTCGAGAGTCGGATGCGCCGGCTGGGGAACCGGCCCGACGCGGTCATCGAGGCGCTCCACTCCGTCCAGGAGACATTCGGCCACATCGATGCCGACGCGCTGCGCTACGTAAGCGACAGCCTGGCCGTACCCCCGTCAACCGTCTTCGGGGTGGCGACCTTCTACCACTACTTCAAGCTCACGCCCCAGGGCGAGCACACCTGCGTGGTCTGCACCGGCACCGCCTGCTACATCGACGGGGCTCTGGAGATCCTGGACGCGATCCGCGAGCGTTTCGAAGTGCGACCGCACGAGACGACTGCCGATGGAAGGCTCTCCCTGCACACCGGGCGGTGCTTCGGCTCGTGCAGCCTGGCGCCGGCCGCCATCGTCGACGGGGAGGTCGTTGGCCACGTGGGAGCGGAAGAGCTCATCAAGAGGCTCGAGGCCCTGTGACGCAGCATCCGCCGTCCAAGCCTCAGCGCACGTTCGAGGCCGCCGCGCCGTCGGGCTCGGTGCGAGCCTCGGCATACGTCTGCGAGGCGGTCAGCTGCCTCTCGGCCGCGTCGCACGAGATCCTGACCGGCCTCGGGGCCGAGGTGGCGACCGCCGGCACGACCGACGTCGACGTGAAGCGCGTCGGCTGCATCGGCCTCTGCGCCGCCGGGCCGCTGGTCCGCATCCCCGAGACCGGGGAGCTCTTCCGAGGGGTCCGGCCCGATGCGCTGGGGCCGATCGTCGCCGCCCTGGGGGCGGTGCGGCCCGGCGACGCGTACCTGGCGCAGCCCGCCTTCTTCGACCGGCAGCTTCGGATCGCCACCGAGAACTTCGGACGGATCGATCCTGAGAGCCTCCACGACTACGTTGCCGCCGGCGGCTACTCCGCGCTGCGGCACGTCCTCAACTCGATGACGCCGGCCGAGGTGCGCGACGAGGTCACCCGCAGTGGCCTGCGCGGCCGGGGAGGGGCGGGATATCCGACCGGGCTGAAGTTCAGCACCGTCGCCAAGGCCGCCGGAGCACCGAAGTACGTCATCTGCAACGCGGACGAGGGCGATCCAGGCGCGTTCATGGATCGCACGATCCTGGAGAGCGATCCGCACCGCGTCCTCGAGGGGATGGCGATTGCTGCCCATGGGGTCGGCGCCAGCTTCGGCTACGTCTACTGCCGCGGCGAGTATCCGCTCGTCGTCTCCCGGGTCCGAAAGGCGATTGCCGATGCCGAGCGGGCCGGCTACCTGGGGACCAGGGTCATGGACACGGAGTTCTCGTTCGAGGTCGACATCCGTCTCGGTGCCGGCGCGTACGTCTGCGGCGAGGAGACCGCCCTCATCGCGTCGATCGAAGGCGGGCGAGGCAACCCGGTTCCGCGACCGCCCTATCCGGCGGTCTCCGGGCTGTGGGACCGGCCGACCCTCATCAACAACGTCGAAACCCTCGCCAACCTCGCGCCCATCATGCGCAGGGGTGGCGACTGGTTCGCCTCGATCGGGACGGCGACGAGCACGGGCACGAAGGTCTTCGCCCTCGCCGGCAGGGTCGTCAACACCGGGATCGTCGAGGTACCGATGGGCACCACGCTGCGCGAGATCGTCTTCGAGATCGGCGGCGGGATCGTCGACGGCCGTCCGTTCAAGGCGGTCCAGACCGGCGGACCCGCCGGTGGCTGCATCCCGGCCCAGTTCCTGGACATGCCGGTCGACTACGAGTCGCTCACGGAGGTCGGGTCGTTCATGGGGTCGGGCGGGATGATCGTCATGGACGACACCTCGTGCATGGTCAACGTGGCACGCTTCTTCATGGACTTCATGCGCGAGGAATCGTGTGGCAAGTGCGTCCCGTGCCGGGTGGGCACCACCCAGCTGTGGATGATGCTGGACGCGATCGCGGCCGGTCGTGCGGAACCAGGCGCCCTCGAGAAGATGGAGCGGCTGGCCAGGATGGTCCAGAAGACGAGCCTGTGCGGCCTCGGCCAGGGAGCCCCCAACCCGATCTTCAGCACGCTTCGCTACTTCCGCGACGAATACGTCGCCCACATCGCCGATCGAACCTGCCCCGCCGGGGTGTGCGCGATCGAGCCTGAGCCGGCCTTCGCATGAGCGTCCACACCCTCCGCATCGACGGCGCCGACGTCGCCGGCAACGACGGCCAGTCCATCCTGTCGGTGGCCACCGAGAACGGGATCCACATCCCGACGATGTGCCATCTCGACGGCCTCTCTGACACCGGCTCCTGTCGGCTGTGCGTCGTGCAGGTGGCGGGCTCCAACAAGCTCGCGCCCGCGTGTACGACCGCCGTGGTGGAGGGGATGGAGGTCACGACCGTCTCCGAAGAGCTCACCGAGTATCGGCGGACGATCACCGAGATGCTGTTCGTGGAGCGCAATCACGTCTGCGCGGTCTGCGTGGCCAACAACCACTGCGAGCTCCAGGACCTCGGCGAGGAGATGAAGGTCGACCACTTCGAGCTGCCGATCATCAACCCGTCGGTCGGCATCGATGCCAGCCATCCGTTGTTCGCGATCGACCATAACCGCTGCATCATGTGCGTCCGCTGCGTGCGAGTCTGCGGCGAGATCGAGGGCGCCCATACGTGGGGCGTCATGGGTTCAGGGATCAACGAGCGGGTCGTGACCGACATGGGCACACGGTGGGGCGATTCGACGACCTGCACGAGCTGCGGCAAGTGCGTCCAGGTCTGCCCGACGGGGGCCCTGTTCGAGAAGGGCCGTTCGATCGCCGAGGGCAGCAAGGAACGACGGCCTTTCCTTCCCTACCTCCAGACGCGCGGGGGCGAGGCCCGACA
>CAYVCE010000117.1:0-21269 GCA_964449915.1 uncultured Steroidobacteraceae bacterium | reverse complement strand
CCGGAGTCCCGGTGATCGCCAGCAATATCTCCGGCATTCCTGAGCTCGTGGCGGATGGCGAGACAGGCCTGCTGGTGGCGCCACGCGACGCGGAGGGGATTGCCGCTGCGCTCCAGCGCCTTCACGCCGATCCAGGGCTGCGCCGCTACCTTGCTGCGGCAGGACGCGCTAAGGTGGTGGCAGAGTTCGACGTGCGAACGAACGCGAGACAGCTGTCCGCCCTATTCGCACGATCGGCCAGCCGGAGAGCGTCGTGACCGCCACTGCCTACGACCATCTACAGCCACCGAGTCCCGGCTTCGTGGCAGCGGCCGTGGTCTCGCTCGGCCTGGCTGCCGTCGCCGCGGTCGCCGTCGCGGTCACGGGCACCCCGCTGCCCCTCGCGCTGGTCCTGCTCCTGGTGTTCGCCGTCCTCCTGATGACCCGTCCGGATATCGGCACGTACCTGTTCCTCGGGCTCCTGTGGATCAATGTTCCCGCCGTGCTCACCCAATTCCATAACGTCCCTGGCGTGCTCGCCAACAGCCTCGCGCTGCTGCTCTTCATCCCGGTGGGCAGATACCTCCTCGCGCGAAAGTCCGTCGTCGTCACGCCGGCCCTGTTCGCCATCCTGCTGTTCCTCGCCGCCAACATGCTCTCGGCCGCCTTCTCGCAGAGCCCGGACACGGGTTGGGCGCGCATCCAGACATTCCTGGCAGAGGGCCTCCTCGTCTACCTGCTGGTGACGAACGCCGTCCGGACGCCGAGGATCCTGCGCGGTGCGACGTGGATACTCGTGCTCGCGGCGGTGTTCATGGGTGGCCTGTCCGTCCACCAAGAGCTGACGCAGGCGTATCGGGACCCGTATTTCGGGTTCGCACAGACCACGCGCCAGGACGATCCCCTGTCGGAGCAACCCCGAGCCGATTCGCGACCCCGAATGATGGGCCCCATCGGCGAGCAGAATCGGTACGCGCAGACGTTGCTCGTGATCCTGCCGCTCGCCCTCTACGGCCTACGCCTGAGAAGCGCTCGATGGCGACTGGCGATCGGCATACCCGCTGCGCTGATCATCACCGCCGGCGTGCTGCTCACCTTCTCGCGCGGCGCGGCGGTGGCCCTCGTCATGCTGCTCCTCGTGCTCGTCATCTGGAGATACGTCCGCCTCAGGCACATGGTGGCGATGGCGTGCGCCTTCCTCCTCACCGTGCTCCTGATTGCGCCCGAGTTCCTGGCCCGGGTCGACTCGATCACAGCCGCGAGCGAGCTTGTGACCGGCGAGGGCGAGGGCCCTGATAATGCGATCTTGGGACGCGCAACATCGAATCTGGCGGCACTGCTCGTATTCGTCGACTACCCGATCACCGGAGTGGGTCCGGCGGTGTACTCGACAGAGTTCTCGATCGAGTACGCGAATGAGCTCGGCCTCAGACACTTCGGCCAGACGCGACGGGCTCACAACATGTATCTCGAATGGGCGGCCGATCTTGGGGTCGTCGGCCTCGTGACCGGTCTCAGCATGCTCGCCGTTACCATGGTTCAGCTCGCTCGCGCTCGTCGTTACTGGCGTTGGCGCCGGCCTGACTACGCGAACCTCGCCGGTGCGTATTGGCTGGCATTGGTGGCATACACGGGCACGGCGATCTTCCTGCACCTGTCCTACGAACGCTACTTCTTCACTCTCCTGGGATTGGCCAATGCGGCCATCTGGATCCTCGCACGAGAGCGCGTGGGCCTCGAGGCCACCGTCACCAACGTCGATAACCCACCTCCCAACGGCGGCGCGCAGCGCTTCCGGGACGAGCCTCTTCCGCGCGTGGCGACGCTCGGAGTTGAGGGCTCCGGGGGCCTAGACCGTCTTCCGAGCGCCGCCAGGCTCTGATCGTCTACGTCAACATGGCGCTTCCCTTGATCGCCGCGGCTTCCACGCGGCGGCTGCGGCCGGCTTCGCTCATTCCGAAGCTCATGTCCGCCAGCCCAGGCTGCTGCGTCGCATCTGGGCCTTCGACCGCGATCTCGTTGCCGCCGTCGCCGCTCTGCCCGCGATGGTCGTGATGGACCGCGCGGACCAGTGGGAGACGCACCGCGTCGAACTGCGAGACCCGGGTGAGCCGCGGGGGACGGTCGATCGGCCCTAGTTGGCGACGATGAATGGGACGTATTGGAGGCCCACCAGGCGCGTCCCGTTATGTGCGGCATCGACGCGCAGCACCAACACGTGATGACCGTTGGCGAGGCCGGTGGTGTCGATGGCCAGCTGGTCTCGGAACGGGCCTCCCCATGTTCCCAGCACGACGCCTCCGCCTGTCGAGTCCTCGTCGTTGAAGTGGAATTCGGGGTCAACGTAGGCGGCGGTGAACGTGGCCGGTTCGCCATCCGAGCCGGCGTCCAGGCGCAGCGTCGGCGCCCAGACTCCCTGCACCACCTGGCCCGGGAGGACGCCATCCACCGTCCGGAGAACCGGGTTCTGATACCCATGGCCGTCGTACCAGCCGCGACCGACGATGTCCAGCCACGAGGTGCCGCCCTCGTCGCGGAAGCCTCCGTCAGGGTTCCCATTCTCCGTCCGCAGCGGCCAGCCGGAGGACGTGAGCTGGACTTCTCCATTCTCGAATATCACCCGCGGCTTGAATCGCAGCTCATGGAAGCCGTCGTTGGCTCGCGACGTGTCCACGACTGTGCGAACCCAGTACTCGCACGTCGTCGGGCAGCGCTCGTTCAGATCGACCACCGGCAGATCCCCATCTCCACGCCCATCGGTGTGAAGCCCGGTCTCGTAGCGGTACAGGAGCCCGGGATTGTCATGCATGGTGATGCGAACGTCGAAGGCCACCTGGCCGCTGACGGTCTGGCCCAACGGGAAGCAGCTGCCTGCGTGCAGGTGGGCGATCTGTCCGGCGGCGAGCGGTGGACCCTCCCACCACGTATGCACCTCGAGGAAGACGCGCGGTTCGGGATAGCCACCGCAGGTGACGGGGTTGCCCGATATCGGATGGCCCACGTGAGGGGCGGACGTCGGGTTCGGCGGCGGGGCAGGGACGTGACCGGCATCATGGCTCGGAGCGGCTCCGGACGCCGCGCCCACACTCGAGGGGGCATCCGTGCCGTGGCCCGCATGGCCCGCCGTCAATGATCGGCCGACCGGCTGAGAGAGCTCCGGCGACGAGGAGGGAACCGGATCGCGCTCCGCAGCTGCGATGATCTTTGCCGCATCCCCGACAAACGGTGGCATGCCCCCGACGTCTTTACCCTTATCGGTGGCCGTGACGACGGTAACGGTCAGCGCGGCCTGGCCTTGGGCATCCGTATCGCTCGCATGCCCGGTGGCCGTCAGGAGGTATGTGCCGGGGACGGCGTCCGGCGGCACGGTAACGACCTGTTCGAAGCGACCAGCGCGGTCGGCGCGCGCCGCGGGCATTCCGTCGGTCGTGCCGTCCCACCGCATCTCGATATGCGCATTCGGCTCGAATCCCTCCCCGGTCACGACGACCTGGCCACCCGGGACAGCGGACGTCTGAACCAGGAGGGTGGGGCCACTGACGTCGGCGCGAGAAGTCATCTGGGCCTGGGCGACCACAAGCAGGACGGTCAGGGGAAGTGCGATCAACCAGTAGCGGTACGGCACCAGGGCTCGGCGAAGACTGAGGGGGATCGGGCTGGGACGGGAGGCACGCATACTCTGAGATCCTTCGGTGCAGAACGGGCATCCTATCTGCGCCTGGTGGATAAAGGTCACCTGACGATCGTCACTTCGACGTGATGCCGGAGGATCCATCGATCCGCCGCATGGCCAGCGTGAGTGTTGTTAACCATACCTTATCGCACTTCAGTGCACCGCACTAACAGGACCGACGCACCACACCATCCCGGTCCTATCGTCTCCCAACCGCCCTCCGTGGACTTCTCCCAGCGGACGCCTCATCCTTCGGGCGACTCGGAGCGCCCCAGGTGAGGTTCCGGCATGGCAATAGGCCCGCAATCCGACCGGATGGCATCGGGGCGCCTCGTGGTTATCGCAACGGTCTACGGCTTGCTGGGAGCCGCCGCGGGAGTGCTCGGAGTGGGACCCCAGGTCCGACCCGCAGCCGATGCGATTCGCCTCGTGGGCCTCAGCGCCGTCGGGCTGGGTGGCGTACTGCTGCTCGCTGCGGCGACGCTTGCACTGCGCACGCGCGGCGCCCGCGCAGTGGGTACCGCGGGAGGAGCTGCGGCAGCCGCTCTTGGTGCGATGGTCGGCTACCTCTCCCTCGCAAGCCTCGATGACTGCACGATCGGCGGCCGAAGTGTCACCGGGTGCCACGCCCTGATCGGTGCGGTCGGTCTGGCCGGCCTCGTCGTGGCGGCGTTCGGCCTTGGATCGATGATCGTCATCCTTCGGGCTCGCCCGAGCGCGTTCCGGCGGCAACGCCGCTAGGAGGGCGGAACAGCGCGGGCAGGCTCCTGAAGAGACGGGACCGCGCCCACATCGGTGCGAGGTTCGCTTCACGCGCCGACGCGTGAGCCGACAGATCGGTGTGAGGGCCGAACGCGATGATCCTGGGTCGGGAGGAGTCCATCCGTCGCGCGCGCCAGGTCTCCAGGTCAAGCGCCCACGAGGCCTCTCGGCCCGCCCAATCCACGAGGACGAGATCGAGCGCCGCGGCAGGGGGAAGGTCTATCGGCGACTCCACCCGATCGACGATCCACCCCGCTAGCGATGCGGCAGCCTCGATGCGGCTGTATGTCAACAGGTCCGCGGTCACCGCCGCAGTCCTCATTTGGCAGGTGGTTCGTCGGGCACCGAACGCGATGCGTTCAGCAGCGAATGACCATGACCCGCACCGTTGGACGCGTGGTCGACGACGAACCGCGCGATGCGCATGGGGAAGATGCCGACGACGACCGGGGCGCGGACCTCGACCGACAGCTCCACCCCCACCTCGTCACGCTGCCAGAGGTCCTGGAGCTTCGAGGCCTCGCGGTCGGGCAGACCGACATACGCCGTCGTGCCGTTGCGCGAAACGACGCTCATTGCCTCCGGATCGAGGCCGAACCGGCGCCGAATGTCGGCGACCGCGATGTAGGGGCGTGATGTGAGATATCGGCGGAGACTCGAGGTGCTCGGCCGTTTGCTGGCTGACATGGGCTGTTGTCCTCAGTCTACCGCCGACGCTTGCTGTCCGCAGGAGGTGAGGATGAATTCCGTTGATGAATGCCGACAACGCAGCTCTTCCATCCCTGGCCGGCTGGCGTCCACCATCATCACACCCGCTGGCAATCCTATGAGCCGCCGGTGTTTGGTTGGTCGGTGACAGCCGTGGTCCGTAACGGACCCGACCGTGATGTTCGGTCAATCGCGTCGCTGATCTCCTGACGGCTATGCGACTCCCAGCGGTCTGCGTTGGAAACGGTGAGCACGGCGCCCAGGGCTACGCCACCGGCCAATAGGTCGCGATCGAACTGCATCACACGTCGCAGAATCGGGGGTGTCGAATGCCCGATGGAATGGAGAAGTAGCCCGATCATGGCGGTGGCGTGGAGGCCCAACTGTAAGGTCGTGACGACTCGGTAGACACGCCGGCGTGGCCACAGCAAGAGCCCCGAGACCAACAGCCCTGCGAGCGGTATCAGCAGGAAGCGACGCAACACCTTCTGACAGACAAGCTGAACCGAATAGAACCCATACTCCAGCGGGTTAAGGAGCCGAGCAAGCGTTGGATAGGTCCGTAGGAGCTGAACATTCATCCGGACCGACCGGGCGAATGGGTCCCGCACCCTCAGTGCCGGACCGAGGGGGTAGGTGGCCGCACGAGGCTCGAAGACCAGACGTCGGTGATCGATGACGGCTTGGACCGGTATGAACAGGTCGTCCACCACGTTCGGCGGGACCGGGCGAAAGTGCTCCCGGCGGATGGCATACAACAAGCCGGCGGTGGTTACGCTTCCCCCGTCGCTCAGCAGGCGCTGAAACTTCCGCCCCAACCGCCGCTGAACGCTGGCAGGCCCCTTGCCCTCGGACCGGTGGCGCCGCTCACTCGCGACTGCGCCGACCTGGGGGTCGCCGAAGGGCGCGAGGAGGGCCGCGATTGCATTCGGCGTGACGGCCGTATCCGCGTCGTTGAAGACGAGGATCTCTCCCGTCGCCACCGCGGCCGCGGCGGTCATCGTGGCGTTCTTTCCTCGACGAGGAAGCTCAAGCAGCCGCACACCTCGCTGAGCGAACGTTGCTGCGAGCTCATTTGTGCGATCGGACGAGCCGTCCGAGGCGACTATGATCTCGAGCAGTTCGCGGGGATATTCCAATTGCAGTGCGTTATCCAGCTTCTCCGCTATCAGTCGCTCTTCGTTATGGGCGGTGATGATGAGGCTGACCAGTGCCCGTACTTCGCTCCGGCGCACGGGTCGTGGAAAGAGGAGCCCACGGACGGCGGCAGTAACAGGAAAGCCGATGAAGAAGCACCCAAGAAGTGCTACCGATCCGCGAAAGCAGGCAATTGTCAGTCTCTCCCAGCTAGGCACGGGCGGCCCTCTCGGACATGTACCGCCTGGCTCGAGATCGCGGCCGAGCGACAGATGGCTCGGGCCCGTCTCGCACGGTGACCCCGATCGAATCCAGTTCCGCTGGAGATGCCGGCCGACCACCACCGGTGGACGGCGAGACTGCTGAGAGTTGGATCGGTACTCCTTCTGCGCTGACGGCGACAGCGTCGGCGCACTGACCAGCCGCAGCGCAAGACAACCGGGACGAGGGCTACGTCCTCCGTCGAAGCAGACGGATTAGCGACCCGATGGACTGTGGCCAGGGCGCAGACGACGCCCTTCATCCGGCAGCACTTCACGTCAGAAATCATCATGTCGACAGGAGCGCGAACTATCCAGTATGGTACCTAGCCACGAGTCTCCCGCGCAATTCGACGCTCGCACGACACGCGATTCCGTCGCGCGCTCCCACGGACATCACTTGAGCGCATTGGATCAGCTACTTCATGAAATCTCGGGGCGAGACGACGGCCCAGATGATGGACGTATCTGTGGTCGTGCCGGTGAACGCTCAGGGCGACATTCCGGCTGCGCTCGAGTTGCTTGGCGACCTCGGACGGTACGGCGGGCCGCATCGACTTGAAAAGCTCTTTGTCATCAACAACTTTCCGCCGGGCAAGCCGCCGCCCGAGATGCGCGACCTGGAGGACCGGGGTGCGCGAGTCGTGGCGGTGCCGAGCCTCAAGCGCACCGGATACACAGTGATCATCAACGCCCGCGCCTACGGGGTGAAGGCCGCAGGTAATGAGCTGCTCGTTCTCTTCGATGCCGATTGTCGCTTGCCCCGACCGACCGACATCATAAACTGGTACGTCCGAGTCCTCGCAGCCGGAGCCGACGCCGCGTACACCAGCGTGGGCCATCACGAGCTCTGGCCTGGTGTCACGGTCCGCATCCGGGTGTACCTCCATCACGCGGGGCGCTGGATCAAGCGGGTTCTCTTCGGAGTGCCAACGATGCGCGGAAGCAACTACGCGGTGCGCCGATCGGTGTTTCTCCAGCACTTCGACCGCGGGGCCATAGTGCACGATATCAATGTCGGTCCGGTTTTCAAGGCATCTGGCGGACGCATCGCCTACTCCAGGGCGCCCGAGCTGCGCGTTCTGACATCGGGGCGCTTCCTGCGTCCGGGCTGGATGCGCCTCATGCGATTCATCCCGAAGCGGATCCGGGCCAACTTGCGCATCGTATTACGGCGAGTTTGAGCTCTGCCACGCCGCCGGAACACGTTGGACCCCCTCACGACGGCGCACTCGAGGGACCGATCGCGTGGTGGCGCTCGCACGTGGGGCCGAGTCGGTTCCGGCAGCCGCGGCGAACGGCCTCCCAAGCCACGATCATGAGCCCCGCGCCACTCGCCGTTCTGGCCCCAATCGAGCACCGATGAAGCTCTACTACTATGCGCACCGGAACTTCGGTGACGCCATGAACCAGTGGCTCTGGCCCCGGCTGATTCCCGGCGTCCTAGACGACGATGGGCGCGTCATCTTCCTCGGCATCGGAACCATCCTGAACGACTTGGTTCCGGACGCGGCACATAAGATCGTGTTCGGCAGCGGCGTAGGCTACCGCCGCCCGTTGGCAACGATCGACCAGTCGTGGACCTTCTATTGTGTGCGGGGTCCATTGTCGGCGCGTGCCCTCGGCCTCCCGCCTGAAACCGCCGTCACTGACGCGGCCGCCCTGATCCGCCTCATCGACCTGCCTGTCGAGACTAAGGTCCACGAGGCCTCGTACATTCCGCACTGGATGAGCGGGGAGTACTGGAATTGGCGCGAGACCTGCACGGCCGCGGGTCTTCAGTACATCGACCCAATGGGCGATTTCGAGTCGGTCGTCCGAGACATCCGCCGCTCGAAGGTCGTGTACGCGGAAGCCATGCACGGCGCGATCCTGGCGGACGCCCTTCGCATCCCATGGGTGGCGGTGCGTGCTTACAGGCACGTCCTGCGCTTTAAGTGGATCGACTGGTGCAGCTCGCTAGGGCTCGACTATCGGCCCGTACGGCTGCTCCCGCTGTACTCGGCCCCAATGCTTGCCCAGAGGCTGCGTAAGAAATCGCGGGACGGCAAGCGCCACCCGTTGCTCCGCCTGGGGCTACGCGGTGCGGCGTGGACGACCGACCGCTTCTACGGTCCCGTGCCGCGAGTCCTGGCACCACGTGGGGTCAATGCGATGCGTCGACTCACGGAAACTGCCAGGCCGCAGCTTAGCGATGACCACGTGATCCAAGACGCCACCAGCCGCCTCGAGGAGCGCCTCGCCTGGTTCAAGCGCGATTACCTTGCTGGGAGATTCGCTGACTTCACACGTTGATCGACGCGTCCGGGTTCGGTCGAGCGATCAAGTACGGTGGCCAGGTCCGAAACCCCGGTCGGATCGTGGAGGCGCGGCGAGATGGGCCTAGAGCGTGGTGGAGCATCTAACCTGACACCGACCGGCCCGGAGGATCGGTGCGGCGGCGGACGGCCCTGAGGATTCGGCGTCCCCTCTTGGAGTGTGCTCCCTTACGCGCGAGGCCGGTCGCTAGCCCGGCGACACGTGCGGCAGTGGGAATGCTGACCCCCTGCTGTTCGGCAAGCTCCATGACCTCACGAATCATTACCCCTCCGTGCTCGACTCGGCGGCTGAGGACTCGTCCGATGCGACGCGTCCTATGCCGACGCCAGTCGTCGATGTCGAAAACCACGCTATACCGATCTAGGACGCCCAGGAGGTCTAGGGTCAGCATCGTCCGAGCGCATTTCCAGCAGCGCGAGCAGTTTGGACGGTTCGCCTGTTGATCGGCATCGGTCGCGACGCAGACGTCGAGATACCGGTACGACGGTGCGAATTGCGCGACACGTTCCGTCTTCGCAACCCGCGTAAGCTGGCTCCCGGCCAGCACGCACTCCGTCGCCTCCGTCGAGAGCAAGTGCACCGACATCGGATCCATCGATGCAATGTCACGTGATGCCCCGGCATGCGACTTCCCATAGTCATAGCTGGACGCAAACACGTATACCGCAATGGTTCCCTGGAGTGCCTGCGCGGCCGAGAGAGTCCTCAGCGTATGGGTTCGCTGGAAAGGCCCAGAAATCAGCTCTCGCACATTCGAGTCAACTGGAATGAGCCGGAGGTCGAGCTCGTCGGCGAGCCCTTGCAGTCGTAGCCGGCGCCGCTCGAATTGTGATTGGCCGCGCTGCCCCAGCCCATGCGATCCGACATTGTTGAAGACAATGCAGGAAGCCCGATAGCTGGGCGGCACACGGTCCGCAACATGCTCAGCCAGAGCGGCAAACGAGTCGATACCGCCTGAAAAGCCCACGGCAACGGCTCGACCTGCGGGGGGCTCCGGGACGGCCAAACGGTTGGGTAGAAGACGGATGGGCACGAGCTGCGGCAGCACCTGCGACAGAAGCGCCATGTAGTACTGCGTCAGGTTGTAGAACAGCCTCTCCGAAACGAGGCCTTCGACAACGATGTCCTGTGCCGTCTCCATGGCGGCTGGCAGGAGTCCGAGCACGAATGCGTCGGACCCAGCGAGCTCCATCTGCGGCGCGTACTCGGCGGGTGCGGCATACCAGAGCGTGTCGGCGCGCGGGAAATTCTCGATGGCGGCGGACAGGTACGCTTTCCCATCGAACCGCCGGACTTGCGGCGCATGCAGGATGATTGGTCCGGGCGCTGCCATCATTCCCCTAATTTGCCTTGCGACGCCGAGACCTCCTGCGGGTTGGCCGTCGAGCATGCAGTCTACTTCGCAGGTGGCCTGAACGGCCACGAGCTCCTGCGTGGCGGCAGTCCACCGGTGCGAACAAGCGTCTGGCGTTTGCAGCCACCGCCAGGGCCTTCTGGTTGCTGGGCAAAACGTTATGCTCGCTCGCCGAAGACGCTGCGCAGGACGAAGAGCACGTTCGCGGGCCGCTCCGCGAGGCGGCGCATGAAGTAGGGATACCACTCGGTCCCGAACGGCACGTAGATCCTGACTCGATATCCCTTCGCCACCAACCGGCGCTGCAGGTCGCGCCGAATGCCGTACAGCATCTGGAACTCGAGGCGGTCCTTGCCGATGCCCCGCCGGCGCGCGAAGGTCCCAACGCGAAGAATTATCTCGGGATCGTGGGTAGCCACGCCCGGGTAGGCGTCGGCCTCGAGCAGGCGCTCGCATAGCGCCACGAACGCGTCATCCACCGCCTCGCGCTCCTGGTGCGCCAACTCGGCTGGCTCGGCGTAGGCGCCCTTGCAGATGCGGGTCCGAACGCGCTCGGCCGCCAGCGGCTCGAGATCCGCCGGAGATCGATGCAGGTAGGACTGGATGACCGGCCCGACGTCGTGCCCGTGAGCGCGCAGGCGGCTCACGACCTCGAGCGTGCGATCGGTGTAGTCGGACGCCTCCATGTCGATGCGAACGAAGATCCCCTGCCGGGTGCCGGCCTCGACGACGGGTGTCATGACGGCCAGGCACTCGTCGACGCCCAGGTCGAGCCCCATCTGGGTCAGCTTCATGCTGACGTTGGCGTCGAGCCCCTCGGCCGCGATGCGCTCGATGGTCGCCACGTAGGCAGCCGCCGCCCGATCTGCCGAGGCACGGTCGCCGACCGCCTCGCCGAGGACGTCGAGCGTTGCGCTCTGGCCGCCTGCATTGAGCTGGCGCACGACGGTCACCGCCTGGTCGAGCGTCGTGCCGGCCACGAAGCGCAGCGGCATGCGGCGCAGGATCGGGGTGCCGAGCGCCACGTGTGCCAGCCAGCGCCGGTTGCTGAGCCACAGGAACAAGGCGCGCAGCGCCGCCGCGATCATCCGTCGCGGCTCGGGTGGGCCCAGCCCCGCGCCCGCTCGACGGCGCGCCGGATGAGCGGCTTGCCGGGAACCGGACCGCCACCGTCGCCGTAGGAGCGCGGCGCGAGGCCGATCGGCCCATCCCATTCGGCATCGATGTCCGCGCCGTCGATTCGGATGGTCGGCGAGCCCCGCATGCCCAGCAGTGCCGCATCCTCCTCGGTGCCGATGGCGATCATCTGGATCGGCGTCTCGAAGGCGTCCTCGGTCAGCACCTCGACCAGGTTCTGGCGGGCCGGCATGGCCGCCGGGTCGCCGTCGGCGTAGAGCAGCTCGACGCGCATTCGGCTCGTCAGCTGGCCAGGAAGAAGGCGACGAGGGCGACGACCGCCAGCGCGGCCAGCGCGGCCCCGGCGTAGACCCGCCGCCGCTCCTCGCCGGTCATCCCTTCGCGCGAGGTGGGCTGTCCGCGCACCGCCTGCCCGCGCCAGGCTCGGTAGCGCTCGACGTTGAGGTCGCGCGTGTCGCGGGCGCGGGAGGCGCGCCAGGCCGGCCAGCCGACCGCGTACGCGGCGACGGCGGCGACCGCGGCGATGGCCAGCCAGGCGAGCGGCGGCATCTCAGGCGAGCTCCGGTTCGCCGGCGGCGGCGGCGTCCGCGATCCACTCGACGCGGCGGCCGGAGACGGCCTCCGCCGGCAGCCCGGAGCCGCCGGCGCGGATCCTGCGCACGGCATCGGCCTTGTCGGCACCGGTGACCGCGAAGACGACGTAGCGAGCGGCGTCGAGGATCGGGTAGGTGAGGGTCATTCGCCAGGTGTCGAGCGACGGCACCCAGTTGCCGACCACCCAGCGCTCGTCCTCCTCGATGGCCAGCGTGCCGGGAAAGAGGCTGGCGGTGTGCCCGTCGGGACCCATCCCCAGCCAGATGAGGTCGAACGCAGGGAGCTCGCTGGCGCGCGCCCCGAAGGCGAGACGAAGCTCGCTCTCGTGCGAGAGCGCCGCTGCGTCGATGTCGGGGGCCTCGGCCGGCATGCGGTGGATGCGGTCGGGGCGCACGTCGGGCAGCTGGGCGATGAGCGCCTGGTACGCGGCGCCGAAGTTCGAGTCGGGATGGTCGGGCGGGACGGCGCGCTCGTCGCCCCAGAAGAACTCGACCTTGCTCCAGTCGACCGCGTCGCGCCGCCGCGGCTGAAGGAGCAGCGGGTAGACCTGCTTCGGCGTGCTCCCGCCGGACAGGGCGACGCGGAAGATGTCGCGGGCGTCGATCGCGGAGCGTGCGGCCGACACGAAGCGGTCGGCGGTGGCCTCGGCGACGGCGGCGGCGGGCAGCACCGTGAACCGCCTCACGCGGCGGCCTCGCGCGACGAGGCGAGCAGGATGGCGGCCGCACGCAGCGCGTCCTCGTAGACCGGATCGGCGGCGTCGAGGCCGAGCTGCGCGCTGAGGAGCTCCGACTCGCGCGGTGTGTCCATCGCCACGCGGCGCAGGAGCGCGGTCATGCCGTCGGCATTGGTGGCGACCATGGCGTCCTCGCCCTCGCGGTCGATGATGAACTCGGCGGCGCCCGTCTCGCCCAGCGAGGAGAGGCGGACGGAGAGCAGCTCCCCGGGCGTCACCGTGTCAGTGGCGATCGGCTCGATGCGCAGGTCGACCATCTCGTGGCGCCCCTCGAGGCGCAGGTCGAACGCGCCGTCGACGAGCGGCTTGAGGGTCTTGTGGCGGCGCCAGCCGAGCCGCGTCGCGATCCACCCGGCATACAGCAGCGACGGCGCGATCGGCGACGCCACCCCTCGTCCGACGTCTTCGCGGTCCACGTCGCCCCGGGTGGCGCTCGACGGTGCGACGGCATAGCGAATGCGGAGCTTGCTGAGGTTGGGAAGGTAGCGCCGGAAGCGCGGCGCGTCGAAGAACTGGGCGGTCAGCTCCTGCCACCACGTCAGGCGCTCCCACGACAGGTCGCCGACCCCGCTGCGTCGTCGCAGGGTGGCGGTGCGGCGCAGGCCTCCGAGCAGGTCGCTGAAGTCCGACGAGTCGAGGATGACCCGATCCCCCATCTCGACCAGCTGGTCGAAGACGGGGTCGCTGAACGGCGGGTCGCCCGGCCACCAGATGTGGGTCGGCAGGTCGTGGATGAGCAGCGGCGCGACGATGCCGGAAAGGTGCTCGGCGGCATCTCCACGCACGGTGAGCACGATCTCCTCGTAGCAAATGCGGTCCCCGCCACCGCTGGCCTCGTTGCAGTGGGTGCTGATACGCGCGTCGATCGGCGGGCCCGGCGAGCCGTGGTGCGGGACGAGGACGATCGCGCGAGACGGGTGCCGCACGCCCAGACCGACGAGCGCGTGGACCACGCGGTCGGCGGCGGCCTCGTCGCCGACGGTGACGATCAGGTTGAGCACCGACGCCCGCCCGTGCGGCAGCCCCTTCTCGGTGACGAGCGGGTCGCCGCCGTCGTCGAGGCCCAGCGGCACGTCCCACAGCGAGGCGAGGTGGCCGGCAATGGCGCGCACGCTGGTGTTGGGGTCGTCCCACATCGGCGTGGCCAGGTTCTCCACCTCGCCGAAATGCATGAGCCGCCGATGGACCGCCTGCTCCTCCGAGGCCGGCGGCGGGGGTCGCGTCACGGCCGGCGCCACTCACGGCCGTCGCGACCGAGTAGCTCGTCTGCCGCGGGCGGTCCCCACGTACCGGCGCCGTAGAAGTGGAGCGGCCCGCCCTCGCCGGCCTGCCACCCGTCGACGATCGGGTCCAGGATCTCCCAGGCGCGCTCGACCTCGTCGTCGCGGGTAAAGAGGCTGGCATCGCCGACCATCGCGTCGAGCAGGAGGGTCTCGTACGCGTCGGGCGAGTCGATCGCGAAGCTCGATCCGTAGCGGAAGTCCATGTTCACGGTCCGGATCTGGAGGCCCTGGCCGGGCACCTTGGCGCCGAAGCGCAGCAGGATGCCCTCGTCGGGCTGGACCCGGATGGCGAGCACGTTGGGATCGACGCTCGGCACGCCGGCGCGCGCGAAAAGCGCCAGTGGCGCGCGCTTGAACTGCACCGCGATCTCGGTCACCCGGCTCGGCATCGCCTTGCCGCTGCGCAGGTAGAACGGCACGCCCGCCCAGCGCCACGAGTCGATCGCCAGGCGCAGGGCGACGAAGGTCTCGGTCTGGCTGTCCGGGGCCACCTCCGGCTCGTCGCGGTAGCTCTGGATCTTCTGGCCCTCCACCCAGCCCGAGACGTATTGGCCGCGCACCGTGTTGGGTGCCACCTCTTCGCGGGACATCGGCTTCACGGCGCGCAGCACCTTGAGCTTCTCGTCACGGAGGTCCTCGGCGTGGAACTCGACCGGCGGGTCCATGGCGAACATGGCCATCAGCTGGAGCGCGTGGCCCTGGACGATGTCGCGCAGGGCGCCGGTGACGTCGTAGAAGTCGCCGCGCCCCTCGACGCCAACCGTCTCGGCCACGGTGATCTGCACGCTGTCGATGTAGCGGCGGTTCCAGATCGGCTCGAACAGGCCGTTGCCGAAGCGAAAGACCGCGAGGTTCTGGACGGTTTCCTTGCCGAGGTAATGGTCGATCCGATAGACCTGGTCCTCGTCGAAGACTTCGGCCAGCTCGCGGTTGAGCGTCCGTGCGCTCTCGAGGTCGCGGCCGAAGGGCTTCTCGACGATGACCCGCGTCCAGCCGCGCTGCGAGCCGCTGCGCCGCCGATCGCCGGGCGCCGCCAACCCGGCCCGGGCGAGCTGGTTCACGATCTCGGGGTACAGCGACGGCGGCACGGCGAGATAGAAGAGCCGGTTGCCGGCGGTGCCCCGATCACGGTCGATGCGATCGAGCCGCTTGGCGAGCTCGACGTAGGCGGCCGGATCGTCGAAGTCGCCGCGGTGATACTCGATGCCGCTGGCGAACGACTCCCAGATGGCCGGCTTCGCCGGGCGGTTGCGACTGTGCTCGTTGATGCCCTCCAGCAGGTGCGCGCGGAACTCGTCGTCGGTCAGGTCCCGCCGCGCGAAGCCGACCACCGTGAACTCCGGGGGCAGGAATCCGCCGAGCAGGCTGTTGTAGAGCGCCGGCGCCAGCTTGCGCTCGGTCAGGTCGCCGGTGGCGCCGCAGATGACCATCGTGCACGGCTCGGCGATACGCTCCAGGCGCAGTCCCTCGCGCAGCGGGTTGGGCCGCGGCTGGCGCTCGTCGCCCGGCCGGCGGTGGGCACGCTCTGGCCTGCCCGTCGGTCGATCCTCCACGCGCGTGGTCATGCCGCAGCCTCCGGCTCTGTTCCGTGGGCCGCGGCGCATCTACGTGGATGCGCTCCGCGCCTGCCGACCACTACCTGCGGTCCTTGATCGCGTGGCCGCCGAACTCGTTGCGCAGCGCGGCGAGGACGCGATCGGTGTAGGAGTCGGGCTCGCGGCGGCTGCGGAAGCGCTCGATCAGGCTGAGGGTGATGACCGGCGCCGGCACGTCGTGGTCGATCGCCTCGGCCACCGTCCAGCGGCCCTCGCCCGAATCGGCCACCCAGCCGCGGATGTTCTCGAGGTCGTTGCCCTCGCGCTCGAAGGCGTTGCCGGCCAGCTCCAGCAGCCATGATCGGATGACCGACCCGTTGTTCCACAGCCGGGCGATGGCGGCGAGATCCAGGTCGTAGTCCGACGAGTGGAGGATGTCGAAGCCCTCGCCGTAGGCCTGCATGATCCCGTACTCGACGCCGTTGTGAACCATCTTGGTGTAGTGCCCGGCGCCCGCCGGGCCGCAGTACAGGTAGCCGTTCTCGGGGGCCAGCGTCTTCACCACCGGCTCGAACCGCTCGAACACGTCGCGCTTGCCGCCGAGCATCGCGCAGAAGCCGACGGTCAGGCCCCACACGCCGCCCGAGACGCCCATGTCGAGCCATTCGATCCCATGCTCGGCGAGCTCGACGGCGTGCCGCTTCGAGTCGTGGAAGCGGCTGTTGCCGGCATCGATGATCACGTCGCCCTGCTCGAGGATGCCGGCCAGGGTGACGACCATGGCGTCCGTCGCCTCCCCGGAGGGCACGCTGATGACGACGTGGCGCGGTGCGGCCATCATCTCGACCAGGCGCTCGATCGGCTCGGCGACCGCGATGCGCCCGGAGTTCTCCGGCTCGCCGGCGATCTCGGTGGCCACGGCCTCGGTCCGGTTCCAGGCCACCACGTCGTGCCCGCCGCGAGCGGCGCGGCGCGCCATGCCGGCGCCCATCCTCCCCAGTCCGCAGATCGCGACCTGCATGCGGCCTCCTACCTTCTCGTGCTTGCCAGACCGATCGCGTCGGCGACCATCGTCTCCAGCCGGGCCAGCCCCGCGTCGAGGTCGCCAAGGTGCAGGCGCAGCGCGCGCCGCCCGCGTCGCTGGAGCGACGTCAGGTCGCCGAGCGCCTGCGCCGCGATCAGGGTAGCGAACGACTCCTCCCATTCGGGGATCGACAGGTCCTTCGACGGGTCCGCGGTGAGCTGGAGGAAGACGCCGGAGTCCGGGCCGCCCTTGTGGAGCTGCCCGGTCGAATGCAGGAAGCGCGGCCCGAAGCCCAGGGTGGTTGCCACGCCCAGCGCGTCGCGGACAATCGCGCGCACCCGCTGCAGCCGCTCGGTGACCTCGCGGTCGGGCGGCAGGTAGGCGAGGATGGCGAAGTAGTCACGCCCGGCGCTGAGCTGGGTCAGGAGCTGGCGGACCGCGCCGTCGACGCTGACCGGCGCGTCGCCGAGCGCCGCCGGGTCGGCGAACGCGGCGAGGCCATCGCCGCTCACGATCGGCATCGGCTGCGGCAGGGCGCCCCTGGTGCGGAAGGCCTCCAGCAGCGCCTTCGTGGCGTCCTTGCTCTCCTGGACGTTGGGCTGGTCGAAGGGGTCGATGCCGAGCACGATCCCCGCAGCCGCGGTCGCCACCTCCCAGCGCACGAACTCGGCGCCGACGTCGAACGCGTCGGCGAGCTCGATGTGGCGCGCATGAGGATTGCCGAGGATCGCGCCGAGCTCGCCGGGGTCGTCGCCGGCCATGGTGATGACGACGAAGAACCGGTCCTCGCCGTAGCTGTCCGGGTCCCCGAGCGGCTCGTTCACGATCGGAACGATGCCCTTGCCCGCCTTGCCGGTGCTCTCGGCCACCAGCTGCTCGGCCCAATCGCCGATGGCGGCCAGGCGCGCCGACGTGAGGATGGTGAGCTTGTCGCGACCGGCGAGTGCAGCCTCGCCGATGGCGGCGCCCAGCGCCAGGCCGGGATTGTCGGCCGCGTTCGGGATGTGGCAGGCGTCGGCCATGCCGCGCGCCCGGTCCAGCAGCATGCCGAGGTCGACGCCGGCGAGCGCGGCGGGCACGAGGCCGAAGACGGTGAGCGCGGAGTAGCGTCCACCGACGTCCGGCGGCCCCTCGACGATGCCGCGGAACTCCTGGGCGCGGGCCAGCTCGCCGAGTGACGAGCCCGGATCGGTGATGGCCATGAAGTCGAGGGCCGGCGCGATGTCTCCCATCGCCGCCTGGAACGCGTTGGGCTCGGTCGTGGAACCGGACTTGGAGCTGACGCAGAACAGCGTCCGCTGCTCCGAGGCCCATGAGCGGAAGCCGCGCACCACGTCGGGGTGGGTCGAGTCGAGGATGCGCAGCTCCAGCCCATCGGCCGATGCGGCGCCATTCCCGGACGGGCCGCCGGCCCATGCGAACACGCGGGCGAACAGCTCCGGGGCCAGGCTCGAGCCGCCCATGCCGAGCACGGCGGCCCGCCGGTAGCCGTCCTGACGCACGTCACGCGCGAGGTGCTCGAGCTCCGACACGCGCCCGGACATCGCCTCCGGCAGGTCCAGCCAGCCGAGCCACGCCGCAACCTCGCCGGCGGGCTTGCCCGAGGCGGCCCACAGCGCGCCGTCCCTGGCCCACAGGCGCTCCGCGACCCGCTCGGCGCTCCAGGACTCCAGGCGCGCGCCGATGGCGGCCTCGAGCTCGGTCATGCCGGGGCGAGCTCCTGGCGCTTCGACTCGATCGTCTCGAGCAGCTCGTCGAAGCTCTTCGCGAAGCTGGCGACGCCCTCGGTGATGAGCTCGTCCGTGACGCGCTCCATGCTGATGCCCTCGGCCTCCACCTCCCGGATCGCCTGGCGCGCCCCGTCGAGGTCGCGGTCGAGCGTGCCGGCCACCTGGCCGTGCTCGAGGAAGGCCGTGATCGTGTCGAGCGGCATCGTGTCGACCGTCTGGGGACCGATGAGCTCCTCGACGTAGAGGACGTCACGGTAGTCGGGGTTCTTCGTGCTGGTGCTGGCCCACAGGCAGCGCTGGACGCGCGCGCCGGCGGCGCGCAGGTCGGCGAACTCGTCGCCGCCGAAGATCTCGGTGAAGGCCTCGTAGGCCAGCTTGGCGTTGGCGATGGCCGCCTTGCCGCGCGCCTCCAGAGCCGACCGCGTGCCGATCTGCTCGAGCTGCGGGTCGATCTTGGTGTCGACGCGGCTCACGAAGAAGCTCGCCACGCTGGCGACGCGGTCGATCGGCTCGCCGCGCTCGTGGCGCGCGCGCAGCCCGGCGATGTAGGCGCGGGCCACGCGTCGATAGACCTCCACGCTGAACATGAGCGTGACGTTGACGTTGATCCCGTCGGCGATGGCGGCCTCGACGGCGGGGACGCCCGCCTCGGTGGCGGGGATCTTGATGAACACGTTCGGTCGCTCGAGCCGGGCCCAAAGCTCGTGCGCGCGCTCGACCGTGGCGTGCGTGTCGTCGGCGAGGTCGGGCTCGACCTCGATGCTTGCGAAGCCATCGGCGCCGTTCGATCCGTCGTAGACGCGGCGCAGGACGTCGGCCGCGTCGCCGACGTCGGCCACCGCGATCTCCTCGTAGATCTGGCGCGCGTCGTCGCCGGCGGCGATCTCGCGCCGGACGAGCTCGTCGTACTGGCCGGTCGCGACGGCCTTGGCGAAGATCGTCGGGTTGCTCGTCAGGCCGCGGATGCCGTCGTCGACCATCTGCTCCAGCGTGCCGCTGGCGATCAGGTCACGGTCGATGAAGTCGATCCACGGGCTCTGGTCCTGCTCGGCGTGAAGCCGCTGCAGCGCGTTCTGGGTCATGGCTGTCCTCTCGCTCTACTCGCGCCGGCCGGAGCCGACCTCGGCCGTGCTGCGTCCGCGCGCGCCGGCCCGTCCCGCGAGCTCGCGCGCCGCATCGGCGATATGCGTGGCGTCGATCCCGGCCGCCGACAGCAGCTCCACCGGCGTGCCTGAGCCGGGCATCGAACGAACCGCGAGCTTGACGACGATCGGGTGCGGCTGCTCGGTGGCCAGCGCGTCGAGCACGGCGTCGCCGATGCCGCCCTCGGGCCAATGGTCCTCGACGGTGACGATCGCCCCGGTCGCCCGCCCGGCGGCGCGGACGGTCTCGGCGTCGATCGGCTTGAGGCTGTAGAGGTCGATCACCCGGGCCGCGATCCCCTCCTTGGCCAGCTGCTCGGCGGCCTTGATGGCCTCGTGGAGCGTGATGCCGGCACCGATGAGGGTGACGGCGTCGTCATCGGTCTGGCGGACCACCCGGGAGCCACCGATGTGGAAGTCCTCCCCGGGCTCGTACAGGATCGGCGTCTTCTCGCGCGTGGTGCGCATGAACACGATCCCGGCGCGGTCGGCCATCTGCGGCACGAGCGCGGCGGTCTGGTTCGGGTCCGACGGATAGAGCACGGTCGATCCGTGAATGGCGCGGAAGCTGGCGAGGTCCTCGAGCGCCATCTGGCTGGGCCCGTCCTCGCCGATGCTGACGCCGGCGTGCGACCCTGCCACGGCGATGTTGGCGCGGCTCACCGCCGCCATGCGCACGAAGTCATACGCGCGGCTCAGGAAGGCAGCGAAGGTGGACGCGAACGGCTTCCAGCCGCGGACCTGCATGCCGACCGCGGTCGCGATCATCTGCTGCTCGGCGATGTAAACCTGGAAGAACCGATCCGGCAGCGCATCGGCGAACAGCTCGGTATAGGTGCTGTTGCCGACCTCGCCGTCGATGGCCACGACCTCGCCGCGCGCCCTGCCGAGCGCCACGAGGGCGTCGCCGAACGCCCTGCGCGTCGCCTCCTTCGTCCCCGGCTCGTAGGACGGCAGCGTGAGCGTGGTGGTCGGGAACTCGTGCGGCCGTCCCGTGAAGTCCGGCTTGGGAACCTCGACGTGAATGTCGCGGATCCCGCCCAGCTCGGCGATCGCGCCATCGGGGTCGTCGAGTGGCTTGCCGTGCTTGCCTGGCTGGTCGGCCACCGCCTTCACGCCGTGGCCCTTCTCTGTCCTGGCGATGACCACGGTCGGCTGGCCGGTGGTCTCGATGGCGCGAGCGAAGGCTCGGTCGATGGCTGCCACGTCGTGCCCGTCGATCTCGATCGCCTTCCAGCCGAATGCCTCGGCGCGGCGCCGATAGGCGTCGAGGTCCCAGCCGTGCATCGTCTCGCCGGTCTGCCCCAGCCGGTTGACGTCGATGATGGCGGTCAGGTTGTCGAGCCCGGACACGCCGGCGTGCTCGAAGGCCTCCCACATCGAGCCCTCGGCCATCTCGGAGTCACCGCACAGGCACCACACCCGGTACGGCAAGCGATCGAGCTTCTTGCCGGTGAGCGCCACGCCGACGCTGATGGGCAGGCCCTGCCCGAGGGAGCCCGTCGCGACGTCGACCCAGGGCAGGACCGGCGTCGGGTGGCCCTCGATCCTCGAGCCGAATCGGCGGAAGGTGAGCATCTCGTCGTCGCCGATGGCTCCGGCCGCCTTGTACATCGCGTACAGCAGCGGCGACGCGTGGCCCTTGCTGAAGATGAGGTGGTCGTTGCGCGGGTCGTCCGGCGTCCCAAAGTCGTAATGCAGGTACTTCGACATGAGGACCGCCATGAGGTCGGCAGCCGACATCGACGAGGTGGGGTGACCGCTGCCCGCCGCGCTGCTGGATCGGACCGAGTCGACGCGCAGCTGCTGCCCGAGCTCGCGCCACACGTCGTGCTGGGAGGTCATGGGTTCACTCCGCACCGCAAGTTGTCTGCCGAGTGCACATGATACGGTGCC
>CAYVCE010000116.1:0-17427 GCA_964449915.1 uncultured Steroidobacteraceae bacterium | reverse complement strand
CCCGCGAAGTGACGATCGACACCGGCGACCGGCCCGCCATCGTCGACCTGACGGCCGCATGCTCGAGCTTCCTGGGCGAGATCGGCGCCACCGACGGCCTGCTGACCGTCTTCGTGCCGCACGCCACGGCGGGCGTCGTGGTCGTCGAGCTCGGCGCGGGCTCGGATGAGGACGTGCTGGCGACCCTCGAGCGGCTCCTGCCGCGCGACGACCGATGGCGGCACCGTCACGGGCGGCCGGGCCATGGCGCCGATCATGTCCTGCCGCTGCTGGTCGCCCCATCGCTCACCGTCCCGGTGATCGGCGGCCGGATGACGCTCGGCACGTGGCAGTCGATCGCACTGATCGACCCGAATGCCGACAACCGGCAGCGGTCGGTGCGGCTCAGCTTCCTCGCGGGCTAGCTGCCGCCCGTCCGCGAGAGCGCCCGCACCTGCTCCGACAGGCGCGAGGGATCGGTCGTCGGCTCGTCGCACGCGTACGCGCGACACGCGTAGGCGGTCGCCCGCCCGCCGGCGGCGACCTTGCCTGCGTACAGCGGCCACGGTGCGTGGTCGTCGCCCTCGGCGACGGCGGTGAGGACCAGGTCCGGAACGTAGGGGCCGATCGCCGCCTCGCGCAGCGCTCGCGCCTCCGCGGACGTCGGCTTCCCCGCGACGACGACGTCGATCTGCTCGCCGAGCAACCGATCCGCGGCGCACAGCATCCGCCCGAACGCGCTCGGCTGTCGCTCGAGGGCAGGCGCGACCGCTCGCAGGATCGACTGCGCGCGGCGCGCGGACCCCTCGTCGCCGCTGAGCAGCGCGAGCCGCTGAAGGACGTCGGCACCGATGCTGTTGGCAGATGGCGTGGCGTTATCGGCCAGGCCGCGCGGCTGCGCGACCGTGCGATCGTGCTCCGCCGACGTGTCCAAGAACGTGCCGGCGTCGTCGTCCCAGAAGTCCTGCAGCGCGGTCTCCACCAGCGCGCGCGCCAGGTGCAGCGATGCGGCATCGCCGAGTGCCGCGTGCGCGTCGAGGAGCCCGTCGGCGACGGCCATGTAGTCCTCGCAGAAGGCCGGGGTATGCGCGCGACCGTCCCGCGCCGTTCTCCACAGCCGACCGCCGTGGCGCACCAGCTGGCCCCGAATGAAGCCGACCAGCTCGGTCGCCGCCTCCGCGTAGCGCGGCTCGCGAAGCACGAGGGCGGCGTGCGCCAGCGCCCGCAGGGCCAGCCCGTTCCAGGCGGCGAGCTGCTTGTCGTCGCGCGCGGGCCGCGCCCTCCCGGCGCGCGCCCGCAGGAGAGCCCGGCGAGCGCCTTCCACGAGCTCAGGGGGCGCGTCGGCGGCACCGGGCAGGTGGAGGACGTTCGTCCCCTCCCAGTTCCCGGCCGCGGTAAGCCCCCAGTAATCGGCCAGTAGGCGGCGATGGTCATCATCGAGGCCCGCATCGGAGAGCACCGCCATGAACTCGTCGTGGGGCCAGGCGTAGAACCGTCCTTCGACCCCCTCGGAATCGGCGTCCAGCGCCGAGGCGAAGCCCCCGTCGGCGGTGCGCAGCTCGGCGAGCATGAAGTCCAGCGTCTCGCGCGCGACCCGCGCGTAGCGCTCGTTGCCCGTGGCGCGGTAGCCCTCGACGTAGGCATGGGCCAGCAGGGCGTTGTCGTACAGCATCTTCTCGAAGTGCGGAACGAGCCAGTGCGCATCGGTGCTGTAGCGCGCAAAGCCCCCGCCCAGCTGGTCGTTGATGCCGCCATCGGCCATGGCATCGAGCGTGCGACTGACCATCGCGAGCGTGGCTGCGTCCCCCGTGCGGCGCCACGACCGCAGGAGGAACTCGAGGAGCATGGGTGGCGGGAACTTCGGGGCGCTCCCGAATCCGCCATGGGCGGCGTCGAAGCTGGCCGCGATGCGACCGACAGCGGCGTCGAGCTGGCGCGGCTCGGGATCTCTGTCGCCGGCCGGCACAGAGAGCTGCGCCTGGAGGTGACCGGCCAGCTGCCCTGCCTGCTGCTCGACCTCGGCTCGGCGGGTGCGGTAGGCATCGGCCACCGACGCCAGGACGCGAGGGAAGCCGGGCATCCCGTGCCGATCGTCGGGCGGGAAGTAGGTGCCGCCGAAGAAGGGCCGCAGGTCGGGGGTGAGGAAGACGCTCATCGGCCAGCCCCCGGAGCCGGTCATGGCCTGCACGGCGGCCATGTACACGTCGTCGAGGTCGGGGCGCTCCTCGCGGTCGACCTTGATGCTCACGAAGTGCTCGTTCATGAGCGCCGCGATCTCGGGGTTCTCGAACGACTCGCGCTCCATGACGTGGCACCAGTGGCAGGCGGCATAGCCGATCGACAGGAAGATCGGCCGATCCTCGGCGCGCGACCGCTCGAGCGCCTCGGGGCCCCAGGGAAACCAGTCGACCGGGTTGTGGGCGTGCTGGAGCAGGTAGGGGCTGGTCTGGTCGACCAGGCGGTTGGGCATGCGCGAAGTGTCGCACGCGGCGTTCGACGCAGCAGCGCCGGCCCCCGGCTGCGATCATGGAGCCGTGACCGAGGAAGGCTCGATCTGGATCCTCTTTCGCGTGCCGGCCCCCACGCCGGACGGGCGCAGTGCACGCGATCTGTACGAGCGACGCGTCACCGGGATCAGCCAGGAGATGCAGGCCAGCGCCGTCGCGCATGGCTGCACCTTCCACCGCGCCTGGTACGCCGCCGACGGCTCCGAGTTCTACGCCATCGCCCACTGGGCCAGCCGCGACGGCGCAAACGCCTTCTTCACCGAGTGGGAGATCGACGACGAGCCGGGCGAGATCGCGATCCGCCTCGAGGGTGACGTCGGGCTCGTGCCGCTCGGCTAGCCGCCCTGCCCCTCGACCACGAACTGCTCCCGGTACAGCTTCGCGTAGAGCCCTTCCTGACGGATGAGCTCGGCGTGGGTACCGCGCTCGACGATCCGGCCGCGCGACATGACCAGGATCTGGTCGGCGCGGAGGATGGTCGAGAGGCGATGGGCGATGGCGATCGTGGTGCGGCCCTCCATGAGGCGGGCCAGCGCCGTCTGGATGAGCCGCTCGCTGACGGTGTCGAGCGCTGACGTCGCCTCGTCCAGGATGAGGACGCGCGGGTCCTTGAGCAGGACGCGCGCGATGGCGACTCGCTGCTTCTCGCCGCCCGACAGCTTGTAGCCGCGCTCCCCCACCACCGTGTCGTACCCATCCGGGAGCTCCATGACTCGGTCATGGATGGCCGCTGCGCGGGCGGCCTCCTCGATCTGCTCCATGGTGGCGTCAGGCTTTGCGTATCGCAGGTTGGCCAGGACGGTGTCGTGGAACAGGTAGGTCTCCTGCGTCACGAAGCCGATCACCTCGCCGAGCGACCGCAGCGTGACGCCACGCACGTCGACGCGGTCGATGCTCACCGACCCGGCATCGACGTCGTACAGACGCGGAATGAGGTAGGTGGAGGTCGTCTTGCCGCTTCCCGATGGGCCAACCAGCGCGACGAGCTGTCCCGGTGCAGCGCCGAACGAGATGTCGGTCAGCCCGAAGGGCTGAACGGCGGTCGGCATGGCGCGTCCGCTGGCCTCGGCCTCCGCGGTCTCGGACGCCGCCTCGAGCTGCGCTGACGCCACCGGGTAGCGGAAGGAGACGTGGTCGAAGCGCACCTCGCCGCGCATCGTGCTCGGCGCGAGCTCGACCGCGTCGGGCGCATCGGTGATCTCGTGGTCCATCTCGAGGTACTCGAAGATGCGATCGAACAGCGCCAGCGCGCCCTGGATCTCGACCTGCACGTTGAGCAGCTGCCCGAGTGGGAAGAAGAGGCGCGACTGGAGCGTGGTGAAGGCCACGATGGTGCCGATCGAGACGTTCGTGTCGCCGCCGATGATGAGCGAGCCCGCCAGCAGGTACACGAAGGCCGGCATGATGCTGAAGAAGGTGCCGATCAGCGCGAAGAACCAGCGGCCGATCATCTGGCCGCGGATCTGGAGGTCGCCGAGCCGGCGCGACTCGCGTCCGAAGCGCTCGATCGACGCCTCCTGCTGGCCGAACGTCTTGCTCAGCAGGATGCCGGAGACCGAGAGCGACTCCTCGGTGATGGCGCTCATCTCGGCCATCGACCGCTGGGTCAGCGTGCTCACCTCGCGCCGGACCTTGCCGACGCGGTAGGTGATGTAGGCGAAGATCGGCAGCAGCCCCAGGCTGAGCACGGTCAGCCGCCAGTCGAGGATCCACATCGCGATGACCGTGGTGGCCACGGTCGCGAAGTTGCTGAGCAGCGAGGCAGCCGTGTCGGTCACCACCGACTGCACGCCACCGACGTCGTTGCTGATCCGGCTCTGGATCTCGCCGGTGCGCGTCTCGGTGAAGAAGCGCAGCGGCATCCACTGCAGGTGCCGGTACAGCGCCAGGCGCAGGTCGTTCATGACTCGCTGGCCGACGACGTTCGACAGGTACGCCTGCCACACGCCGATGGCGCTGGTCACGATCGGCAGAGCGATCATCAGCCCGGTCTGGAGGTAGAGCAGCCCGAGGTCCCGCGGACCGATGAGGTTGTCGATGACGAGCTTGAGCAGGATCGGGTTGACGACGCCGATGCTGACCGAGATCAGGATCAGGACCGAGATGAATCCGAGCCGAGCGCGGTAGGCCCGGAAGAAGCCGGCGATCCGGCGCAGGGTTCGGCCCTCGCTGCCCGGCCGGCGGCTGAGGTCGGGCTCCGACCCGCCCCACATGCCGCCCCAGCCTCCACGGGGCCCGCCTCCGGCGCGGCGCGTCATTCGAGGATGATCGACAGGAAGGCCTGGGCCAGGCCGATGCCCTGTGGCTCGCCGATGGTCCGCGCGCGCTCGCGCATGCGCTCGGTGACGTCGGCGCCGTCCACCTGGCTGGCATGCGCCAGGATGGCGCGCAGCCCGACCTCGAACGTGTCGGCCACGTCGAGCCACAGGTTCGGCTCCTCGACCCCGGTCAGGAGCACCTGGCGCACTTTCCACGGCTCGAGCCGCTCGTCGCGCCACAGCTCGGGGAAGTTCAGGTGGTCGCGCGCCGCCGGGTAGACCGATGCCAGCGTGGCCTCCCCGGTGGCGAGGTGGTCGGGATGGCCGATGAATGGGTTGTGGTCCAGCCGGCGCTGCGGGTTCTGGGTGATGACGAGGTCCGGGCGGAAGCGCCGGATCTGGCGCGTGATGTCGCGCCGCAGGTCGAGCGACGGCATGAGGTAGCCGTCGGGGTAGCCGAGGTGAACGATGTCGCTGACGCCCAGGATATCGGCCGCCGCGCGCTGCTCGGCCACCCGGGTGGTGGTCAGCTCCTCCGGCGTCACGTTCGGATCCTCGGTCCCCTTGCCGCCGTCGGTGGTGACGACGTAGTCGACCCGCACGCCGGCCCGGGTGAGGCGCGCGATCGTCGGCGCCGCGCCGAACTCGCCGTCGTCGGGGTGGCTGACGACCACCAGCGCGCGCTCCAGCGGGCTGATGAGCTCGTGGCGCTCCAGGGGGCTCATCGGCCCATGCTACCCCGATTCGCGCGCACGCTCGATTGACCGCCCGGCGGTCGCTGCGCATACTGCCCGGTAGTATGCAGACCGAACCGCGCGACGCACACTTCCGCCACTCGTACACGAAGGACAAGCGCGACCTCGTCACCCGCCTGCGGCGGATCGAGGGCCAGGCTCGCGGCATCCAGCGCCTCGTCGAGGACGAGGCCTACTGCCTCGACGTCCTCCAGCAGGTCGAGGCGCTGACCGCCGCGGCGGACCAGGTCGGGCTGCTGCTCCTCGAGGACCACATCGACGGCTGCCTGGCGCACGCCATCGAGACCGGGCAGGGACAGCCGTACGTCGACGAGGTCATGATGGTGGTTCGTCGCGCCATTGGGCGGCGGGCGACGCGCAGACCGGGCCCGGGCAGTCACGGTCCGGCCGGCGCAGGCTGAGCGCTTCGACATCGGGAGTGCCGCAGGGGGGAACCACGGCACTCCCGATGCGCGAGTCTACCAACTCGCTCACTCGCCGGGCAAGCCGCTCACTCGCCGAACATGGTGAGCTGCTCGCCGCCGCGCTCGATGAGCGGATCGAGGCCGAGGACCGGCTCCAGCCACTCCATCCGCGCCCCCTCGCGAGCCGCCAGCGTGTCGAGGTGCTGCCACTTGAGCACGTGCCAGTTCTGGCGTTCCACCTCCTCGCGCAGCCACGGCGAGCGCTCCAGCTTCAGGCGCAGCAGCTCGGCGCGCTCGGCCGGGATGACGAGGAAGCGTGCCTGCTCGTCGCCCAGCGGGATCTCGCGGCCGCGGCCCAGGACGGCGTCGCCGATCATCGCCGTCCAGTCGACCTCGAACAGGAAGGCGAGCCGGCCACGCACGTACCACATGGCGTCGACCTGGGCGAGCGCCTCGGCCGGCGCCCGGATGACGAGCGGGAGGTAGACCCGTCGCTCGTCATCGGTCAGGCGGTCGGCCAGGCTGCGGCCGTCGACCGCGCGCTCGTGCTCGCGCGTCGCGACCCAGGCGCGCAGCCCCAGGCGGTGGCCATAGTCGACGAGCGTGGCGATGACCCTGGTGTGGTCCTGCGTGCGCCGGGTGAGATCGTCCTCGGTGCCCAGTGAGCCGCGCTCGCCCGGCGACCGATAGGCCTCCAGGCAGGCACGCACCAGCTCCTCGTCTGGAGCCTGCAGACCGGGAAACAGCCGATACACGCGGTCGAAGAAACCCGCCTCGTCGATCCGACCGGCGGTCGACAGGATCGACCATGTCGCCCACTCGACGCGATCGGCCAGCGGGCGCTCCGCGAGCTCGGGGCGCCGCAGCCACCACAGGGGACGAGCCACGTCGCCGATGCGGACCAGCGCCGGGTGATCGTCGCGCCATAGCTCCTCGCGAATGAGGCCGGCGATCATCTGCGGCCCGGCCGCGTCGGCCCGGTCCGATGGCGAGGCCGGATCCTCGCCGCGTCCGCTCACGATCCGTCGCAGGAGGCCGGTCGAGCCGAGCTCGGCGACCACGGCGGCCACGACCCGGCTCAGGCCGGCAGGCTCGCCGCGGTCGCGGAGCAGCGCCGTGACCGACCGCTCGATCGCGCCGGCCAGCTCCGGATAGGTCAGGTGGCCGGCCTCCGCCCCGAGGCGCAGCGGCCCGGGCGTCACCGCGTGCCGCAGCCGGTCCTCGGCCGATCGCCGGCGCAGGTGGAGCGCGATGCAGTCGCCGGAGCGCGTCGACTCTCGATGGATGACGTGCACGAGGTCGAGCCCGGCGGCCGCGCCGGCCAATGCGACCGCCAGCATGCGCTCCGGATCGCCCTGCTCGAGCAGCACGATGCACCACCCGCCCGGCTTGAGAGCACCCGCCGCGGAGGCCATGCCGTGGCGCAGGGCGGTGGCCTCGGCTCCCTCCGGATGGCCGCCGCCGCCGAAGATCGGCTCGAGCCGCAGCGTCTCGGCCGCCTCGCGGCCCAGGAGCCAGCTGGTGGCCAGGTACTCGAATCCGAGCTCTTCGATCGTCGGCGCCGCCGCGGGAGCTGACAGGACCAGGTCGACCCCGTCGGCCGGCAGGTACTGGCCGACGACCGATGCGCGGGCGCGCAGCCAGAGCACGTTTGCCGCCGACATGCCGCCCAGCTCGCCGAAGTCCGCCGCGAAGCGCGCCTCGTGCCGGTCGCCCAGCGCCGCGACGCTGGCACGGACTTCTCCGTACGCCTCCTCGAACGCTCGCCACACGTTGACCTCGCGCTGATGGCGGCTGGCCGGCTGGCGGACGTGGCCGGCGCTGATGCGCAGCGATGCCACGCGCCCGGGGTAGCCATTCAGGCGGCTCGCGGGCAGCAGGCAGCTCGCCAGCGCGAGCTTCATGACCGCCGCGACCGCGCCGTCACGCAGCTCGGTATCGATCTTGGAGCCGATCGCGTGCAGTGCGTACAGGTTGCGCGGCGTGTAGAGGTCGAGGAGCTCGTCGACGAGGTCGTCGCGGTCGTCGAGCACGGGAAAGCGCGCGCGCAGCTCGAGATAGTGCGGCGCGTGGCGCGTGCCGTCGGCCGCGGCCACCGGCACCGGGTCGGGCCGGACCGTCGACGCGAAGCGCGGACGCTCGGCGACCGTGCTCGGCGGATCGACAGCGCGCGGCGCGGGAGGCGGTCCGCCGGATTCGCCGATGGCGAGGTCCAGCTCGTCGGCGGGGTCGACCGGGTCGGGCGGATCCACCACGACCGGCGCCGGTCGCGCGCCGTCGCCCGCGGCCGCGTCCGACGCATCGGCGGCAGGTTCGATCCCCAGCTTGGCGAGGTCGACCTCGTCGACGGGTGACGAACGCTCCTCCGGGCCGCCGCGCGACAGGTCGCACGCGGCGCAGCGGTAGATCTTGCGGCCGGGAGCGTCGCCGTCGCGCGGCCACACGAACTGCTCGGCGACGACCGGACGCCGGCACGTCGCGCAGCGCGTTGCGTACAGCTCCTCGATGTGCTGCTTGAGCGGCACGTCGACCCGCCGCGAGCCGGCCAGCTGGGCGAACGCCGCGTCCAGGACCGCGGGCCCGGGCGCGGTCAGCAGAGCGATCGAGGCCAGCTGGGCGAACGGGCTCGGGTCCGCGGCCACCGCCCGCATGCCGGCCGCAACCGTGCGGCGCGCCGTCCACCCTGTGCCGGCCCATGGGTCGAGGACGGTGTCGCCGGGCGTGGCGAACGCGGCAAGCGCGGCGTCGAGCTCGTTATCGGCCGGTGGGGTGTGGTAGCGCTCCAGGAGGGCCAGGCCGGGGAGGCGTCGCGGCAGGATGACGTGGTCGTACCCTGTCCGCTCCGCCTCGCTCATCTGTCGCTATGGCTCTTCTACCAGCTCCTCTTCGAGCTCGGGCTCGCTTGAGTACTCGGGAAGAGTGGTGTCGAGCTCCTCGACCTCCTCGGAGTCCTCGTCGGCCTCTTCGACCTCGTCGTCGTCATCGTAGCGAAGTGCGCTGCCCTTCATGTACGGTCTGACGCCGGCCGCGCTCGAACCCTGCGTGGGGAACGAGACCTTGCCGAAGTTGGCGGGATGCGTGAACACCTCGCGGATCATGATCATGACCTCGCCGCCGGCCTCGTGGATGGTCGTGATGGCGGCGTCGTAGCGGTTGCCGCCGGCGATCAGCTTCAGGAGGCGCGCCGCGATGCGCGGCTCGACGCTGCCGATGGCGGCCTTGCCGACGTGGGCCACCAGGTCGTCCCCGTCGACCTCGAGGCTGATCGCGTCGCCCGCTGACAGCGGCGCCAGCACACGGGGCGCGGCGAGGTTGATGAGGCGCGCGCGGCCCGTCTTTCCCATCTCCTCGATGAACAGCGTGGCCGGTGCCTTCTCCGGCCGCGCCTTCCCGTTGGCTGCGGGCCGCTTGGCGGCCATCAGCACCCGCAGGCGCTCGATGTTGCGCTGCGCGATGCGGTTGGTGGCGTCGCGCTCCAGCGCCTGCTCGTAGGCCTCGAGGGCCTCGGCGTGCCGGCCGAGCTCGGCGAGCGCCTTGCCGAGGCGGTTGTGCGCGTCGATGTCGGGACCGAGCTCGAGGAGTCCGCGGTTGGTGGTGACCGCATCCTCCCACTCGCCGCGCGTCGCCTGGGCGATCGCGGCATCGGCCAGCTGTCGTCGTTGTCGGGTCGTCGTGTCAGCTTCTCCAAGCGCCATGAGCGTGCTGAGCGTCTCCGGTGCGGGTGTCGACGGCCGGTGCCGGCCGAAAGCGCCCTCTTGTACCACCGGCCATGAGGGGTGTCAACGCAGGCTTGCCCGGCACCGCCTCAGGGCTGGTGCATGAGCAGGCCGACGCCCAGCCCGAAGAGCAGCAGCGCGCCGAACTCGACGGCAACGCTGCGCCCGGAGGCCCCGTCGCCCAGCGTGTCGACCGCCGCGCTCCAGGTGTAGAAGGCGAGGGCCATGAGGCCGGCCATGACCGCCGGCGGGATGTTCAGCAGCAGCGCCGCGGCACCCACCTGGGCGACGACGAGGACGTGGAGCACCGCCTGGCCCACGCCCTCGACGCCGAGGGTGCCGCGCGCCTCTGACGAGCGCAGCGCGAGCGGCAGGACCAGGCCCACGACGAGGATGAGCGGGGTCGGCCAGGAGCGCGGGCCGAACAGGACGAGCAGGCCGGCAGCGCCCGCGTAGACGATGGCGGTCAGCAGCAGCCGCCCGATCGTCTGGCCGCCGGTGCCGCGCTCGATGCGCAGCTCCAGGTAGGTGACGATCCACAGCAGGACCGCCAGGATCGGCACGAGCAGGATGCTGAGGCCGCCGGGGATGAGGCGCCCGAAGAGCGTGGCCGCGATCCCGGCCGTGGCCGGAATGGCGTAGCGCGCCAGGCCGAGGTCGGACCGCATCGGACCGATGACGCGCACGGCCACGATCCCGCCCAGGACCAGCTGCCCGGCCACCGCCACCGCCAGCCAGAGCGGGGTAGCGAACCAGCCCGCGCTGGCGACGAGTGCCTGGGCGCATGCAAGCACGATGGCGGCCGGCCGATCGACGCGGCGCAGGAGGGCGATCCGACGCCGGTCGGCGAAGATGCGGCTGATCACGCCAGGAGCTCCAGCAGCTCGACGGCGGAGCGGGTGGCCAGCAGCTGCGACGGCTCCAGCCACGCGCGGCGCGCCAGGTCGACGGCGTAGCGCTGCTGGGCGAGCTCCTCGGTGCGATGCGCATCGGAGGCCAGGGTCATCCGCGCGCCGGCGCGCCCCGCGGCCCGCGCCAGCGAATCGTCGAGGTCCAGGCGCGGGCTGCCATTGATTTCGAGCGCCGTGCCGGTGCGCGCGGCGGCCTCGAACAGGCGTGCCCAGTCGAGCGGCAACGGGTCGCGTCGGTTCACGATCCGGCCCGATGGATGCGCGAGCACGTCGACGTGCGGGTTCTCGATGGCCGCCAGCGCGCGCCGCGTCAGCTGCTCGGCTGGCTGGGTACGCCCGGTGTGGATGCTGGCGATGACGACGTCGAAGCGGGCGAGCAGCTCGTCGGGGTAGTCGAGCGTGGCGTCGGCGCGGATCTCGAGCTCGGTGCCGTGCAGGATGCGAAACGGGCCGAGCTCGGTGTTGAGGCGGGCGATCTCGGCGCGCTGCTCCTCCACGCGGGCAGGGGTGAGCCCGCGCGTGACCCCGAGCGACGGCGAATGGTCGGTCAGCACGATGTACTCGTGCCCCATGTCGCGCGCTGCGCGGGCCATGACCTCGATCGAGTCGACACCATCGGTCCAGTCCGAGTGAGTGTGCGTGTCGCCGCGCACGTCGTCGCCCGTCACGAGGGTGGGCAGCCGCCCGGCGAGCGCGGCCTCGATCTCGCCGTCCCCCTCGCGCAGCTCGGGCGCGATCCACGGCAGGCCCAGGCGCGCGTAGACATCGGCCTCATCCGCCTCCAGCAGCAGGGAGCCGTCGTCGAGGACCTTGAAGCCCTTCTCCGACAGCGACCAGCCGCGGTCGAGGGCCATGCCGCGCAATGCGATGTTGTGGTCGGCACTGCCGGTGAAATGGACGAGGTGGGTGCCCCAGGCGGCCGGCGGGCAGACCATGAGATCGACCCGCGGACCGTCGCCGAGGATGATGCTCGACTTGTCGGTGCCGGCCGACAGGACCTTGTCGACCTCGGGGAGGTCGTCGAGGGCGGCGATGACGGCGCCCGGGTCGTCGACCGCAGCCAGCAGGTCGAGGTCGCCGATGGTCGGCCGCCGACGTCGGAGCGAGCCGGCGGGCTCGATCCGATGCACGCCGCGCACCTCGCGCAGCCGATCGAGGATGGCGGCGATGAGTGCGTCGGCGTCGTGGATCAGGAGGCGCGCGTCGCTGCTGCGTCGCTCGATGCGCGCGATGCCGTCGAGGATGTTCTGCTCGGTCCGCTCGGAGAGGCCCTTGACGTGTCGGAGCCCGCCGGTCTCGGCCGCGGCGCGCAACGCCTCGAGGGAGTCGATGTGAAGCGTCTCGAACAGCGTGCGCGCAGTCCGCGGCCCGACGCCGGGAACGTGCAGGAGCTCGAGCACGCCATCGGGCACCTGCGCGCGCAGCCTGTCGTGGTAGGCCAGCCGACCGGTCTCCGCCAGCTCGGCCAGCTTGGCGCTCAGCGCGGCGCCGGCGCCGGGGATCCTGGGTGGCTCGCCGCGCCGGTAGAGGGCGGCAACGTCGTCGGGGTAGCGCTCGACGGCGTCGGCGACCCGCCGATAGGCCACCGCCTTGTAGACGACCTCCCCGAGGATCTCGAGCATGTCGCCGATCTCGTTGAAGATCCGCGCCAGCTCCGCGTTGGTGATCACCGCGTCGCCGCTGCGCGACACGGCACGTGGCCGAGGCATCGGCGGCCATTCTAGGGCCGCCGGACGTCTCGGACGCTCAGCCCGCCGGGCGCCGGCGGAAGATGCGCAGGCCGAATCGACCGGCCCGGGTGCGGGCGGGGACGCGCCGCTCTTCGCGCAGGCGGCGCGCCTCGGCGCGAAGATCCCGCTCGCGCAGCTCGGCCATCAGGTCGATCATGCTCGTCGAGCGATAGCGCAGACGCTCCATGCTTCCCTCCTAGATCTCTCGACGCGGCTCGTCGTCGAAGGGCGGGCGGCTGTCCGCCCCGGCAACGCGCCCGGCGAACGCGAATCCGATGAGCCCCACCACCATCACCAACAGTTCCATCTCCGAGGCTCCCATGCTGTAACTGCTTTGCAGTCTGATAACGGTTACATGATGGATGGTAGACTCCTGCTGGTAACTTGTCAACCGTCATGATATGGTTACATCAAATGACCGATCTCCACGATGCCGCGCCGGAGCCGATGCCGGATGCGGAGCTCTTCATCGAGTTCGCGAACCGGCTGAAGCTGTCGCCGGCGGACGCTCCGTCACACGACGCCGACCTCGCCGTCGTCAGGTCGTGGCTCTCCGAGCACCACCCGCTGAAGCAGCGAATCGCCGATGCGCGACTCGCGCGCGAGCTGCCCCGCTTCCGCGAGCTGCGGGCGCTGGTGCGCGCCGTGGCGGCCCGCGTGGCCGACGGCGAGGAGCCGACGCGCGCGCAGGTCGGCGCGATCAACCGCGTCCTGCGCGATGGCCTCCACTACCACGCGCTGCGTCCGGCCTCCGCACGACGCCGATTCCGGATGGAGCCCGTCGGCGATGAGCTCGACCAGGCGCGCGCCGCGGTCGCAGGATCGCTCGCGCACTACCTCGCCGAGCACGATGCCGGCCGTCTCGGCGTCTGCGCGGACGACACCTGCCGGTGGCTGTTCGTGGACCAGTCCCCCGCCGGGCGTCGGCGCTGGTGCGAGATGCGGACCTGCGGCAATCGCAACAAGGTCGCCCGCCATCGGGCGCGCGCGCGCGTCAGCCGATCGAGCGAATCTCCGAGCGCGGGGCCGGCGTGATCTAGGCGCCGATGGGGTGCCAGACGGTCTTGATCTCGACGTACTCGCCGATCAGGTAGGGCGACTGGGCCGCGTCCGACAGCCAGTCGTAACGCGCCAGGCCCGAGGCCGGTGGCCGCACGAAGCGTTTCACGTTCTCGACCGCGATCTCCTCGAGCGTGGCCGCCTCCTGCGCGGAGGTTCCGAAGGCATCGAGCGCGTTGACGTCCATGTGCCCCGCCAGGTGGCGGACAAGCTCGCCGCGCAGGCCAGTGATGAGATTGACGACCCCGCCGGGAACGTCGGACGTGGCCAGCACCTCGGTGAGCGTCACCGCGGGGAGCGGGCGCGTCTCGGATGAGATGACCACGGCCGCGTTGCCGCTCACCACCACCGGCGCCAACCGGCTCACCAGGCCGAGCAGGCTCGAGTCCTCGGGCGCGATGATCCCGACCACGCCGGTCGGCTCCGGCACGCTGAAGTTGAAGTAGCTGCCCGCCACCGGGTTCACGGTGCCGATCATCTGCGGGAACTTGTCGGCCCAGCCCGCGTACCACACCCATCGGTCGATGGCGGCGTCGACGGTGCGGGTGGCGCGCGCGCGGGTGATGCCCTCGGAGACCGCCACCTCGGCGATGAACTGGTCCCGGCGCCCTTCCATGAGCTCGGCGATGCGATACAGGATCTGCGAGCGGTTGTAGGCCGTCCTGGCCGCCCACTCCGGCTGGGCCCTGCGCGCCGCCTTGACGGCGTCGCGGATGTCCTTGCGCGTCCCCCGGCAGGCGTTGGCCAGCAGCTCGCCCCTGGCGCCGTAGACCTCGTAGGCGCGCCCCGACTCCGTGCGCGGGAAGGCCCCGCCGATGTACAGCTTGTAGGTCTTCCGGACACCGATGCGGTCACCGCGCGCAGCGGCGCCGTTGGTCGTTGCCAGCGGCTGCGCCGCCCGCTGGTCGAGAACGGATCCGCTGGAGCGCGACTTCGTCGCAGTGCGCCGGCGCTCCGCCATCAGACCGGCGCCCCGTTGCCGTACTGCTTCGTCTCCGACCGCTCGATCAGGAGCCCGACCGCCGGCCCGGCATCGGCTACCGGACGGTGCCGCTCCCCGCGCGGTACGACGTACAGCTCGCCCGCCGACAGGTGCACGGGCGGATGTCCCTCGAGCTCGATGCGGAACGCACCCCGCCAGCACAGGAACGCCTCGTCCTCGGCGTGGTGGTGCCACGGAAACGCGCCCTCCAGCCGGACGATGCGGATGCACGTCTCGTTCACCGTGGCGAGGTCGATCGGCGACCAGGCCATGTCGAGCCCATCGGCGACGACGTCCAGCGAGATCTCGCGGTGGGTGTCGGGCCCGATCATCGGCCGTTCGTCCCGTTGCCGGACAGGTCCAGGTAGGCCCCCAGGCCGTGAACACCGCCCTCGCGGCCGTAGCCGGACTCCTTGTAGCCGCCGAACGGGCTGGTCGGGTCGAAGCGGTTGAAGGTGTTGGCCCACACGACGCCCGCCTTCATGGCGCCGATCATCTTGAAGATGCGGCTGCCCTTCTCGGTCCACACGCCGGCGGAGAGGCCGTACGGCGTGTTGTTGGCCTTCTCGATCGCCTCTTCCGGCGTGCGGAAGGTGAGCACGCTCAGGACCGGGCCGAAGATCTCCTCCTGCGCGATGCGGTGGCTCTGGCTGACTCCGGTGAAGAGCGTGGGTCGGAAGAAGAAGCCTCGGGCCGGCAGCTCGCAGTCGGGCTGGAAGATCTCGGCGCCCTCGGCGATGCCGGACTCCACGAGCTCCTGGACCTTCGCCAGCTGGCCGGCGGAGTTGATGGCGCCGATATCGGTGTTCTTGTCGAGCGGGTCGCCCACGCGGAGCGTGCCGAGACGCGCCTTGAGCTTGTCGATCAGCGGCTCGTAGACGCTCTCCTGGACGAACAGGCGGCTGCCGGCGCAGCAGACCTCGCCCTGGTTGAAGTAGATGCCGTTGATGATGCCCTCGATGGCCTGGTCGAGCGGCGCGTCGTCGAAGACGATGTTCGCTGCCTTCCCGCCGAGCTCGAGCGTGAGCTTCTTGTCGGTTCCCGCCACGGCCCGCGCGATCATCTTCCCCACGGCGGTCGATCCGGTAAAGGCGACCTTGCGGACGTCCGGATGCCGGACGAGCTCCATCCCGATCTCTCCGGGCCCGCTGATGATGTTCACGACCCCTGGTGGCAGGTCCGCCTGCAGGACGACGTCGGCAAACAGGTACGCCGTCAGCGGCGTGGTCGAGGCCGGCTTGAGGACGACCGTGTTGCCGGCAGCCAAGGCGGGCGCGATCTTCCACGCGAGCATGAGCAGCGGGAAGTTCCACGGGATGATCTGCGCAGCGACGCCGAGAGAGCGCGGCTCGCGATTCGGGAAGGCGTAGTCGAGCTTGTCGGCCCAGCCGGCGTAGTAGAAGAAGTGCGCCGCGGCGAGGGGCACGTCGACGTCGCGCGACTCCTTGATCGGCTTGCCCGAGTTCAGGGTCTCGACGACCGCGAACTCGCGGCTGCGCTCCTGGAGGATGCGGGCGATCCGGTACAGGTACTTCGCGCGCTCACGGCCCGGCAGCTTCGACCAGCTGGACCGATGCGCCTCGCGGGCCGCGACCACCGCCCGGTTCACATCCGCCTTGCTCGCGTGCGCCACCTTCGCCAGCGGCTCCTCGGTGGCCGGGTTGATGACCGTGAACGTCTTGCGCGGCTTGGACGCGACGAACTCGTTGCCGATGAAGAGCCCGTATTCGGGCTCGATGCGGACGTGGTCGGTCGCCTCGGGCGCCGGCGCGTAGTCGAAGGGGTTGTCGCCGCCGACAAGGCCCCACGAGTTCGGAGCCGGGCGTGTCTCAGGCTTCTTCGTGAGCGTCATTGCCGCCGATTATCGCACTCCCGGAACCTCAGACCCTGAACGGCCCCGTTGACATGGCCCCGTCCAGTTCCAGCGCCGGATGTCGCCTGGAACATGCGGGTCGTCGGATCAATGGATGCATGTTGGCTCACGGCCACCGCGCGTCGTCCTCGGTGGTCGAGATGTCGTGCATAGCGATCCTCTCATCGGCTCTGGCGTCAGCCGGTTGGCTGGAGCCGTCATCGCGCCGCGAACCCCCTATTCGACGGAGCCGAGCAGGGTGACGCCCTCGGCCCAGCTGACCTCGCCTTCGGTCTGCAGGCCGGGGACGGCGGCGAGGTCGAGTCCGGTGACCCGGATGCGCTCGCCCCCGCACTGGGGCGGGAATGACTCGGCGATCGCATCGCAGAGCAGGACGGTCCCGTCGGCGTTGACGAAGAGCGCGCCGGACACCGTGACGACACCGTCGGTGGGTTGGTGCCCGAGTGCGTCGGCCACGCTCATGCCGAGTTCTCCCACCGCTCCGTCGACGATCGCGAGTACCGGCTCGCCCGATGACGCGGGCACCGCGGTGTCGCACGCCGCGACGACGAGGACCATGGCGAGGAGGAACGTGCTGCGCATCGGTGAGCGGTCTCCGTGGTGGTTGACGGTCGCTTTCCGGACGCCGCGGGCACCGTGTTCGTTCCTCAGCCGTGCAGCACGCCCTCGAGCTCGAGGAGGTAGCGCTTGCGTTCGAGGCCGCCGGTGTAGCCACCGAGTCCGCCGCCGGCGTGGAGCACTCGATGGCAGGGCACCACGATCGGCACCGGGTTGGACCCGAGCGCGTTGCCGGCGGCGCGATAGGCGTTCGGCGATCCGGCGGCGGCAGCGACCTCGCGGTAGCTGGACACGCCGCCGAAGGGGATGCGTGCTGTCGCGCGCAGCACGTCGCCGGCGAACCCGCGGACGAGGCGCCAGTCGATCGGCAGGTCGAACGCGTGCCGTCGGCCGGCGAAGTACGCGTCGAGTTGCCGCCGAACGTCGTCGGTGCGCTCAGGCGCCTCGAGAATCCGGGGCGAGACGCGGTTGGCGAGCTCCTGGAGCTGGCCGTCGATCCCCTCGCCCGGATACGAGAGGCGCACGAGGCCGCGTGGCGTGACCATCACCGTCAGGCTGCCGAGCGGCGACTCATAGGTCCCGTACGCGACGTCGAGCAGGCCGGCGTCAGCCGCGCGGCGCGCCAGTCCGGATCGCAAACGGTCCGCGTCGAAGGCGCCACCGACCGGTGCGTGGCGCAGGCGACGCTCGAGTTC
>CAYVCE010000115.1:0-7628 GCA_964449915.1 uncultured Steroidobacteraceae bacterium | reverse complement strand
CGCCACCGCGACGACGACGAGGGTCAGCGCCAGCATGAGCATCGCCATCGCGGAACCGAGCGGCCAGTTGGCCGATCGGGTGAAGAAGCCCTGGATGATGTTGCCGTACATGATCCCGTCGGTCCCGCCGACGAGGGTGGGGGTCACGTATTCACCGACCGTGGGGATGAAGACCATGAAGAAGGTGGCGAGCGCTCCGGGCAGGCTCAGCGGGACCGTGACCCGCCAGAAGCGGGCCCAGGGCCCGGCGCCCAGGTCGGCTGCCGCCTCGAGGTGGCTGCGATCGATGCGCTGCATGGCGCCGTAGATCGGCAGCGTCGCGAACGGGATCCAGATGTAGACGAGGGTCACGATCACCGCGGGGCGGCTGTAGAGCAGCAACTCGAGCGGCTCATCGGTCAGGCCGAGGCCGGACAGCAGCGAGTTGATGCCGCCCTCCGGGCCGAGCATGAGCTTCCAGGCCATGACCCGCAGCAGGTAGCTCACGGCGAACGGGACGAGGAGCAGGGTCAGGTACAGCGCCGCGCGCGAGCCGGCCCGGAAGGTGAGGAAGTAGGCGATCGGATAGGCGAGGACGGTCGCCAGCCCGGCGATGCCGGCGGCCATGAGGACCGAGACGCCGAGCAGGCGGAGGAACGACGGCGTGCCCAGCACCTCGGCGTACTGCTCTGCCGATGGAGCCCACGGGTCGCCGGGTCCGAGCGCGCCCGATCCGGCGCGCAGGCTGAAGGCCGCGATCAGCAGCAGCGGCAGGAGGAAGAAGAGGGCCAGCCACGCGAACGGCGGCCCGGCGAGGAACTTGAGCGCCCCTCGACGACCGAGCATCGCGGACTCGCCCGGGCGGTGCCTACTCGGCCTGGACGCGCTCCCACATCGAGGTCCACGCCGAGCGCTGCTCCTCGGTGACGAGCGGCGTGAAGTTCGTGGACTCCAGGATGGCCGGATCGTTGATCCCGAAGGCCTCGATCAGGACCGGGTCCTCGATCGCGGCCATCACGTCACCGTTGGCGCAGCCGTAGTAGAACAGCGTCACCGCGTTGCCGCAGGTCGTCTCGGCGAGCTTCATGTCGAGGAACTCGAGAGCCAGGTCGTAACTGTCGGTATCGGCGCTGATACCGTACAGGCCGACCCAGGAGTTGCGTCCCTCCTCGGGGTTCGCATACGCGACGGGATCGCCGGCTGCCAGGGCCGTCGCGTAGCAGCCCTGCCATGCGTAGGCGACCCAGACCGTGCCGTCCTGCACGGCCGGGCAGAGATCGACGTACTCGCCCGTCCAGTAGAACGCGTTGAGCTCCTTCTGGGCGATCCACTCGGCCTCGATCTCGGCCAGCTGCTCATCGGTGATTGCCGTCTCGTCGTAGCCATGGATGTACGAGGACACGGTGACAGCACCCGGGCCGTCGTTCCACATCGAGACGTGGCCGGCGTACTCCTCGTTGAAGAGCGCGTCCCAGCTGGTGACCTCGGGGACCTCGTCGGTGTTGTAGAGGATCGAGGTGAAGCCCCAGTCCCACGGGATGAAGTACTGCTTGCCGTCGATCTGCCCGAGCTCCTGGTACTCGACCGGCACCTTGTCCCAGTTCGTCAGCTTGGTGGTGTCGATCTCGCGCACGAGGCCCTCGTCGACGTAGAACTGCTGCCAGCCGGTATAGAAGTGGAAGATGTCGGCCTCGCTGCCGCCCTGCATGAGCGCCAGGATGTTCGCGTCGGTGTCGCCGAACTCGAAGGCGACCTCGGTCTCCGGGTTCGCCGCCTGGAAGTCGGTCCAGAAGTCTTCGGCCTCGTAGCCGCTCCACTCGAGCACGAGGAGCTCGTTCGGCCCCGATCCGAGCCCGCCGCACGCCGAGAGAAGCAGGACCAGGCTGGCGAGGAAGACCGGGACGCGGGCGGTGGTTCGAGCAGGCACGGGCACGTCTCCTTCGTTCGGCCCGGACGCCATGGCCCGGGCGCTGCGATCCGCGGATGCTACGTCGCGGCGGCTGGCAGGGTCAACGAATCGGCGCGCGGGCGCCCTCGGCGCCTCGGCGCCTCGATCGAATATTCGCTCGATTCGCGCCGGAGCGGTGTTTCCCGCCGGCTGAGGCCGATATTTCCGTCGCCGCCCGGCGTGAGGTGTTGACTTCCGCGTCCTCACGCCGGCCGTCTACTGAAATATCGGCCAGACCCTGCGCGGGACGGCCGTCGTGCGGGATGGGACCGAAATATCGACTCCGACCCGCGAGGGCAGCTCAAAAGGAGCCACTCCCCGGCCGACGTCAGTGGCCGAGCCTGTAGCCGAGCAGGCGCGGCAGCCGGGCCGCCGCGCGGATGAGCCAGGACGGGCGTCGTCCCGCATCGAGCGCGTCGTCCTTGCGGATGAGCGCCTCGCGCACGAGCCGCGCGCCGATGTAGCGGATCGGCTCCGGCGGCAGGAACGGCTGGCGGCGCCCCACGAAGGCAAGGCGCGCGACGGGATCGATGCCGCCGTCGACCAGCGCCGCTAGGATGCGCCCCGCCAGGCGCGAAGGCCCGGCGCCGTTGCCGGCGAACCCGTGCGCGAAGTGCACCCGTCCGCCGTGCGTCGAGCCGATCTCGGGGAAGCGGTGGCCGGTGATGTCGATCGGCCCGCCCCAGGCGTCCTCCAGGCGGACGTCGCGCAACATCGGGAACAGGTGATGGAAGTTGGCGACGACGCGGGCCACCGCGCGCTGGTCGTGCGTGAACGCGCGACCGATGCGGCCGTCGAACCCCGCCGCGCCGACGCCGGCACCGAACGCGATGCGGCCGTCGCGCGTGGTGCGGAAGTAGCTGATCGTGAATCGCGAGTCGCTGATGAGCTCGCCGCCGGTCCAGCCAAGCGCGGCCAGGCGGTCGGGGATCGGCTCAGTGACGACCATGTAGCTGCCCCACGCCAGGAGGCGGGTCCGGAACCCCGGCCAGCCGCTGGCCCAGGCGTTGACGGCAAGCACGACCTGTTCGGTGAAGGCGCGTCCGCGGTCGGTTTCGACCTGGAGGCGCCCGCTGCCGGCCGACACCGATCGCACCCGGGTCCCCTCGTGGATACGCACCCCGCGCTCGACGAGGACGCGACGGAGCCCGCGCGCCAGTCGGGCCGGCTGGATCGACGCGGCGCTGCGCATCATGAGTCCCTCGCCGAAGGCCGGCGACCCGCAGACACGCTGGACCCCCGCGGCGTCCACGCCGATGAGCTCGTCTCCGGCGCCGAGTTCGCGGAGGCGCGCGACGGCGGCATGCCAGTCGGGGCCGCGGCCCGGGAACGCGTTCACGCGCAGGTACCCGGCGTTCGTGTACCACGCGTCCACCCCGTTCGCGGCACACCAGGCACCGATCCCGCCGACCACCTCGTCGCAGGCCTGGGCAATCTCCAGCGCCGCCTCGCCGCCAAACCGCCCCGCCAGGTACGGGACGTCCTCCCACCAGCCGTGCACGAACCCGCCGTTGCGCCCGCTCGGGCCGCCGCCGCAGATGTCCTGCTCCAGCAGCACGATCCGTGCGGCCGGGGCGCGCTCGGCCAGGAACCAGGCCGTCCACATCCCGGTGTACCCGCCGCCGATGATCGTGACGTCGGCATCGATCTCCCCCTCCAGCTGGGGGGTCGGAGCGACCACCCCCTCCATCGTCAGCGCTTCCTGCAGCCACCAGCTTCGCCGCTCGCCGGGGACGGGGAGTGAGCCGTCGGTCTGCACCGGCGGATGCTACGCGGTGCGGTGCTAGCATCGGCGCCATGAGCCGCGACCCCGCACGCACGCCCGTCATCGTGGATGGGCTGCGGACGCCGTTCGGCCGCTACGCCGGTGCCCTCAGGGACATCCGCCCCGATGACCTGGCAGCGCACGTGATCCGCGCCCTCGTCGAGCGGGCCGGCGTCGACCCGGCCAGCATCGACGACGTCGTCATCGGGGCCGCCAACCAGGCCGGCGAGGACAACCGCAACGTGGGGCGCATGGCCGCGCTGCTGGCCGGGCTGCCCGTCGAGGTGGCGGGCCAGACCGTGAACCGCCTGTGCGGGTCGGGCCTCCAGGCAGTCGTGTCGGCGTCGCATGCCGTGGCGTACGGTGACGGCGCCACCTTCGTGGCGGGGGGAGTCGAGTCGATGACGCGCGCGCCGTTCGTGATGGCCAAGCCCTCGGCGGCCTTCCCGCGCGGCGAGCAGACCGCCCACGACACCACGCTCGGCTGGCGCTTCACCAATCCTCGTCTCGCCGATGCCTACTACCCGTACTCGATGGGCGAGACCGCCGAGAACGTCGTCGAGCGCTGCGGCGTCAGCCGCGCGGAGCAGGACGCCTTCGCGCTGGCCTCTCAGCAGCGCTGGAAGGCCGCCCACGATGCGGGCCGCTTCGCCGATGAGGTCGTCGCCGTCGACACCCCATCCGGCCCGGTCGACACCGACGAGCATCCCCGCCCGGATGCCACGCTGGAGTCGCTGGCCGCGCTCAAGCCGGCCTTCCGGCGCGACGGGACCGGGTCCGTCACCGCCGGCAACAGCTCGGGCATCAACGACGGTGGGGCCGCCGTGCTGGTCATGAGCGAGGCACGCGCCCGCGAGCTCGGGTTGCGTCCGATGGCTCGTCTCGTTGCCTCGGCCGTGGCCGGCGTCGACCCGGCCACCATGGGCCTCGGGCCGATCCCCGCCTCGCGTCGCGCGCTCGAGCGAGCCGGGCTGTCGGTCGGCGACCTCGACCTGGTCGAGCTCAACGAGGCCTTCGCCGCCCAGGCCGTGCCGGTCATGCGCGAGCTCGGCCTCGATCCTGAGAAGGTCAACGTCAACGGCGGCGCGATCGCCATCGGTCATCCGCTCGGTGCCTCCGGCGCGCGCCTGGCGGCGACGCTGGTGCACGAGATGCGGCGCCGCGGCGCTCGGTATGGGCTGGCGACGATGTGCATCGGCGTCGGGCAGGGCATCGCAGCAGTATTCGAGGCAACCGAATGAAGTCGGATCGACGATCCATCTCGGTCAGCGCGCAGGGCGAGGCGTCGGTGGCGCCTGACCTGGCGCTCGTGTCGTTCGCGGTGAGCGGCAGCGGGAAGCAGCTCGCTCCCACACGCGATGACGTCAATCAGCGCTCGTCATCGGTCCTTGCGACGCTGCGTGAGCTCGGGATCAAGGACCCCGACCTGAACGCCCCGGACGTGGACATCCATCCCGAGTACGACTATCGCAAGGGCCAGCGCCTGATCGGATACCGCGTGGTGCGCCGGATGACCGCGAAGGTGCGAGCCCTGGATGAGCTCGGCGCGGTGCTCGACGGGCTCGTGACCGCTGGAGCGAACGAGGTCGGCGGCGCCCAGATGAGCGCGTCGGATCCGTCGGCCGCCGAGCACGAGGCTCTTCGGGCGGCGGTCGTGGCCGCGCGCGCCAAGGCGCAGGTACTGGCGGAAGCGGGCGGGGTCACCCTCGGGCCGGTGGCCCGGATCGAAGAGGAGGGCGCGCGCGCGGCGCCGATGCCGCGCATGCCGATGCTGGCCGCCGCCGGGGCGGTGGCCGACGCCCCAACCGAAGTGGCGGCCGGCGACCTGACGGTGACACGCCACCTCCGCGTGTGGTTCGCGATCGAGTAGCGCGCAGAGCAGCGTGTCGGACGTTCGGGTCATCTTCTCGGTCCAGGCCGTCCGCGCCTTCCTGTACGGGTTCAGCAGCATCCTCATCGGCGCCTCGCTGGCTGCGGGCGGGCTCGAAGAGGCCGCGGTCGGTGCCGTGTTCACGGCGATGCTGCTTGGGATGGCGATCTCGTCCCTGGGCGTCGGTCGCTGGGGCGAGACGCTGGGTCGGCGCCGGACGTACCTCGGCCTGCTCGTCGTCATGGGCATCGCCGGCACCGTGTTCGCCCTCACCGGCTTCGTGCCCGCGCTGGTCCTCGCGGCCCTGACCGGCACGCTCTCGACCGATCCGAACGAGTCGGGGCCGATCACCACCGTCGAGCAGGCCATGCTGGCCTCGACGCCGCCCGCCGAGCGCAGCCGCGTCTACGGCCGCTACAACGCGGTTGCCTATCTTGCCGGCGCGGTGGGCGCGCTGGCGGCGGGCGGGCCGGGCGCCCTGCGCGACCTCCTGCCGGCCCTGCCGCCGGACCAGCGCTGGCTGCTCCTCATGCCGGTCGGCGCCGCGCTCTGCGTGCTGTTCGCGAGGCGCCTCGGCCCGGGCGTCGAGGTCGAGTCGGTGGCGATTCCCGGCGCGCGCGGACTGCAGCGCTCGCGCGGGGTCGTGCAGCGTCTCGCGGCGCTCTTCGCCGTGGATGCCTTCGCCGGCGGCTTCATCGTCCAGAGCTTCCTCGTCTTCTGGTTCGGTCGCCAGTTCGGCGCTGACGCGGAGCTGATGGGGCTCGTCTTCTTCGGCGTCGGGCTGCTCCAGGCGGCATCGTCGATCGCCGCCGGCCGGCTTGCCGCTCGCATCGGCCTGTTGAACACGATGGTCTTCACGCACCTGCCCTCGAACGTGCTGCTGGCGCTCATCCCGCTCGCGCCGACGCTGCTGCTCTCCGTCGTGCTCCTGTTGGCCCGCTCTGCCCTGTCGCAGATGGACGTGCCGGCGCGGCAGGCCTACCTGGCCGCCCTCGTCGACCCGGCGGAGCGGACGGCGGCCGCCGGCTATACGAACGCGGCGCGGCACCTCGTGCGCCCCGCCGGCCCTGCGCTCGCGTCGCTCTCGATGGGCATGGCGGCCGGGCTGCCGTTCCTGGTGGCCGGCGGCCTGAAGGTGGTCTACGACCTGGCCCTGTACGCCACTTTCCGACGCGTCCGCCTGGGCGACGAGTGAGCGCACGGCCGCAGGACGGCCGGCACCGGCGCTCCTGCAACCGCCGGCATCGCCCGAGCGTCAGGGGCGGCATGCGCGGATGGGCCTCCCTGTTCCTGGCGCTCGTCGTGGTCGCGTGCACCCCGGCGCCGTCGCCCACACCCACGGGAGGAACCGGGGAGCTCGAAGTGGCGGTCGTCGCGGGCCCGGTCTGCCCGGTGGAAACGGTACCCCCCGACCCGGCCTGCGCTCCGCGCCCGGTGTCGAGTGCTCGGGTCTTCGTCTCGCCCGCTGACGGACGGGACATCATCGTCGCGGAGGGGACGACCGACGACGACGGCATCGCGCTCCTGAGCCTGCCACCCGGCGAGTACCTCCTCGCCGGCGACGCGGTCGAGGGCCTCTTCGGAGTGCCCGAGCCGATGTCGGTCGAGGTCGTCGCCGGCCGAGCGACGAGCGTCACGCTGGACTACGACACCGGCATCCGTTGACCCACCGCCACGAGCAGCCTCGCTCGTATCGGTCCTTCGTCAGGCCAGGCGGAGGTTGGGGAGCACCTTTTCGCCGAAGGTCGCGATGAACTCGGCCTGGTCGCGCCCGACGTTGTGCAGGTAGATCTCGTCGAAGCCCATGTCGACGAAGCGCTGGATCTGCGCGGTGTGCTCCTCGAGGTCAGGGCTGATGAGCATACGGTTCGCGAAGTTCTCGATACGCACCAGCTTGGCGATGTTCTCGAAGTCCTCGGGGTTCTTGATGTCCTGCTTCGGGAACGGCATGCCGCCGTTCGGCCACTCGGTGAGCGCGTTCTGCTCGGCCTCCGCCTGGGTCGGCGCCCAGCTGACGTGGATCTGCAGCTGCGTCTTCATGGCCTCGGCGTCCTTGCCGGCTTCGC
>CAYVCE010000114.1:0-5068 GCA_964449915.1 uncultured Steroidobacteraceae bacterium | reverse complement strand
GCCGGCGAGTAGAAGCCCATCGGCTGGTTGTTGAGCACGCCGACGGTGTAGTGCGCCGGGAAGTAGTGCTTCAGCCAGGCGGTGTCGTAGCTGATCTTGGCGAAGGCGGCCGCGTGCGCGCGGGCGAAGCCGAACTCGGCGAAGGCGCTGCACTTCTGGAAGAGCGCCTCGGCGTCCTCCTCGGTGAGTCCGGTGCGCATGGCGCCTCCCACGAAACGGCCGCGCTCGGCCTGCATCTTGGCGTGGGACCGATGGGAGCCCATCGCCTTGCGGAAGATATCGGCCTCGACGGCGGTGTAGCCGCACACCTCGATCGCGACCTGCATGACCTGCTCCTGGTACAGGATCACCCCGAGGGTGTCGCTGAGGATCGGCTCCAGGCTGGGGTGGGCGTAGGTGACCTCTTCCTCGCCGGCACGCCTGCGCAGGTACGGGTGCACGGCGTTGCCCTGCACCGGGCCGGGGCGGATGATCGCGACCTGCACGACGAGATCCTCGAAGCGCTCGGGACGTGCCTTCGGCAGCGATTGCATCTGTGCGCGGCTCTCGATCTGGAACATGCCGACCGTGTCCGCGGCCTGGATGTTGGCGTACACCTCGGGGTCGTCATGGGGAAGGGTGTCGAGATCGATTCGCGTTCCCGTGTCGCGCTCGATCCGGTCGAGGGCATCGCTGACCACGCCCAGGGTTCGTAGGCTGAGCAGGTCGATCTTCACCAGGCCCAGCTGCTCGACGTCCTCCTTGTCGTACTGCGTCACCACCCTTCCCGGCATGGTGGCGCGCTCGATGGGGACCAGGTCGATGAGCGGCGTCCGGGTGACGAGCATGCCGCCCACGTGGATACCGAGATGCCGCGGGAAGCCGTCGATCTCGGCGCACAGGGTGAGGAGCCACTGCCATCGGTTCCTCGGGGCGGGGATACCGTGGTCGGCTCCACTTTCCTGTCGCATTTGCACCGGGAGACTGCTATCGGGGAAATGGGGCCTCGAATCGTCCCCAAGTCGTAGATTTACCAAGGATTCGGAGCCGATTCCGGCCTCCTCGGTCTCGGATTCCCTGCTTAACGGTCTCCCGGTGAACATCTGAGAGGATTCCGGTGGCAAGGCCGGCACGACCCGCGGGCGGCGTCGGTCCTCGATCGGCATCCCCGACTCGGGATCGATGCGCACCAGGTTCGGCCGCCCGCTCGACGGGCCGGGCGAGCCGTTGTCGCGCGGCGTCGGCAGCACCAGCTCCCCGCCCGCCAGCTCGCCGGAGCGCGCATACCGCTTCGTGGTCTCCGATTCGTGCCGGACCGTCGTGACCGATGCGTCGAGGACACGCGGTCGCCTCGGCGGATACCAGCCGCCCTCGCTGACCGGTCGTGAGGCCGGGTCGAGCACCTGCGGCTTCTTCCCGGGCGCCCAGGAGCCGAGGCTGAGCGGCTGCGGCTTGAGGTCGATGGCTGGCCGCGGCCGCGCATTCCACGACGAATCCGACGTCGGGCGCACGAGCCCGGAGCCTCGCCCGTCGCGGCCGGGCGGGACGGCCGCATCGGCCATGTCGATGCCCAGCTCGTCGAACAGCCAGGCGAACGAGCCGTCCATGGCCAGGTCGCGCGCGACGTCGGTCGCGTCGCGCGTGTCGAGCGCCTTGGCCAGCGCGTCGATGCCCTCGAGCGGGAAGCCGAGCGCCTTGGCCACCTCCCGCACCGCCGAGCGCGCGCGGTAGGTGACGATGGTGCAGACCATGGCGGCGTGATCGGCGCCGTACTTGGTGTAGAGGTACTGGATCACCTCCTCGCGCCGGTTGACGTCGAAGTCGATGTCGATGTCGGGCAGCGCGCGCGCCTCGTTGATGAAGCGCTCGAAGAGGAGCTTGTGCTCGATCGGGTCGACCTTGGTGATGCCCAGGCAGTAGGCCACGATCGAGTCGCCGGCGCTCCCCCGCCCCTGCCCGATGATGTCGTTCGTCCGCGCGAACTCCATGAGATCCCACACGATCAGGAAGAACTCGGCGAGATTGGTGCGGTCGATGACGTCGAGCTCGTGCGTCAGCTGGTTCAGGGCGCGCTTGGTAATCGGCTGGTAACGGCGCAGTAAGCCGCGATGTGCAAGCTGGTAGAGATATGAGAACGCGGTCTCCCCCTCCGGCACGCTGAACCCCGGAAACCGATAGCGCTCGAAGCCGAGCTCGAGCCGGCAGTCGGCGCCGATGGCGGCGCTGCGCGCCATGCCGTCCTCCCAGGCACGGCGGCTGCGCTCGTCCGGCAGGGCTTCGCCGATGGCGGCCAGCTCTCGCCCGTCCTTGAGCCGGTACTCGGCGTTCGGCAGCAGCAGCTCGCGCGCCTCGTCGAGGGTCGCGCCGTGGCGAATGCAGACGAGCACGTCCTGGAGCCGATGCCCGTCCGGGTCGGCGTAGTGGACCTCGTTGGTGACGGCCGTCGGCAGGCCGAGCTCGTCGGCCAGCTCCGCCAGCCGGGCGACGAGCCAGTCGTCGTCGGGCTGCAGGTGGTGGCTCAGCTCGACCGCGAAGTCGCCGTCGGGAAAGTGATGCGCCCATCCGCGGGCCGCGGCCGCGGCTGCCTCGCGCTCGCCGTCGAGCAGGTGCCGCGGGACCCCGCCGTTGCGGCAGCCGGAGAGGCCGAAGAGGTGGCCGCGTGCCTCGTCGAGGGTGGCCTCGACCAGCCCGCGCTCGAAGACGGGGTACTGCTTCTCGCCCGCCAGGTGCCCGCGCGACGCGAGGCGGGACAGGGCGGTGTAGCCGTCCACGTCGCGCGCCAGGAGCACGAGGTGATCGCCCGGCATCGGCCCGGCGTGGTGCTCGCCGGGCCACCCGCGGCTGGCCCGCTCCCCGCGGAGCGGGTCGTTCAGCTTGCGGCCGCGTCGCGCGAGGCGGATCTCGTCCTCATCGCGAGGGATGGCGAGCTCGAGGCCGATGATCGGGCGCACCGGCGCGAGCCCGGCCTCGCGGGCCGCTTCGGTCTCCGTCTCCTGCGCCGCCTTCCAGGCGCGGACCGCGGCGTACAGGCCGGCGTGGTCGGTGATGGCCAGCGACCCGATCCCCAGCTGGGCGGCGCGCGCGATCAGCTCCTCGGGGTGCGCGGCACCATCGAGGAAGCTGAAGTTGGTGTGCGCGTGAAGCTCGCAGTAGTCGTCCGGCGTACCCATCGGACGACCGATGATAGAACGTCTGTTCTATTCTGGGAAGACCGAAGGTTGCCACTCCGCGCGGGAGAGCCGGTAGAAGACGTGGCGGACGAGCTGCGGATACGCCACAGGATCGACCCTGGGATGGTCGAAGTCGCCGGCGGGATCGCGGATGAGCCCGATCCGCTCCATGACCGCAATGGAGCGGCGGTTCTGCGGGACCGTGAACGAGACGATCTCGTCGAGTCCGACATCGGCGAAGCCGAACCGCAACGACTCGCGCGCTGCCTCGGTGGCATACCCGTGGCCCCAGTGCGCGGGTGCCATGCGCCAGCCGACCTCGACCATCCGGGCACCGGTGACGAAGTCGGCGGGCCACAGCCCGACGTAGCCGATGAACGGCGCGACCCCGGGGAGCTCGAGTGCAAAGAGGCCCCACCCGCGCTCTTCCCAGCACGTCTCGATGCGGTCGATGAACGCGTCCGATGCCTCGGGCGTCATCGGCCCCTGCAGGTGCTCGTGGACGGCCGGATCGGCGTTGAGCGTCGCGAACGGCGCGCGGTCGTCGGGGCGCCACCTGCGCAGGAGCAGCCGCTCGGTGCGGAACACCGCGGGGTGCTACTCGCCGACCGCGGTCAGGACCAGCTCGACCTCGACGGTCTCGCCGCATGGCACCGTGACGCGCTGGGTGACGGGGTCGTAGTCGATGTCGACGGTGGTGATCACGAACTCGCCGGACACCCCCGGGGCGCTGAACACGCCGTCCTCGGCGGTGCGTGTCGTGCCGCGGAACCCGTCGCGGGTCTCGAGCAGCACGAAGATGTCGTCGAGCGGGTTGCCGTCGGAGTCGGCGATGCTGCCGTCGATGCCGCTGGCGGCGATCTCGTCGCGCCCGCACGCGACGGTCGACGCCGAGGGGCTCGCGCCGCTGGCCGAAGGCGGAGTGGTCGACACATCACAGCCCACACTGACCAGCAGCAGCACGAGAAGGCCGGCGGCCACGGTCGTTCGGTGGCGTGAGGGGACAGGCATCGCGCCAGTATGCCGAGGCACCCCCGATCGCGCCAACGGACTGCGCCGCGATTCAGGCCGGGCGGCCGGCTCTGCCGCCGCGGGCCACAAGCAGCGCCGCCGGGATCGTCAGCAACGCGAGTCCCAGCAGGCCCAGCGCGGTGTACGACGCGCCAGCCACGATGACGCCCGACGACAGGCTGGCGAGGGCCGCGGTGCTCCAGATCAGCCCGTCGGCCACGCCCTGCACGCGCGTCCGCTCGCCACGAACGAGGCCGGCGGTGAGCATCGCGGATCCCGCCACGAATCCGAGGTTCCAGCCGAAGCCGAGCAGGAAGAGCGCAATGGTGAGCAGGAATCCGCCGTCGGGCGGCGCGATGGCGGCAAGCACGGCCGCGACACCAAGCGTCACGAGCCCGGCAGCGATCACACGCGGGCTCCCGAACCGATCGGCGAGGCGTCCCGAGATGGGCGACAGGGCGAACATGCCGAACGTGTGGGCCGACAGCACGAACCCGACCGTCTCGAGGCCGTGGCCGTGATCGATCAGGTGCAGGGGTGTCATGGTCATGATGAGCACCATCACCACCTGGCCGGCCACCAGGGTCACCAGGGCGACGAGCACGGCCGGGTGCTGCAGGAGGGAGGCGACCGAGGCGTTGGCGGTGCCCTCCGGGTGCGCCCGCATCGCCGACGGGTCGGCCAGCCGATACGGCTCAGGGCGCAGGAAGACGAATGCGATGAGCAGCGACAGGCCGATGAAGACGACGGTCAGCAGGTAGGCGCCTGCCAGCGCGGGCAGCCCCAGCCACGTCGCGGCCACGCCGGCCGGCGCGATCAGGTTGGGCCCGGCGACCGCGCCGATCGTGGCGCCCCACACCACGGTCCCGATCGTCGCCGCCCGTCGCTCGGGGACCGCCAGGTCGGCC
>CAYVCE010000113.1:0-11383 GCA_964449915.1 uncultured Steroidobacteraceae bacterium | reverse complement strand
GGCGGTTCACCCGTATCCACGGGTCAGATGACCGCGGACCTGCCCTCGATCAGGCTCTCAGGGCGCCGTTGACCCGCCCCACGGGTGGCGATCGCCGACACTTCCGACCCGCCGACACTTCACCCATACGTTTCACTCGATGAACGTGAAGCGGGCGAACGTGAAGCGGGCGGCCCTCGAAGGGACCGCCCGCATCGGGCAAATAGGGGTGCGAGGGCTAGTCGCGCATCATCCGGAAGCAGTCAGAGCAGTAGACCGGGCGCGCGCCGGTCGGGCGGAACGGTACCTGGGTATCGTTGCCGCAGCGAGCACAGACCGCGTCGTGCATCTCGCGCGGGCCACGCGAGAAACCGCCGCCACCAGCACCACTGTAGCCACCGCCGTTGCCATAGCTGCTCGCCCCGTTGCCGCCGCCGCCGGATGCCCGGCGCTGGGCGCGGCACGAGGAGCAGCGCTTTGGAGCGGACGAGAAGCCCTTCTCCGCAAAGAACTCCTGCTCGGATGCGGAGAAGACGAAGTCGATCCCGCAGTCGCTACAGGTGATCACCTGATCGGTGTAGGTCACGAAGACCCCTCCCAGCTGAAGATTGGTCCACGTCGATCACCGCTCGTTCGACGCCGGCCCGGGATCTTGCCACTGCCCCGAGGCCGACGATTGGACGTGGTGGAGGGGAGAGGAAGGGAGAGGCTGGTGGCGCCGCTCGATTGCGGCTTCGACGCGGGGAGTATTACCCGAGCGCCCGCGCTCCCGCAAGTCATATTCTGCGGGTACGATCGAGGCATGCGGATCGGTCTTGTCGTGCTCGGCGTCCTCCTCCTCCTGGTGGGCCTGGTGTGGATGGCGCAGGGGCTCAACCTGCCGTTCGCGCCAGAGAGCTTCATGACCGCCGATCGGCTGTGGGTGCTGATCGGTGCGGTGGCCGCACTGGCCGGCATGGTGCTCGTCGGATGGGCGCGCCGGCCGTCCTGAACGCGCGCCGCGTTCGGCATCAACCGATGGCGACGCCCGCTTCGGCCATCTCGGAGAGCGCCCGCTCACCGTCCTCGGGCTGAAGGTTGACGGCAGCCACCGCATCGGCGACCAGCTCGACCTCGAACCCGAGGCGCACGGCGTCCAGCGCGGTGGCGAGGACGCAGTAGTCGGTGGCGAGGCCGCACACCACGACGCGCTCGATCCCACGCTCGCGGAGCATCGCCTCCAGCTCGGTCGGGGTCTCCTCCGCAGTTTGCGGATCGCGCATCGTGAAGCCCGAGTAGCCGTCCTCTCCGTTGGTGCCCTTGCGCACGCGGGGCGCATCGGCAGGAAGCTGGAACCCGGGTGCCAGCGCCGCGCCCCACGTGCCGCCAACGCAGTGCACCGGCCACACGCCGCCGTCCTTGGCGAAGTGCGGCGTCGATTCGGGGTGCCAGTCCTGGGTGGCGACCACCGTGGCACCCGCGTCGACGGCATCACGGACGGCCCGGTTGATGACCGGAATCAGCCGATCGCCGCCGGCGACCGAGAGGCTCCCGGCCGGATCGGCGAAGTCGTTCTGGAGGTCCACCACCACCAGCGCGGTGCGCTCGTCATATCGGCTCACGGTCAGCCCGGGAAGATCCGCCGCAGGCGCCGATACGCTCGCGAGGCAGGGCTGGCCGGCGTGATCGGCCGCGCCGCCGTCGGCGTGGGCGGAACGAAGCGGCCCTGAGCTGAGGGTGGCGGCACCTGCGACGACGGTTCATGCGTGACCGATGGGGACCGCGGTCCATGACTCCCCGTGCTCGCGACCTCCATCTCGGCCGCCGGGTCGTCCGCCGCCGGCAATGCCGGTGAGGCCCTCTGGGGCTCGCGCCCGTACCAGAGCATCGTCTCCTCGCCCATGCGTGCCGCTGGCGCCGAGGAGGGACTTGGAACCTCGGGCGACGGCGCCCCGGCATCATCGCGGTCGGGGGGGATCACCGCAGCAGGCTCATCGGCGCTCGGCGGCGCCGTCCACTCGCGGGGCTGGCGTTCTTCGGGGATCCAATCCGGCTCCTCGATGCTGGCGCTGTACCGATCGCGGTCCCACGACGGCTCCTCCATCGCCTCGGCGGGCTCGTGCTCAGCCTCGGCGGGCTCGTGCGCAGCCTCGGCGGGCTCGTGCGCAGCCTCGGCGGGCTCCGCCTGGGCCACCGACTCCGGCTCGGTCGCGGCAACAACCTCGGTCGCGTCGAGGACCTCGGTCGCGGCAGGAGCCTCGGACTCGGCGGAAGCCTCGAGTTGGCGCTCGGGCTCGGCTGCGAGCGCATCGGCTCCTGGCTCTCGCTCCGAGATGTCCTCGAGGACTTCGGCCTCGGGCTCGGCGACGGCCTCGGGATCGGCGACGGCCTCGGGATCGGCGACGGCCTCGGGATCGGGCTCGACGACGGGCTCGGGTTCGGGCTCAGCGACGGGTTCCGGCTCGGGCGCGGGCTCGGCTTCCGCCTCGGACTCGACTTCCGGTACAGGCTCGGGCACGGGCGCGGGCTCGGCGACGGGTTCCGGCTCTGGCTCGGGCTCGGCGACGGGTTCCGGCTCTGGCTCGGGCTCGGCGACGGGTTCCGGCTCGGGCTCGGGCTCGGGCTCGGCCACGGATTCGGGCTCGGGCTCGGGCGCGGGATCGGCGTCGGCTTCCCGTTCGGGCTCGGGCTCGGCGTCGGGTTCCGGCTCGGGCTCGGGCTCGGGCTCGGGCTCGGCAGCGGGTTCCGGTTCCGGCTCGGGTTCGGCGACGGCCTCGGGCTCGGGCGCGGGCTCGGCGACGGCTTCCGCCTCGGGTTCGACGACGGGTTCGGGCGCGGGCTCGGCGACGGCTTCCGGCTCGGGCGCTGGCTCGGCGACGGCTTCCGGCTCGGGCTCGGGCTCGGGCTCGGCGAGGAGAGCGTCGACCTCATCCGATCGCAGTCCGACCACCTCGGCCTCAGGTTCTGGCTCCGCAGTCAGGGCGGCCTGTGCGGTGGGCTCGGGCCCCGTCTCGATCCCGACGGCGTACTCGACCTCCGGCTCCGGCTCGCGACCGGGCTCCATCTCCGCAGCAGCCGACGCGCGCTCGAGTTCGGGCTCGAGGGCAGGCTCGAGCTGAGCCATCACATCAGCGGGCTCGGCGACCGTCTCGGACACCGCTTCCGGCTCTGGCTCCATCGGCTCCGCCGGTGCCATGGATTCCACCCCTGGCTCGGCGAGAGGCTCGGGTTGCGGCGCCCCGTCCGCCTCCCGTTCGGCTACCGCGTCGGGATCCGCCTCGCGCTGGGGTTCGGGCGGAAGCACGAAGTCGGGGATCGGTTCGGTCTCGAAGTCGCCGAGGAACGGCTCGGCCGCGGGAAGCTCGCGCGGAAGGGCGGCATCGTCGGCGCGGTCGGGCTCGGGCCCGGAGGCGACCTCGTCGCGCAGCCCAGCGAACGCAGCCGCGGCCTCAGCCGCCCCGGGCAGCTCGGGCGGGTTGGGATCCTCCGCGCGGGCCAGCGCCTGCGCGAAGTCATCTGTCGCGCGATGGCCGCGGCCACGCCGGCGGCGCGTCGGATGCTCCTCGGTCGCGCCTTCCTCGGCTCGTTCCGCGTCGGGGGGGGCGCCCAGCACCTGGGCCGTCGTCCGGCCGGTGCCCCAGGCAGGCGCGGCCCCTGCGGCGGCGGGCATCGGCGGTTGCATCGGCAGGCGCAGGTCGAAGCGCGCCTCGAGAAGATCGACGCGCGAGCGGAGCGATGCCACCTCGCCGCGCGACTCACCGAGCGCGAGGAGCGCCTGGCCGTAGCGCTCGGTCAGGTTGCGGAACTCGGTGAGCAGCTCGCGAAAGGGCGATGCCTCAGCCTCCGGTTCACGCGAGGCGCGACCGCCGCCCGGCCCCGCGTCGTCGACGGCGGGCGGCATGGGGGCCGGCCTGGGCTGGAGGAAGACGCGCATGCCGGTCTCGCCGTCGGGTGCGCCCGACAGGATGCCGCGGGCCAGCAGCTCCCAGACGCGCTCCGTCGGCACGCCAAGGACCGATGCCGCCTCGGTGACCGAATAGCCTTCCATGCGGCCGCAAATCCTAGCGCGTCGTCGCGCGCGCGATGGTGGGCCGGCTCGCCATCAGACGAGCTCCCCGAGCGCAGCGCCCAGTCGGTCGACCTCCGCCTCGGTGCTGTAGTGAACGAGGCCGATGCGGACCAGGCCGCCGGCGTCGTCGAGACCGAGCGCTCGGATCAGCTCCCAGGCGTAGAAGTCACCATCCCAGGTGCTGATTGCGCGGGCGGCGAGGTGTTCGGCCACGGCCCGCGGGCGGTGCCCGGCGAGCGTGAACGCGAAGGTCGGCACCCGCTCGTGGACGCGAGCGGGATCGGCGATGCCGTACAGGCGCAGTCCGGGGACCGTCGCCAGGCGCTCCAGGGCGTGCAGCGAGAGGTCGCGCTCGCGGGCGTGGATGAGCGACATGGCCGCACGCAGGCGCGCCCGCCGGTCCGAGCCCCCGTCGCCGGCGTCAGCGTAGGCCGCGCCGAGGGCCTCGAGGTAGCCGAACGTGCCGAGCAGGCCGGCGAGGGCCTCGTGGTTCTGGGTGCCGGTCTCCCACTTCCCCGGCAGGTCGGCGCCGGCCGGACGCACCCGGTAGGCGGCCAGGCGCTCGAGCAGCTCGCGCCGGCCATAGAGCATGCCGAGGTGGGGCGCGAAGAACTTGTACGGGCTGGTGACGAGCAGGTCGGCCTGGAGCACAGCGACGTCGATCGGCAGGTGCGGGGCGGCGTGCACGGCGTCCACGTACACGATCGCGCCGACCGCATGGGCGGCCTCGATGACGCGCCCGACGTCGGTCAGCGTCCCGAGCGCGTTCGAGGCGAGGCCGACCGCCACGATCCTGGTCCGCGGCGAGAGGAGGGCCTCCAGCGCGTCGAGGTCGAGCGTCGCCGCGTCCGGAGCAAGCGTCGCCCAGCGGACGGTGGCGCCGCGGTCCTCGGCCACGGCCAGCCACGGCGCGACGTTGGCGTCGTGGTCCAGGCGGGTCACCACGATCTCGTCGCCGGGGTGGAGGTCCCGGCCGAGCGCGCGGCTCACCGCAAAGGTCAGCGTCGTCATGTTGGCGCCGAAGGCGATCTCGGCGGGGTCGTGGGCGCCGATGAAGTCGGCAGCGGCGGCATGGACCTCGTGGAGGAGCGCATCGGTCTCGACCGAAGCGCCGAAGGCGCCGCCATGGTTGGCGTTGCTGCGCTCGAGGTAGGCCGTGATGGCGTCGATGCACGCTCGCGGGACCTGGGTGCCGCCCGGACCGTCGAGGAACGCCACCGGGATGCCGTCGATGGTGCGTGCCAGCGCCGGAAAGTGGTCGCGCACCGCGGCCACGTCCAGGCCGCGCCGCTCTCGGATCGACGTCATGCCGACCATCGTACGCCGCGGCGCCGCTATCATCCCCGCTCGTGACCACATCCATTCGCGTGCCGACCTTGCCCGGCCACGACTTCCACCTGCCTTCCGGCCTCGAGGGACTCGACGAGCTCGCCTACAACCTGTGGTGGAGCTGGACCCCTCGCGCCCAGTCCCTTTTCAGCCGCATCAATCCCAGCGCCTGGGCGCGCCATCGCAACTCGATCGCAGTGCTCAGGTACTCCGACCAGGCGCGCTGGGCGGAGCTGACCGCCGACGAGGACTTCATGGTCGACGCCAGCCGCGTGCTCGACGAGTTCACCCGCTACATGGCCAACGGATCGGATTCGTGGTACCGGCGCTCGGACGAGCGCGCCCTGCCAGGGCCGATCGCCTACTTCTGCGCCGAGTTCGGCATCCACGAGTCGATGCAGATCTACTCGGGCGGGCTCGGCGTCCTGGCCGGCGATCACTGCAAATCGGCGTCGGACGCGGCGTTGCCCTTCATCGGTGTCGGCCTCCTCTATCGGCGCGGCTACTTCCGCCAGCAGATCGACGCCGATGGCCACCAGGAGCACGCCCAGCCGGACCTGGATCCCGCCCAGCTGCCGATGCGCCGGGCACGCGGGTCCGACGGCGCACCGCTCGGGGTGTCCGTCGAGATCGCCGACCGCTCCGTCCGGGCCGCGGTGTGGGTCGTACAGGTCGGCCGCGTCCCGATCCTGCTGCTCGACACCGACATCCCCGCCAACGATGCCGCCGACCGGCCGATCACCCACATTCTCTACGTCCGCGGCCGCGAGATGCGCCTCTGCCAGGAGCTGGTCCTCGGCGTGGGTGGCGTCCGCGCGCTGCGCGCGCTCGGGATCGAGCCTGCGGTGTGGCATCTCAACGAGGGGCACTCCGCGTTCCTGCTGGTCGAGCGCGCCGGTGAGCTGGTCGCCGCCGACCCGTCGCTCGGCGCCGGCGAGGCGTTGAAGCGCGTCGGACGCGATGCGGTCTTCACCATCCACACCCCGGTCCCGGCCGGCAACGAGGTCTTCGCCCGCGACCTGGTGACCACCGCCCTCGACAGGTGGTTCGGTGCGGTGCGCATGGAGCCACGCGAGCTGCTCGAGCTCGGGCGGGCTCACACCGACGACCCCGATGCGCCGTTCGACATGACGGCCTTCGTGCTGCGCCACGCCACCGATGCCAACGCCGTGAGCCAGCTCCACGGGGCGACCGCGACCGAGACGTGGCGTGAGCTGGCCGGTCATCCGATCGAGGCCATCACGAACGGCGTTCACGTCCCGACCTGGCTGGGACGCCCGGTGCGCCGCCTGATCCAGCGGGCCGTCGGGGTGCCGCTCGGGGTCGACATGAACGGCCCGGAGCCGCTCGCCGGCATCGACACGCTGGACGACGCGGATCTGTGGGGCGCCCACCAGCAGCAGAAGCGCGAGATGGTCGGCTTCCTCGAGGGCCGCCTGGCCCGCCAGTTCGCGCGCCACGGCGAGTCGCCGGACGCGCTCCGCGCCGTGCGCGGCGTGCTGGATCCGGACGCGCTGACGATCGGCTTCGCGCGGCGATTCGCGACCTACAAGCGCGCGGCGCTGCTGTTCAGCGACGTGGGCCGCCTGGCCCACATCCTGTCGTCGACTCGACGGCCGGTCCAGATCGTCATCGCTGGCAAGGCGCACCCCGCCGACCGGCCCGGCCAGCAGGTCATCCAGGACATCTTCACCCTCTCCCGTTCCGACCGGCTGCGCGGCCGGGTCTTCATCCTCGAGGACTACGACATGCGAGTCGCCCGCTTCCTCGTCGGCGGCGTCGACATCTGGCTCAACAACCCGCGCCGGCCGATGGAGGCCTCGGGCACGTCGGGCATGAAGGCGGCCATGAACGGCATCCCGTCGGTGTCCATCCTGGACGGCTGGTGGGACGAGGGCTTCAACGGCGCGAACGGCTGGGCGATCGGCGACCGCGAGCCGGACGGCGACGAGGTCGCACAGGACTCAGCCGACGCCGACGAGCTGTATCGGCTCCTCGAGGAGGAGATCGTGCCGCGCTTCTTCGATCGCGACGCCGACGGCCTGCCGCGCGCCTGGCTCGGCACCATGCGGGCGGCGATCGCGTCGGCCCTGTGGCAGTTCAGCACCGCGCGGATGCTGTCGGAGTACGTCGATCGCCTCTACCTGCCGGCAGTTCGCGAACCGGTGCAGGTGTAGGGCCTGGCGCCGATCTATCGGCCATACCGGGCCCGGAGGTTTGGGCTGACGTTCGCCGGTCTATCGGCGCGAGCTGCCTAAGGCAGGTAGTTCCGCGGGTTCTCCCACACGCCGCCGTGGTTGACGGCGAAGTGGACGTGGCAGCCGGTCGACATGCCGGTCGAGCCTTCGTAGCCGATGACGGACTCGCTCGTCACGATCATGCCGGGAATGACCACGACGTTCGGCTGCATGTGCCAGTACCAGGTCTGGATCCCCGACCCGTGGTCGACGACGACGCCGAAGCCCGAGTCGAAGGGCATCAGCGGCTGGCCCGACGCCACCACCACGCCGGCGCCGGTCGAGTAGATCGGCGTCCCGCAGCCGCCGGAGAAGTCGATGCCGGAGTGGAAGTGTGGGTAGTACGTACCGCCGTAGGTGTAGGGCGGCTCCAGCACGAAGCCGGTCGGCCCCCACTCCTGGGTGACCTGGAAGCTGCGCTCCGGCCAGCGGAAGCCGTATATCGAGGTCGCGTTGCGCCGCGCCGCCTCGGCCCGGGCGGCCGCATCGCGCGCCGCGGCCTCGGCGGCAGCGCGGGCTGCTGCCTCGGCCTCCGCCCGACGGCGCGCCTCGTCGATCGCCGCCTGCTGGGTGGCCGCCTGCTGGGCGAGCTGTGCGGCCAGGCGCTCCTGGGCGGCCGCGGCCTCTTCGTTCCTGACGATCTGCGACTCGACGTCGCCCTGCGCCTGGAGGGCCGCATTCAGCGCTGCCTCCTGCTCGGCCTGCTTCACCTCGGCCGCGGCGCGGAGCTGGGCGAGCTGGGCCTCGAGGGCGGTCAGCTCGTCGCGGCGCGCGGTGAGCAGGGCCTCCTCCTCACGCGCCACGGCGCGCGCATCGGCCAGCCCGCGGCGGCCATCGCGCAAGGTGGCGCGGCGGGTCTCGAGCTCGGCGCGGAGGGCGCGGATGTCCTCGGCCAGGATGGTGTCCTGGTCGGAAACGGTCATCAGGTAGCCGACCTGGGTGGTGGCCTCGTCGAGCGAGTCGGCCGACAGGAGGACCTCGAGCAGCGAGGTCTGGCTGCGTTCATACGCGGCGCGCAGGTGATCCTCGAGCAGGGCCTCGCGATCATTGAGGTCGGCCGTGCGCCGGTTGATGTCGTCGGCGACGGTCACCAGCTCATCGTCGAGGACGTCGATCTGCGCCCGCAGGTCGGCGAGATGAGCCTCGATGGCCTCCACCTGCGCGCGAACCTCCGCCAGCAGCCCGCTGACGCGGTTGAACTCGGCGGTCACCGCCTCGAGCTCGGCGCGTGCGATGTCGAGCTGGGAATCCAGGTTCGCCGAGCGGGCCTGGAGCTGGGCCAGCTCCCCGCGCTGGCGATCCAGGGTAGCCGCCAGTGACTGCTGCGCCGACTGTGCGTCTGCGAGCTGTGCGCGGGTTTCGGCAAGCTGGGCCGCGGGATCAGCGGCAAGGGCCGAGCCGCTGGGCTGGGTTGTGACGACGCTCCACCCCACCGTCACGAGGGCCACGAACGTGACGGCGAGACGGGAACGCCGCCTCATCGAGCGGTGATCCGTATGTGCAATTTGCCCTTATGCCCCGTAGCGGATGCGTGGGGGCCGATGCTGACCGATGCCTGGAAGCACCGGGAGTAACCGAAGGTACTACAGGCTGTCTAGTCCCGATGCCGCGCCGGCACGGGCGGCAGGGGCGCTGAGTCAGTCGTCGTCGCGCCGGGAGAGCCGACCCGCGACGAGCCCGATGAGGGCGCCGCCGGCCAGCACCGCCCAGCGTGAGATGCCGCGCCTCGGCCTCGGCACCGGGCCCGGCGTCATGGCCACCGGCACCGGCAGGAGACGCGGGTCAGCGGCCGTGATCGGCCCGAGCACGTCGTCCAGAGCGCTCGCGCGCGCGAACTCCGCGCCGAGCAGGACGACGACGCCGGCGAAGTACATGAACACCATGAGCGTGACGCCGGTTGACAGTGGGCCGAACGCCGAGTCGTAGTTGGCGACGTTCGTGGCGTAGTAGGTGAAGCCGAAGCGCAGGACGGTCCACAGCAGCGCCGCCACCACGGCGCCCGGCAGGACCTCGCGCCACGACAGCGGCCGGTTGGGGACGACGCGGTAGATGACCCAGAAGGCGACGAAGATGAGCAGAATCGGCACGACGAGCCCGATGACCCACAGCGCACTCCCGCCGCCGGCCACGCCCCCCAGCTGGTCGCGCGCGACCGCCTGGATCGCGCCGGTCGCGATGCCGATGACCAGCGAGGCCAGCGCCAGCAGACCGGTAAGCCCCATCAGGAGCAGGCCGAGCAGCTTGTCCCTCAGGAACGGTCGCGGTGGGGCGTTCTCGAAGACGCGGCCGATGCCGGTCGACAGCGCGGAGAACGCGCCGAGGGCGCCCCACGTCAGAAAGGCGAAGCTGATGATCGTCATGCCGCCGCGCGACTCGACGATCGCGTCGATGACGCCGCCGACCACCTCGGGCTCGAGTGGCGAGCCCGACGCAACCTGCTCGATCACGAAGGCGCGCGCCTCGCCCTCGCCCATCAGATACGAGGCGACCACGACCCCGAGCAGCAGCACCTGAAAAATCGACAGCACGCCGAAGTAGGCCATGCTGCCGGCAAATTGGAGCGCCTCGTGGGCCAGGAAGCCGCTCACCGCCCGCCGCGATACGCGGGTGAGCCGATGGCGGACGCTCCACGCGTCGAGGACGGCGCCAAGGCGCCGCACGCGCTCGATCATGAGTCACGGCTCATCGCAAGGGTCATGCCGCCTTGAGCGTAGCGCTACCCTTGAGCCGATGGCACGCGCCGAGTCCGAAACCCTGACCCTCGACGGTCACGAGGTCACCATCAGCAACCCCGGCAAGGTCTTCTTCGCCGATGCGGGCATCACCAAGCTCGACATGGTGAACTACTACCTCGCCGTGGCCGATGGCGCCCTCGTCGGCGTCCGCGATCGGCCGATGGCGCTCAAGCGCTTCGTCGACGGCGCCGCCGGCGAGGCCTTCTTCCAGAAGCGCGCCCCCAAGTCGGTGCCGGCCTTCGTGCGCACCGTCGAGCTGTCGTTCCCGTCGGGCCGAACCGCCGACGAGGTGGTGGTCGACAATGCCGCCGCGCTGGCCTGGGTGGTGAACCTCGGCTGCATCGACCTCAACCCGCACCCCGTCCGCTCCGCCGACCTCGACCACCCCGACGAGCTGCGCGTCGATCTCGATCCGGGCCCGGGCGTGCCGTGGGCAGACGTCCGCTCCGTGGCCCTCGTGGTGCGTGAGGTTCTCGAGGAGCTCGGCTACGCGGCCTGGCCGAAGACCTCCGGCTCGCGCGGCATCCACGTCTACGTGCGGATCGAGCCGCGCTGGGGCTTCTCCGACGTGCGCCGCGCAGCCCTGGCCCTGGCGCGCGAGGTCGAGCGCCGGGCGCCGGCGATCGCCACCAGCAAGTGGTGGAAGGAGGAGCGCCACGGCGTCTTCGTGGACTACAACCAGAACGCCAAAGACCGCACCGTCGCCGGAGCGTACTCCGTGCGTCCCACGCCCGATGCCCGCGTCTCGGCTCCGCTCACCTGGGACGAAATCGAGACGGCCGACCCCGGGGACTTTACGCTTGCCTCGATACCGGCGCGCTTCGCCAAACTGGGCGACCCTCATGCGGCGATTGACGGGCAACCATGTTCGCTTGCGGGTCTGATCGAGCTGTCGGCACGCCACGAGCGCGAGGGTCTGGGTGATGCGCCCTGGCCACCGCAGTACAAGAAGCAGCCCGATGAACCCCCGCGCGTGCAACCGTCACGGCGGCGTGTGGCGAAGCATCCGTTGATCGAGATCGGGCGTGCGCAGCGGAAAGAGGATGCGTTGGCCG
>CAYVCE010000112.1:0-4154 GCA_964449915.1 uncultured Steroidobacteraceae bacterium | reverse complement strand
ACGCCCTGCTCGTCGTCCCCGAAGGCCAGGACGCCGCCGAGCCTTCCCACACGTACGAGGCCATCGTGTTCGAGCCGCTCCTGCTGCTGCAGCACTGAGATGAAGCCGAGCCACCTCGATCCCGACGGCGCCCCGCGCATGATCGACGTGGGCGCCAAGCCGGTGACCGCGCGGCGCGCGGTCGCGGGGGCGACCGTCCGCATGCGTCCCGACGTGCTGGCCACGCTGCTGGACGCCGGTGGACCGAAGGGCGACGCGCTGGTCACGGCTCGACTGGCCGGCATCGGCGGCGCCAAGCGGACCTCCGACCTCATCCCGCTCTGCCATCCGCTGCCGCTCGACCACGTGGACGTCGCGCTCACGCCCGACGTCGAAGCAGGCACCGTACACATCCGCGCCGAGGCGCGCGCCACCGCCCGCACCGGCGTCGAGATGGAGGCCCTGACGGCCGCCTCGGTCGCCGCACTGACGCTGTACGACATGGCCAAGGCGCTCCAGCGCGACATCGTGATCGAGCGTGTCGAGCTGCTCGAGAAGTCCGGGGGCCGGTCAGGCGACTACCGCTCGGAGCCCGTCCCGTCGGCCGAGCACGAGGCCGTCGTCGTCACCTGCTCGAACCGCTCCGCGGCGGGGGAGCGCGAGGATGCCTCCGGCCCGTTGCTCGTCGCGGCTCTGCACGAGGCGGGCTTCGACGTCGCGCCGGACGCCATCGTGGTGGCCGACGACGAGGACGAGATCGCGGCGCTCCTGGTACGCCTGGCCGATGCCGGCCATCGGCTCGTCCTGACCACCGGCGGGACCGGCCTGACGCCCACCGACGTGACGCCGGCCGCCACGCGTCGCGTCATCGAGCGCGAGGCGCCCGGGCTGGCGGAGCTCATGCGCGCCGCCGGCCTCGCCTCGACGCCGATGGCGGCGCTCTCGCGCGGCGTCGTCGGCACGCGGGGCCGGACGCTGATTGCCAATCTTCCCGGCTCCCCGAAGGGCGCGTCCGAGTCGCTTGAGGCGCTGCTCCCGGTCCTGCGCCACGCCCTCGATCAGCTGGCTGGCGGTGACCACTGATGCACCGCGTTCGACGCTGGGGAACCGTCAGTCGATGCGCTGCTGGTATGAATGGCAGGCTTGGCTTCGCTGAGCCCGTCAAATAGCCGCCCGGGGCATTGCCGGTGCACGGATTGACGGCTTCCCCCGTCCCCTGCGCTGGAGCCATGTCGGTGATGAGTATCTGACGGTGTAACGGGCCGCAAGGCCGTCAGCCACTCGTCGGCGGCATGATCCGACGGGCGCGTGCTACCGCGACCCATCCTCGCCCGCCGCTACCATGGCGCGGAATCCATGGAAGCGAGCATCCCGTTCTATCCGCTCGTCGTCGTCCCCGTGGCGGCGGCGATCGTGCTGTTCTGGCGCCGCGCGCGATGGCACCTCGCCGTGCTCGGGGCCGGCCGGCCGCTGGAGCGCAGCGATCGGGTCTGGGAGCGGATCAAGGGGCTCGGCGTCTTCGTCATCGGTCAGCGGCGGCTGCTCCAGGATCTCGGTCCGGGGCTGAGCCACGCGTTCGTCTTCTGGGGCTTCATCGTGCTGCTGGCCACGACCGGGAACTACATGACGAACGGGCTGGTCGAGACGATCGTCGGCTGGCCGCTCGGCGGCTTCGCCTGGAGCGTGATCGTGTTCTTCGCGAACCTGTTCGTCGGGCTCGTGCTGGGATCGGTCATCTACTTCGTCATCCGCCGCACGATCACCCGCCCCGCACGGCTGGCCCTGACGCGCGACGCCTTCATCATCCTGGGGCTCATCTTCAGCATCGTGCTGACCGAGTGGGTCGGCGACGCGTTCGCGTACGTCGTCGAGCCCGACAGTCCGTCACGCACCTGGGCCGTCCTGGCCGGGCCACTGAGCCTGGCACTGGAGCCGATCGGTCGGGAGGCTGCCTCCATCGGCTACGGCACCACCGCCTGGGCGCACATCCTGCTCGTGCTCGGCTTCGGCGCATACCTGCCGTACAGCAAGCACCTGCACATCATCAGCAGCGAGCCGAACGTCTACTTCCGCAACCTCGAGCCGCGCGGCGCGCTGCGCAAGATGGACCTCGAGGCCGAGCCTGAGGAGGGTGAGCCCGAGCCGGTATTCGGGGCGAAGGGGCTCAAGGACCTCACCTGGCGGCACCTCGCCGATGGCCTCGCGTGCACCGAGTGCGGCCGCTGCATGGAGTTCTGCCCGGCCTCGATGACCGGCAAGACGCTGTCGCCCAAGCACCTGATGGAGGGCCTCCGTGACCAGCTCGCAGCGGCCGAGACGGCGCTGGCGGCGGCGGCATCGGCGCAGCGGGCCTGGAAGGGGGGAGCCAACGGGGGAGCGGCGGCCTCGGAGGACGCGCTGGGGCTGGCGAGACAGCGCGCGGAGGAGGCGCTGGCCCTGCCGCTCATGGACAACGTCATCCCGGAAGAGGCCGTGTGGCAGTGCACCACCTGCGGCTGGTGCGTCGAGGGCTGTCCGGTGCTCATCGAGCACGTCGACACGATCGTCGAGATTCGCCGCAACGCCGTGCTCGAGGAGAGCCGTTTCCCGAAGGAGCTCAATGCCGCCTTCCGCAACATGGAGAATGCCGGCAACCCGTGGGGCCAGCCGAAGTCGGCGCGCCTTGACTGGGCGAAGGGCCTGGATGTCGAGGTGCTCGGCCAGGCCGATGGCGCTCGACGGCTGGACCGATCCCTCGGGCGGCCGTGGAGGACGATCCATTCCACGACTCCGTCGGGCGAGCTCGACGGGCGCGTCCTGTTCTGGGTCGGCTGCGCCGGGGCGTTCGACGACCGCAACCGCAAGGTGGTGCGCGCGATGGCCCAGCTGCTGAAGCAGGCCGACGTGCCGTTCGCCGTGCTCGGGGCACAGGAAACGTGCAGCGGCGACCCCGCCCGCCGCGCGGGCAACGAGTACCTGTACCAGATGCTGGCCGAGGAGAACGTCGCGACCCTGTCGGCGGCGCACGCCGAGCACGGCATCTCGACCATCGTCGCGACCTGCCCGCACTGCTTCAACACGATCGGCAACGAGTACCCGCAGTTCGGCCTGACCGGCGTGCAGGTCATCCACCACACCCAGCTGCTGGATCGGCTTGTCGCCGAGGGCCGCCTCGTCCCGTCCGAGCATCACGAGGCGGTCGTCGCCTACCACGACGCGTGCTACCTGGGCCGTTACAACCAGGTCTACGACGAGGGCCGGCGCGTGGTCGAATCGGTGCCGGGCCAGAGCATCGTCGAGATGGACCTCCATCACCGTCGCGGGATGTGCTGCGGGGCGGGTGGCGCCCGGATGTGGATGGAGGAGCGCGAGGGCACGCGCATCAACCATCGGCGCGTCGAGCAGGCCCTCGCCACGTCGCCCGACGAGATCGCCACCGCCTGCCCCTTCTGCCTGATCATGCTGCGCGACGGCACGACGGACCTGCAACGGACCGATGTCGCCGTCCGCGACGTCGCCGAGCTCCTGGCAGATGCCACCGGCGCATGGCAGCGAGACGTCGGCTCGCCAGCGCTGTCCGAACCGGCGGCGGAGGGGTGATGACCGAGCCGATCCTGCGCGACGTCCCGGACCGGTTCGAATCCGAGCGCCTGCTCATTCGGATGCCGCTTCCCGGCGACGGCGCCGAGGTGCACGCGGCCATCGCCGAGTCGCTCGACGAACTCCGGCCGTGGATGCCCTGGGCGCACGCCGAGCAGACAATCGAGGACGTCGAAGCCAACGTCCGTCAGGCGCATCTCGACTTCCTGGCTCGCCGCGACCTGCGCTTGCACCTCTACGCGCGCATCGGCGGCGCGTTCGTCGGCGCGGCCGGACTGCACCGGATCGACTGGACGGTCCCGCGCTTCGAGATCGGCTACTGGGTGCGGACGAGCATGGCAGGGCGCGGCTTCGCGACCGAGGCCACCCGGCGTCTCGCCGCGTTCGCCTTCGACGAGCTCGACGCCGAGCGTGTCGAGATCTGGTGTGACGCCGCCAACGAGCGCAGCGCGGCCGTCGCGCAGCGGGCCGGGTTCACGTTCGAGGCGCGGCTGGTCCGCAACCGCCGCGACACGTCGGGCGCCCTCACTGACTCCCTCTGCTTCGCCAGGCTCCGATAGTTCGCCCGTCCCGAATCCGGAATCCGCAACAGGGGG
>CAYVCE010000111.1:0-11376 GCA_964449915.1 uncultured Steroidobacteraceae bacterium | reverse complement strand
CAGACCACCGGTCTGCGTGGCGACCTGGATCGCGCCCGCGCGGAGGTGGTGACGCTGCGCGCGGAGGTGGTGACGCTGCGCGAGCAGGTCGAGGGGCTCGAGCGGGGCGTACCGATCAGTGAGCTGTCGATGCGCCTGGCGGAACTCGAGAACGACATCCAGGCGTGGGTCGTCGCATTCAGCGACGACGTCTCGCCGACGGGCGGCGCAGAGAGCGGCGAGACGGCGTCCAACCGCGAGGTGCTCTCGCGGCTGGATGACGTGCTGGATCGCATCGACGCTCTCGACGAGCGCGTCGACGAGATCTGTCGGAACGTCCCCGTCTGCTAGGTGGCGCTCGCGCTGCGGTCTCGCACCGCCGCGAGCAGGAGCGCTGCCGCCAGGTACGAAGCGGCCATGACGCCGAAGGCGATCGGGTAGCCGAAGGCGTCGACCACGGAGCCGATGATGAAGGCCCAGAAGGCGCCGATGCCGAACGCGAAGGTGAAGTACACCGCGAAGGCGACGTCGCGCATCGGTCCGGTGGCGCGGTCGGCCAGGAACGCCTGCAGGACGGGTGACTCGCTGAACACCGCGGTGCCGAAGGGGAGGAGCAGCGGGACCAGGAAGAACAGGTTGGCGCCTGCGGCCAGGAAGGCGAGAATGCCGGCGGCCGAGAGCAGGTAGTAGGTGATCAGCGTGGGACGCCGGCCGATGCGGTCCGACAGGACACCTGCCAGGATCGGCCCGATCACGGCCCCGACCAGCAGGAGCGCGTAGAGCAGGCGCACGGTGCCATCGTCGAAGCCGAGCGGCCCCGACAGGTAGAGCACCATGAAGGGCGCCACGATGTCGAGCCCGCGGCCCCCAGCCGCGACGAGCGACGCCCCGAGGATGAGGCGCAGGTCGCGGCGGCCGACAACCTCGCGCAGCTGGGCACGTACCGAGCCGGCCGCCCGCGCCCGCTGTCGATAGGCGGCGTGGTCCTCGCGGATGAAGAGCGCCAGGAGCAGGCCGCTGACGAGCGCGGGGATCCCGAACAGCGCCAGCGTTGCCTGCCAGCCGAAGGCCACCAGCAGGGCGCCCCCGACGAACGGCACGAGGATGGTGCCCACGTTGCCGCCGCTGATGTGGGCGCTGATCGCGAAGCCGCGGCGCTCCTGTGGAAACGCGTCAGAGAGGAGCGCGTTGCCGACCGGGTGCTGCGGGCTGGCGCCGATGCGCGCGACGCTGATCGACGCCAGGAGCTGGGTGATCGACTGGCTGAGGCCGCCGACGAGCAGGCTGGTGCCGAAGATGAGCTGCCCACCGGCGAGCAGCGCCGTGCGCGCCACGTAGCGGGTCAGAAAGCCGTAGGCCAGCTGCATCGACCCGCCCACCGCGGTGGTGATGGCGATGAACGTGCCGATGTCGCGCTCGTTGAGCCCGTACTCGACGATCACGATCGGGTAGACGAGCGGCATGAGCGCCGACTGGGCATGGATCGCGGCGTGCGCGACGGCGAGCAGGGCCAGCGCCAGACCCGGCCGTGTCGGACTGCTACGATCCATGGAGATGCCCGCCAGCTCGTCCGCTCCCCGCTCTCGTGCCCCGCGCGCAAGCAAGGGTCCAGCCGACAGCGACGCGTCGAGCCTCGAGGCCAGCCTGATCGGTACCGTGGCGCCGCTGATGCGACACCTCGTGGCCCATGCGCGCCGGCGCCGGACATGGAGCGAGCTGACCTACCAGCAGTACAACGTGCTGCGCCTGATCGACACGATGGGGCCACAACCCCAGGCCGAGGTGGCGCGAAGGCTGCTCGTCACCGCACCGGTCGTCACGCGGCTGGCCTCGACCCTGGCCGACGCCGGACTCGTCGATCGAGGGACCGACCCGCACGACAGGCGAGCCGTGATGCTCGAGCTGACGCCGACCGGGCGACGCCGGGCGCGCGCCATGCGCCGCGACCTCCTCGAGGCCGCGCGCGAGCTGCTGGAGCCGATCCCCGAGGAGCGACGCGGCGGCGTGGCAGCCGCGCTCGAGCAGCTCCAGGTCCTGCTGCCGACGCACTCAGCGCGCCGTTGACGCCGGTCCCGCCTCGGGCGCGACGCGTGGCACGCGGTGCTCGAGCGAGCTGTCGATGGTCGTCACGCCGAGCGTCCCGCGCCGGTATGCGCCGCGCAGGCCGAGCGCAACGATCACGAGCGTCGTCGCCGACAGCGCGGCGCCGGCCAGGAATGCCGCCGGCGTCCCCCACGCCTCGGCCACCGCCCCGGCGAACAGCCCACCCAGCGGGGCCGTGCCGGCGAAGACGGTGACGTAGAGCGCCATCACTCGACCCCGCAGCGCATCGGCCACGTTGGCCTGGATGGTGGCGTTGATGGTGTTGATCATCAGCATGCTGGCATAGCCGGCGCCCATGATCAGGGGCGCCGCGAGCCACACCGTGCGTGACGCGGCGATGCCCACCAGCAGCAGCGTGAAGACCGTGCCTCCGACCAGCATGAGCGGGATGGCGCGGCGGCGGCGCATGAACGCGAGCGTCAGCGAGCCGCCCAGCGAGCCGATGCCCATGGCGGCGAACAGCGCGCCATAGCCGTCGGCCTCCAGCTCCAGGATCCCGGTGGCGAACAGCGGCAGCAGGATCTGGAAGTTGAAGCCGAACGCCGCGATGCCGCCCAGCAGGACCAGCGACCACAGGACGAGCGGGGTTCGAACGGCGTGCGCGATCCCCTCGCGCAGACTCTCGAGCACCGGCGGGTGCCGCTCCGGGCGTTCGGCGCGGCGAATCTCGCGCGGATTCATGCGCAGCAGGCCGGTGAGAACGCCGGCATAGGTCAGCGTGTTGATACCCAGGTTGATTGCCACGCCTGCCACGGCCGAGCCGGTCAAGCCCGTCCCGGCGGCGATGATGACGCCCGCCAGGGCAGGGCCGACCACGCGCGCCGCGTTGAAGGCCATCGAGTTCAGCGCGATCGCGTTGGCGAGCAGGTTGCGCGGCACGAGGTCGGGCGCCAGCGCCTGGCGCATCGGCATGTCGACGGCGTTCACCAGGCCCATGACGAAGGCCATGCCCATCACCATGGGGATCTCGACGACACCGGTGGCGGTGAGCACGAAGAGCACGAACGCCTGGCCGCAGGCGGCGATCTGGGTGCCGATGAGCGCGCGGCGCTTGTCGATCCGATCGGCGAACACGCCGCCGAACGGTGCCAGCAGCATGGACGGGCCGAACTGGAGCACCGCCACGAAGCCGAGCTGGATCGGGGTGCCGCCCAGTGCGAGGACCAGCCACGGCAGGCTGACCTGCTGCATCCAGGTGCCGATCAGGCTGACGACCTGGCCCGTCCAGTAGAGGCGGTAGTTGCGGACCCCGAGGGCGGCGAAGCCTCGCCGCAGCCCGCCCCCCGCGGCGCGCAGCGGGAGCGGGCGTGGCTGGTCGGGTCGCGCACCGGGGACGGGATCGGCCAAGGCTCAGCTCTCCGGGAAGTTGCTCATGCTAACAACGCTCCCGGGTCGCGGTCACGCGGCGCGGGCGATCACCGGCGGGGCGCGATCGGGCACCTCCTCGCTGCCGCTCAGGACGGCGGCGGATGGCAGGCGGACGGAGCGCAGGTGCCATGCCGCGACCAGCAGCACCGCGACCGCCAGGCCCGCGCCGAGGCTCAGGGCGAACGGTGCCCCGAACCCCTGCGCCACGGCGCCGGCGAACAGGCCGCCGATCGGCGCGGTGCCGGCGAAGACGGTGACGTAGAGCGACATGACCCGCCCGCGCAGCGCATCGGGGACGCTGTTCTGGATCGTCACGTTGATGGTGTTCACCATCAGCATCGAGGCCAGCCCGATCCCGAACACCAGCGGGAAGGCGAGCAGCGGGCTGCGCACCAGGCCGAGCGCCAGCTCGAGCACCAGGAACGCCGCGCCGCCGCCGAGGATCAAGCCGAGCATCGGGCGCTGGCTGGTGGCGAAGGCCAGGATCAGCGAGCCGAGCAGCGAGCCGGCCCCCATCGCCGCGAAGAGCGCCCCGTACCCGCCCGAGTCGAGGCCGAGCGTGTCGCGGGTGAAGAGCGGCAGGAGCGTCTGGAAGTTCATTGCCAGGGTCGCCATGCCGCCGAGCAGGACGAGCGGCCACAGCACGGTCGGGGTGCGAACCGCGAAGCGCACCCCCTCGACGAGGCTGGCGCGCACGGACGGGAAGACCGCCGGGCGCCGGATACGACGCAACTCGGTGCCCTCGAGCATCCACAGCCCGATCAGCACCGACAGATAGCTGACCGCGTTGATGCCGAAGTTGATGGCGACCCCGAACGCCGCGATCGTCACGCCGGCGATGGCCGGGCCAACGACGCGCGACAGGTTGAAGCTGGTCGAGTTGAGGGCGATTGCGTTCACCAGGTCATCGGGCGGCACCAGCTCCGCGGCGAACGCCTGCCGCACCGGCATCTCGATGGCGTTCACGAAGCCCGCCGCGAGGGCAAGGACATAGACATGCCAGATCTCGACCATCCCGGTGGCGGCCAGCACGAACAGGGTGGCTGCCTGGACCATGGCCACCGCGTTGAGCACCAGCAGCGTGCGGCGCTTGTCGACCCGGTCGGCGAGGACGCCGCCGATGGGCGCCAGGAACATCGACGGCGCGAACATGAGCGCCAGCACGAGGCCCAGCTGCAACGGCGAGCCGCCGAGCTCGAGCACCAGCCATGGCTGCGCGACCGACTGCATCCACGCCCCGACCAGGCTTCCGATCTGGCCGAACCAGTAGAGCCGATAGTTCCGGTGGCGCATGGCACTCATCCCCCGCCGCCATCCCGATCCGGCAGGCGACGACGACGCCGCCCGTGGCGGGCGGCGTGGGGCGCGCAAAGGCAGCGGGAGCATCCTCATTCATTAGCAATGCTAACAACATTTGGCACTTCCGGCAAGCCCGGAAATGACGAAAGTAGGTTGAGTTCCGGGTCGTGAATAGGTGATGATGCGCGCACGAGCAGTCCCATCGAGGCCCGAGTGATCTCGGTGCGGGGGGTCCGGCGCTCCCGTGCCAGGCCTCGCCTGCGTGCGCCCTTCGTCGGGTTCGCGCTGTCGCTGCTGGTTCTCCTCTCTCCGGACCTGACGCTGGCCCCGCTCAACGCGGGTGAGCCACTCGGGATCGGCGTGCGGCCGATCGACCAGGTCGGCCCGTCGCTCGCCCCGCCTCGCGTCCGCCCGATCGACGTTGCGCCATCCGTCCCCCGCCGCGCCGCTGCGGTGCCCGCGGTGCAGGCGGTCGATGACGCCCGCTTCCTCGCCGCGGTCGAGGCCGCCCGCGCACTCGGCGGCGCCTACGGCGTGACGTTCGCCGCGGTGCGCGACGGAGAGCTGCTGTGGAGCGGAGCCTCCGGCCGGTACCGCGATGGCGTCACTCCGCTGGACGGCGATGACCCGCTCGTCATCGGCAGCGTGGCGAAGACGTTCGTGGCCGCCACGATCCTCCAGCTCGTGGAAGAGGGCCGGCTGAGCCTGGGCGACTCGGTGAGCACGCATCTTCCCGACGAGCGCGCCATCACGCCGGACATCACGATCCGCCAGCTGCTCGACCACACCAGCGGCCTGGCCGATGTCTTCAACGACACCACCAAGGTCGGCATCGAGCAGCATCCGGAGCACGCCTGGAGCGCGGCCGAGATCATGGCGACCCTCCACGCACCCTGGTACCGACCGGGCGAGGGCTGGGCCTACGCAAACACCAACTACTACCTGCTCGGCATGGTGATCGAGAAGGTGACCGGCGCCACGCTGTCCCGCGAGCTGGACCGGCGCTTCTTCCGCCCGTTGGGCCTCCGCAGCGCGAGCATCATCACCGCACGCGCCGGCCGCAACAGCCCGCTCGAGCCGGCGTGGGCCACCATCTTCTGGGCCTCGGGCGCGATGAGCGCGTCGGCAACCGACCTGGCGCGCTGGGGAGATGCGCTGTACGGCGACGTCGTCCTGGGCGAGGCCTCACGCGCCGAGATGATGAAGCTCAACGCCGATGACTACGGGCTCGGCGTGCAGCGCATCGAGGTGGCCGGCGCGGTCGGCCACGGCCATACCGGGATGCTGAAGACGTACACCTCGCTCCTGCTCCACCTGCCCGAGCAGAACGTGACCCTCGTCCTCCTGGTCAACCGCACGCACGTCGACCTGGCCGGGATGCTGGCCGCGACGCCGCCGAGCGGTCCGTCGCTGCTCGAGCTTGTCGGCGTGCCGAAGCCGTCCCCGGCGCCGACTCCCGCGGCAGCCGCCGCTCCCTGAGCCGCGCCGGCTGGGCGTCGCGGGCGACGCCGGCCACGCAACCGCCAATCGATGCGCCGCGCGAATGGGTGGCGGCTTTCGCGGTCGTTCCCCCGTCAGATAGTCACCCGGCGAATCGAAACCGGGTCGCTGACGGTCCCGCCCAGCCAACGGCCCCTGGCATACTCACCGGCCGGCTAATTGACGGTAAGCCCGCGCCGCTGGCCGTCACCCATGCGCCCGATGCATAGCCGAGCCGGCGCTGGACGGCCCTGGCGCGGTGCTCATGCGCCGTCGAACAGGATGTCTCGGATGACCGGCATCGAGGGCGTCCCGTGGCTGATCACCGACTCCAGGAAGGGCCGCCACGCGAACTCGCCGTCGTCGGCGCGGCGGCGAGCCTCGCGCTCGAGCTCGGTCATCTCGACGCTGCCGAGGTAGTACTCGCACAGCTGGGTGCTCGACAGGCGGGCGCGCGACCACTTCTCGCTCGCCTCGGAGCGTTCCTGGAAGCCTCCGTCGACCATCATCGACATCGCCTCCTCCTCCGTCATGGAACCGGCGTGGATGCGGATGTCCATCAGCGTGTTCGTGACGGCGCGCAGGAAGTACTTCCAGTGGTTGAGGCGCAGCGCGGGATCGTCCGCCCCGTAGCCGGCGTCGACCATGACCTGCGTCACGTACACGGCCCAGCCCTCGGCGAACACGCCCGAGGCAAAGACCGAGCGCGGCAGCGAGTCGCATCGGTTCGACCACGCCAGCTGGAGGTAGTGGCCGGGGACCGCCTCGTGGATGGTGAGCAGCCGCAGCTGACGGGCGTTGTACTCGCGCAGGAAGGACTCGACCTGCTCATCGGTCCAGTCGTCCGGTGGCGGGGTGATGGCGAAGAAGCTGTCCTGCCCTCGGTCGAGCGGCCCGGGCGGGATGAGCATCGCGCCGCCGAAGGCGCGCAGGAACGGAGGGGTCCAGATGATCTGGAGCGGATCATCCGCAAGGCCGATGAGGTCCCGCTCGCGGATGAAGGCCTCGATCCGCTCGTGCTCGGCCCGACAGAAGTCCAGCAGCTCGTCGGCCTTCGGGTGGTCGACCGCGATGGCGTCCAACACCCGCCGCGTCAGCGCGTTGCCGTCCTCGGGCATCGGCTCGTCACCGATCCACGCCGGCCACAGCTCGCGCGCCAGCCTGAGCATCTCGGCCCGCACCTCGTCGTAGGCCACAGCGGCTCGGGATTCGAGCTCCGCCGGGGTCACGGTCGCCTTGAGCCGATGCTGGAACTTGTGCTCGTAAAGCTCGGGACCCAGCCGGAAGTCGCCCTGCGCGGTCGGGAGCAGGTCGTCGCGCAGCCACTCGGTGAAGGCCTCGACCTCGGCCGACCCCTCGATCGCGGCGGCCTCGACCCGGTCGCGCAGCGCGCGGTAGTCGACATCTGCCGCAAGCGTGGCTGCCGTGCGACACAGGTCGGCCACGCCAGGCATCGTCTTGATGGCCTTCTCGACATGGAAAGCGCTCACCGGGCGGCCCCGGCCCGAGGCGAGGTTGGCACGTGCCGCATCCAGCACGGCAGGGATGCCCTCCATGCGTCCCGCGGCGCTCGCGAGCCGATCCGGCAGCGGCGCGAACTCGCGGCTCAGCAGCCCGAATAAGCCGGCGCCCAGCAGGTAGCTGTACACGATCGGGCTCCACGACATCTCGTCGAGCTCCTCCTCGTCGAAGATCAGGCCGTCCACCTGGTCGAGCAGCACGCGACGATCGATCTCCTCGTCGCGGTCAAGGCCGTCGGCAGCCTCCAGCCGCGTGCGGGCCGTGGCGAGCCACGACTGTCGTGCGTTGGCGGCGGCTTCGGTCAGATCGGGCCAGCGATCGTCGTGCTCGTGGTTGCCGGCCTCCGTGGCGTGGACGGGGTAGAGGCGGAAGTAGTCGGCGAAGAATGACTCGGTGTCGGAGGCAAAGCTCATCCGCACATGGTGCCACGCGAGGGCCGACCACCGGATGCTCCGGCGGCCGGCCGCGAGGTTCGAGTGGGCGCTACGGCGTGTCGATCTGGATCGACCCGACGATCTCGTCGAGCTCGTCCACCTCTCGAGCCAATGCCCCGCGGCGAATCACGGTGCTGATCACGATTCGGTCGCCGCCGACATCCAGCACCCAGAACCGGTGGGTGCCGGGTTCCAGCGGACCATCGCCGCTGAGGAGGGCCTCACTGAAGTCCGGGCTGCAGCTGAGGAACGTGTTGGGGACATCGAGTTCCACGTAGCGGGCACTGAACCCCGAGATCTCCTCATCCGCGGTCGTCGCGACGACGTCCGGGATCGCGGCGAGCGCCGAGGCAAGATCGTCGGCGGTCGGGCCAGGTGGCGGATCGAGAACGCCGAGATCTGGCTGGCACGGATCCGCGTAGATGCTGTCGACCTGCCCGAAGCCCAGCCGCACCGCGGAGTTCTCCGTCCACACGACCCGCGGGACGACGTTCAGCTGCCAGCCTTCGGGCACCGTGAACGTGATCCGATGGCCAGCCACGGTCGTGAAGTACGATCCGGGCTCGAGCGGCTCACCCTCCGGCTGAATGTCGAGCGGCTCCCTGGGCACCGGCGCCAACGTCGGCACAAGCGTCGGCGTCGCCGTCGGGCCGGGGTCTGGCGCACCCACATTCGGGGCGATTAGGTAGCTGTAGCCCAACGCCGCCGCGATGACCAGGACGGCCGCCGCTGCGCCGATGCGCAGGTAGTTGTTCATGCTCGGGAACCTCCGCGTGGCCCACCTGCTGAGTGCGGGGGGCATCTGGCGCGTGGATCGGGCCTCGAGGCGGACCGCCTCCACGACCCGTGCGGGCGCGACGTGCGGCCCGAGGTCCATCCACGCATCGAGAAGCTGATCGAAGTTGCGGTCGTTCATGCCGGCCACTCCCGGGTGGAGGGCCGGGCATCGGCCTCGAGCGCGGCACGCATGGCTCCTCGCGCACCATGCAGCCGCGAACGGACGGTGCCGACCGGCACACCGAGCACGCCCGCCATCTCGTCATGCGTCATGTCGAGGTAGTGCTGGAGGACCAGGACAGCACGTTGCTCGGCGGTGAGTCGGGCGAACCCGCGCTCCAGCTGATCCCGATCGTGGACCGATGGGTACGGGTCGGTGTCGGCGGCGCCGTCGGTCAGAGCCCCAGGAGGAGCCTCGCGGCGCCGGCGGCGGTGCTCGGCGTATGCGGCATTCACGAGGAGCCGGTACGCCCAGGCGTCGAGCCGATCAGGATCGCGGAGTGATGGCAGATGGCGCCAGATGTCGACCAGCGCCTGCTGGGTTGCGTCCTCGGCGCTCGGCCCGTTCCGCAGGATGCGGTAGGCGATCGCATAGAACCGATCGACCAGTTGGGATGCGACCTGGTCGAAGGCGTCATGATCGCCTTCCTGCGCCCTGATCACCAGCTGACGCTCCACGTTCCTGCCTCACTGCGATCCCGAGGTGGGCCCGCCTGTCCTGTATGAGTCGCTGGACGTGTTCGTCAATCGATCTTCGCACCACAGATCGCTCCCGAGACAGGGCTGGCCGCCGGATCGCTCCGGCGGCCGATGGCCTTGCAGGGTGTGGTCACATCGACGAAGTCGACGCGGTCGATCTGACCCGGCTCCTGGTGGAAGCTTGTGTGGAATCGTCCACTATCGAGGCCCTGAGGGTTCACTCGAACTCGGTCGACTCCACGATGTCGATGATCTCCTGTCCGATGGCCGCATCGGAGCCGACCTGATCGGTGAAGATCGAGTAGCGCGAGCCGTCGAGCTCGAAGACCCACACGCGGATCGTGCTGTCCGGGGCGTTGGGGTACGCCGATTCGGACCCGAAGAGCCAGAACTCGTCCAGCGGACACGGCACGTCCGGCTCGAGGGTCAGCTGGACCATCTGCGCCGGGAGACCGCCGAGCGTCGTATCAACGGGGTCCTCGGCGACGGTGCCGGGGATAGCGGTCATGGCGTTCGCGAGGTCCTCCACTGACGGGCCGACGATGGTCGATGCGGTGGTGCATCGGTCCCTTGCCACGGCGTTGAATCTCTGGTGATACATGATCCACCGATACCCATCGGTCGGGAATGTCCCGGACTCGATGAATCCGGGTGTCGACCTCCATCCGTCGGGAACCTCGAAGGAGAACGCGACGCCTTCGTGACTGACTTCGTGCCGTCCCGCTTCGAGCGTACCCTCGGGCCAAGCCGGGCTGGGCGACGGGTCGGGGGCGACCGTGGGGGATGGCGTCGGCGTCGAGGTGGGGTCGCCCAGGCCCGGGCCTCCGACGTTGGGGGCGACGAGGTAGCTGAAGCCGAGCAGCACAGCGGCGCCCACCAGGGCCGCCGCAACACCGAACTTCACAACGTTGTTCATCTCGGGGAACCTCCGCGCCGGCCACCAGGACGGGCGCTGACTGATCGACGGAAGCTGGGCACGGACGGCAGTGCGGACGGCCTCGGGCAACGGTGTGCTGCCCTCGTACTCGTCGAGGTAGCCCTCGAGCTGACCGATGAAGTCGTCGTTGCGTGTCATGCCGTGCCTCGCGTTTGGACCGGGCGCGCATCGGCTTCGAGCGCCGAGCGCAGTTCTTGAAGCGCGTAGTGCAGCCGAGATCGCGCCGTGCCGGCGGGCGTCCCCATCCGTTCGGCGGCCTCGGTCGGGCTCAGGCCCAGGTAGTGGACCAGCACGACGACCGTGCGATGCTCGACGCTGAGGCGGCGAAAACCACGGTCGAGCTGGTCCTGGAGGGCGATGCGAGAGGTCGAGTCCGGAGAGCTTCCGCCGTCGTGAGGCAGCAGCCGCAGGTTGCCGCGATGACCTCGCTCGCGGCGCGCTTCGGCGTAGCAGGCGTTCACGAGGAGCCGATGGGTCCAGGCCTCGAACCGATCGGGGTCCCTCAGCTGCGGCAGACTCCGCCAGGCATCAAGCAATGCCTGTTGTGTGGCGTCCTGGGCGAGTGTCGTGTCGCGCAGGATCCTGCGCGCCGCGGAGTGCAGGGAGTCGCCGATGCGTCCGACAAGCGTGTCGAATGCCTCTTCATCGCCGTGCATCGCCCGCTCGACGAGCTCGCGCTCCACGCCTCACCCGAACTGTGCGCTGGCCACGAACCGCGGCCAATCGGTGAGTATGAGAGCGCCGAGCCGGCGACCGTTCAATCGCCGCTGGGGAAGAGAC
>CAYVCE010000110.1:0-4378 GCA_964449915.1 uncultured Steroidobacteraceae bacterium | reverse complement strand
ACCGGGTTGTTCTTGGTCCGCCGGCTGAGCACCTGGATGACGCGGCGGATCTCCTCGTCGCGCCCGATGACCGGGTCGAGCGCCCCCTTGCGGGCCGCATCGGTCAGGTCGCGGCCGTACTTCTGCAGGGCCTCGTAGGTTGCCTCGGGGTTCTCGCTCGTCACGCGCTGGCTCCCTCTGATCCGGGTGAGCGCTTCCAGGACCGATGCGGGCGTCACTCCCGCCGCCTGCATGATGCGCGCCCCTGTTGAGTCGCCGGCCTCGAGGGTGGCAAGCAGGAGGTGCTCGGTCGAGACGTACTCGTCGTGCATGCGTTCGGCCACGGCGTGCGCGTCGGACAGGACGCGGCGCGCCTCGTTCGACAGCTGGAGCTGCTGGGCGACACCCGACACCTTCGGCAGCTTCGCCAGCTCGGCGCGCAGTGCATCGGCCACGGCTGCCGGCCGCGTGCCGATGCGGTCCAGGACCGCCGGGACGACGCCGTCCGGCTGTTCGGCCAGCACGAGCACCAGGTGGGCGACCTCGAGCTGCGGGTGACCCTCGCTCTCCGCCAGCTGCTGGGCGCTGACGATGGCCTCGGTCGCGCGCTGGGTGAAACGGTCGGTGCGCATCGGTCTGTCAGTCGCCCTCCACGAGCTCTACGCCAATGGCTCGTGCTGCGCGGGCCAGCCCTTCGTCCGCGGTCGCAAGCGGCAGGCCGCGTCTCGTGGCGAGATCGAGATAGGTGGCGTCGTACGCGGTGAGGCCGACGGTTCGCGCCAGCTGCAGGACGCGCCCGAGAGCCGGCTCGAGTCCGATGGACTCGTCGACGTGAATCGGCAGCGCCATGAGGAGCTGCGTGGCTGCGGGAATCGACTGCTCGTCGATGCGGCCCCGCCGTTCGGCGGAGCGCAGGCCGTTGGCCACCTCGAGTGGCCAGATGCCCGGGGCAAGCGCCGGCACGTCCAACAGGCGCTCGAGGACCGCATCGGTCAAGGGCGACGTCTCGTCCTCGAAGCACCAGCTGAGCGCGATCGACGCGTCCACCACGAACCCCCCCACCCCGATCGTCCTAACGTCGGCCGTCATTGATCAACTCCCGCACGGTGACATCGCCAAGGGATCGGGCGGCCCGGAATCTACGGAGTCCCTCGATCGCCTCGGCGACCGTCATTCCTGTGCGCCCGGACGCGACCGGGATCAGCAGCGCCACAGGCCGACCATGCTTCGTGATGGCATACGACTCACCGCGCTCGACCTCATCGAGCAGGCGAGAGAGATGCGTCTTCGCCTCGTAGGCGCCCATCTGTTTCATCGGTGAATCCTATCAGACTAGTCGTAGACTAGTGGGACCGTGTGCGCGGGTCCGGCTGCGGGTTGGCAGCCAGGATCGGCTCGAGCTTCTCGCGGGCCTCGTCGTCGAGCCTGGGAAGCACGACCCGCGTGGTGACAACCAGGTCGCCCTTCTCGGACGATCCGCGCTTCGGCAGGCCACGGCCCTTGAGGCGGATCTCCTGGCCGTTCTGCGTGTTGGAGCGGATGCGCAGCTTGACGCTCCCGGTCGGGGTCGGGACCCGGACCTCCGCTCCGAGGAGTGCCTCCGCCAGGGTGAGCGGCAGCTCCGCGTGGAGCTCCGTGCCGCGACGCTCGAAGCGTGGGTCGGGGCGGACGCGAACGTTGATGACGAGGTCACCGCCGTCGAGCGCGCCACTCAGCTTGACCTTCGAGCCGTCGCTCACGCCGGGCGGGATCTTCACGTGTAGCCGGCGGCCGTTGACGCTGACCATCCGCTCGGCGCCGGTCGCGACCTCTGTGAGGGTCACCTCGGCATTCGCCTGCGCCGATCGGATCGTGCGAGGGCGGGTGCCCGCGCCCGACAGGTCGACGTACTCGAAGCCACCGCCGGAGCCGAAGGGGCTCGCTCCTCCGCCCGTCGAGCCACCGAAGAACTGCCGGAAGAAGTCGCTGAAGCCGCCCATCTCCTCCGCCGGCGCGGCCCGGTACGTCCACCGCGTCCCGCCCGGTGCGCCACCGAATCCGGCCCAGTCGGTCGCACCGCCCGACCCGTACCCCGCCTGCTGGTAGGCCTGCCAGTTGGCGCCGAGCTCGTCGTACTGCTTGCGCTTCTCGGGATCGGTGAGGACGGCCTGCGCCTCGTTCGTCTCCTTGAAGCGCTTCTCGGCGTCGGGGTCCTTGTTCGTGTCCGGGTGGAGCTCGCGGGCCAGCTTGCGGTACGCCTTCTTGATCTCGCCCTGGGTCGCAGTCTTCGGGACTCCGAGGATCGCGTAGTAGTCCTTGTAGTCCATCGGTCTATGTCGTGGGGTGGGCGTTGCATCGGATGAAGGCAACTGGAGACTTTGAGGCCTCGATCTGCCTGATTCGAGCCGATTTGACCCGATTCGGTGCAGCACGAGCAAGGAACCATGCCGAATCGACCGCTTCTTCTCCGGTTCGTGCACCGGGTGCACCGCCGCCATGCGGTGCGCGGGGCGAGGCGTGCACCGATGACCGGCGAAGGGAGCTGGACACCGATGGATCGGCGAAATCACGCCCGCGGCGCGCGTCGGGTCCGGTTGCACCGATGCATCGGCGAGCAGCGCGCACGAAGCCGGCCTCCGGCCGCGCGTCAGGCACGCGAGCCGCCGACCGATCGGCGTAACGGCGCCCGGGAAGGGACCCGGGCCGCATCACACCGGTAGATCGGCGCGCTCCAGGCGGCTGCACGCCGTCAGGCGGGCTGGCCCGCCGGGGGCTGCTCGGAGGGGGCCTTGCCGTCACCGGTCGCGGCGATCGGCGTCTCCTCCTTCGGCTTTCGCTGCCGTCGCGGTCGACGCGTGACGAGCTGCTGGCGCTCCTCGCGCTCGGCCTTGATGCGGGCCGCCGGCCGGGGCGCGTCGATGAGCGCCTCGGCCAGGACCTGGTCCATGTTCTCGACCGGAACGATCCGCAGCTGCTGGCGCACCTCGTCGGGCACGTCCACCAGGTCCTTCTCGTTGCGAGCGGGGATGAGGACCGTCTTCACCCCGGCCAGGTGCGCCGCGAGCAGCTTCGACTTCAGCCCGCCGATCGGCAGCACGCGGCCGCGAAGGGTGATCTCGCCGGTCATGGCCAGGTCGCGCCGCGCCGGCTTGCCGGTCAGGAGGCTGGCCATGGCGGTCGCCATCGTGACGCCCGCGCTCGGCCCGTCCTTCGGGGTCGCGCCGGCCGGGACATGGATGTGGACGGTCGTCTTCTCGAAGGCACCCGGGTCGATCCCGAGCTCCTTCGTCCGCGACCGGATGTAGCTCATCCCGGCGCGCGCCGACTCCTGCATCACGCTGCCCAGCTGCCCGGTCAGGATGAAGTCGTCCTTGCCGTCCATGCGGGTCGCCTCGACCTGCACGATGTCGCCACCCGCGTCGCTGACCACCAGTCCGGTGACCATGCCGATGGTGTCCTCGGCCTCCAGCTCGCCGTACTCGAACCGTCCCGGCCCGAGGTACTCCTCGAGATCCTCGGCCTTGACCACGACCTTCGTCTTCGCGTCGCCGGCCACGCGCCGCGCGACCATGCGCGCCACGTTGGCGATCTCGCGCTCAAGGTTGCGGACCCCCGCCTCGCGGGTGAAGGCCTGGATCAGCCGCACCAGCGCCGCCTCGTCGAAGGTGAGGTTCTCTTCGGTCAGGCCGTGCGCCTCGAGCTGCTTGGGCACCAGGAAGCGCTCCGCGATCCGGACCCGCTCCAGCTGCGTGTAGCCCGCCAGCTGGATCATCTCCATCCGGTCGCGCAGGGCCGGAGGGATCGTGTCGACCATGTTGGCCGTGGCGATGAAGAGCACCTTGCTCAGGTCGAACGGCACCTCGAGGTAGTTGTCGGCGAAGCTGAAGTTCTGCTCCGGATCGAGCACCTCCAGCAGTGCCGATGACGGATCGCCACGGAAGTCCATGCCGACCTTGTCGATCTCGTCGAGCATGAACACCGGGTTCGCGCTCCCGGCGGTCTTGATGTTCTGGATCACCCGGCCGGGCAGCGCGCCGATGTAGGTGCGCCGATGGCCACGGATCTCGGCCTCGTCGTGGATGCCGCCGAGGCTCATGCGCACGAACTTGCGGCCCATGGCGCGGGCGATCGACTTGCCGAGGCTCGTCTTGCCCACGCCGGGCGGACCGACGAAGAGCAGGATCGGCGAGCGGATCTTGTCGGCCAGCTTGCGCACGGCCATGTACTCGACGATCCGCTCCTTGACCTTCTCGAGGCCCCAGTGGTCCTCGTTCAGGATCTTCTCGGCATCGTCGAGGTCGAGGTTGTCGTCGGTCGTGACGCCCCACGGCAGGCTCACCAGCCAATCGACGTAGGTACGGATGACGCCCTGCTCCGGGCTTGCGCTGGGAATGCGGGCCAGGCGGTCGACCTCCTTGAG
>CAYVCE010000109.1:0-5523 GCA_964449915.1 uncultured Steroidobacteraceae bacterium | reverse complement strand
TCGTCGGCGCGGCGGACGTAGCCGTCCTCGGCGAGGACGTCGAGCAGCATCGGCGTCTCCTCGATGCCGAAGCGCTCCGTGGCCGGCACCGGCAGCTCGAAGCTCGACGCGCGCAGATGGTTCAGCAGCACGTACAGGTTGTCTGGATTGACCAGGCCGTGCTCGGGCGAGCGGTCGAACAGGTAGTCGGGATGCGTTGCCAGGAACTGGTCGATCGGCGCGGACGAGCAGACGAGGGCGGACAGGCTCGTGCCGGTTCGCCGGCCGGCGCGTCCCATCTGCTGCCAGGTGGAGGCGATCGTCCCGGGGTAGCCGACGCTGATGGCCGCGTCGAGGCTGCCGATGTCGATGCCCAGCTCGAGCGCGTTCGTCGCCACGACGCCGCGGACGCGTCCGTCGCGCAGGCCGGCCTCGATCTCGCGGCGCTCGTTCGGCAGGTAGCCGCCGCGGTAGCCGCGGATCGTGTGCGGATGGCCGGGTTGCGGGGCGAAGGTCTCGCGCAGGTAGCTGGTCAGCACCTCGACCGCCGTGCGCGATCTCGCAAAGGCGATCGTCTGGACACCGCCGCCGATCAACCGCTCGGCGAGCCGCTGGCCGGTGAGCAGGGCCGAGCCACGGATGCCGAGCTCCTCGTTGGCGACCGGCGGGTTCATGACCAGGACGTGCTTCCTGCCGCGCGGCGCGCCGTTGTCGTCCACCAGCTCGACCGGGGCCTCGATCAGGCGCTCGGCCAGCTCGCGCGGGTTGGCGATCGTGGCGCTGGCGCAGATGAAGGTCGGGTCGGAGCCGTAGTGGCGGCAGATGCGCCGCAGGCGGCGGATGACGTTGGCGACGTGGCTGCCGAACAGGCCGCGATAGGTGTGCAGCTCGTCGACGACCACGAACTGCAGGTTCTCGAACAGCTTGAACCACTTCGTGTGGTGCGGAAGGATCGCCGAGTGGAGCATGTCGGGGTTCGTGATCGCCACCTGGCCGGCGGCACGCACCACGCTGCGCACGTTGGCGGGCGTGTCGCCGTCGTAGGTGTGCGTCTTCAGGCCGATGCCGGCCGCCCGCGCCAGCGAGCGCAGCTCGTCGAGCTGGTCGGCGGCGAGGGCCTTGGTGGGGAAGAGGTAGAGGGCTCGGGCCGCGGGGTCGCGCGCGACCGCGTCGAGGACGGGCACGTTGTAGCAGAGCGTCTTGCCCGACGCGGTGGGCGTCACGACCACCACGTGGCGCCCGGCGCGGGCGGCCTCGATCGACGCCGCCTGGTGGACGTAGGGCGCCTCGACGCCGAGCGTGCGCAGGCCGTCGACGATGCGGGGATCGAGGTCCTCCGGCCACGGGGCGTGGCGCGGCGGCCGCGGCTCGAGGACGCGATGGGCGGTGACCATGCGCATGATCGCCGGATCGCCGATCACGGCATCGATGGCGTCTGAGGCGCTCGTCGGGCGTTCGGTCAGCATCGGCTCCTCCTGCGTGCCCCTTCCGGAAACCGAACATGCGTTCGATTCGTGAAATCTAGCACAGGTGTTCGAATCCTCATGAGCCGATGTGACAGCTCGGCTGTCGCGGGCGCGGGCACAATGTCGTCATGCTCCTGACCGATGCGCGTGTCGTGACGCCCGACGGGGTCCTGGATCCCGGCTGGGTCCTCGTCGCGGGCGACCGCATCGCGAGGGTGGGGACCGGTGCCGGCCCGGACGGCGCCGAGCGCGTCACGCTGGGTGGACGCCACCTGCTGCCCGGCTTCGTCGACCTTCACGTGCATGGCGGCGGCGGCCACTCGATGCAGTCCGCCGATGCGGAGGAGATCCGCGCCGCCGTTGGCTTCCACCGGGCGCACGGGACGACCAGCCTGGTCGTGAGCGTCATGTCCGCTCCGCTCGACGAGATGCTCGCCACGCTGCGTGCGGTGTCGGAGCTGGCCGGAGAGGGCGGCGTGCAGGGGGCGCACCTGGAGGGACCGTTCCTCAACCCGCTGAGGGCCGGCGCGCACGATCCGAGCGACCTGCTCGCGCCCGACGTGGCGACCTTCGAGCGGCTGCGGGCCGCGTCCGGCGACAGCGTGCGCGTCGTCACGCTCGCGCCCGAGCTCCCCGGCGGGCTCGACCTGCTGCGCGCCGTCGTGGCCTCGGGTGCCGTCGGCGCCATCGGTCACTCGGATGCCGGCCACCACGCCGCCATGGCCGCGTTCGACGCCGGGGCGACGCTCGTGACCCACCTGTTCAACGGGATGCGGCCCTGGCATCACCGCGAGCCGGGACTTGCCGGCGCGGCGCTCGCGCACCCATCGGCGACGTGCGAGCTCATCAACGACGGCGTGCACGTCCACGATGCCGTGGCCCGCGTCGCCTTCGCCGCGGCGCCCGGGCGAATTGCCTTGGTGACCGACGCGACCCGGGCGGCCGGCTCGAGCGACGTCGCGCCACGCCTGGCCGACGGGGTGACCCTGGCCGGCAGCGCGCTGACCATGGATCGCGCGGTGCGCCGCGCGGTGCTCGACCTGGGCCTTCCGATCGCCGTGGCGGCGGCCGCTGCCGCGACCGTTCCGGCGAGTGTCCTCGGGCTGGCCGGCCGGATCGGCTCGATTCGGGCGGGCAATGAGGCGGACCTCGTCGTCCTCGACGATGCGCTCGACGTGGAGGCGGTGATGGCCGCTGGACGGTGGGTAACGTCGGGTAGACTTTTCCACACATGACCGGCATCGACGTGTCCGCCGAGGCGCCAGGGCCCGCCCGCATGCGGCCGCGCTGGCGGCTGCCCGCGTCACGCGGAGGCGTGGCCTGGATGGTGGTGGTCGTCATCGTCGGCGTCCTGCTGGCAGTCCAGTTCGGTCGGCAGGTGTACGCCAATTGGGAGATCGGGCAGCGCGCGGTTGCGATCGAGGCTCAGGTCGCTGAGGTCGAGGCCGAGAACGCCGCGCTGCAGCGTGAGCTCGACTACCTGCGCAGTGACGCGTACATCAGCGCGGAGGCGCGGCGGCTGGCGAACCTCGGCGCGCCGGGCGAGCAGGTCCTCATCATTCCGCCGGGCGCGGAGGCCCCGCTGCCGGCGGCGCTCGCCGCCGAGCTCGCGCCGCCCAGGCCGATGCTCGAGCAGTGGCTCGACCTCTTCTTCGGACCGCCCGGCTGACGGACGCTGTCTCCGACTCGCGCGTGTGCAGGTGAGGGTGCGTACCGAGGACTGCTACCTCAGTCGGTGGGCGCCTCGTCGGTCCTGATCCGCGACCGCCGCGACGCGGCCGGACGATCGACCCTCGGGCCGGCGCGACGGACCGCTTCGGGCACACCATCGGCGTAGTCGGCGAAGTTCTCAGCGAACATCTCGGCCAGCTCACGGGCCTTCTCGTCGTATGCGGCAGGATCGGCCCAGGTCGAGCGCGGCCGGAGCACGTCGACCGGGACGCCCGGCACCGACGTCGGGATCTCGACACCGAACACCGGGTCGACCTCGTAGTCGACGGCGCGCAGCTCGCCGGCCAGGGCGGCGCGCACCATGTTCCGGGTGTGGTCGATGCGCATCCGCTCGCCGACGCCGTACGGGCCGCCGGTCCATCCGGTGTTCACCAGCCAGACCGGGACGTCGTGGCGCTCGAGGCGCTCATCGAGCATGGCGGCGTACTCGCCGGGATGGCGGGGCAGGAACGGTGCGCCGAACCCCGCCGAGAACGTGGCGCGTGGCTCGGTGACGCCGATCTCGGTGCCGGCCAGCTTGGCGGTGTAGCCGCTGATGAAGTGGTACTGGGCCTGCTCGCGTGTCAGGCGGCTGATGGGGGGCAGGATGCCGAACGCATCGGCGGTGAGGAACACGACAGCGCGCGGGTGGCCGGCCATGCCGGTCGGATCGGCGTTGCCGATGAACTCGAGCGGATACGCGCCACGAGTGTTCTCCGTCAAGCGCTCCGAGTCCAGGTCGATCTCCCGCGTCCGCTCGTCGAGGTCGACGTTCTCGAGGATGGTGCCGAAGCGGCGGGTGGTGGCAAAGATGTCGGGCTCGTACATCGGCGACAGGCGAATCGTCTTGGCGTAGCAGCCGCCCTCGAAGTTGAAGAGCCCATCGGCGCCCCAGCCATGCTCGTCGTCGCCGATGAGGCTGCGATCCGGATCGGCGGATAGCGTCGTCTTGCCTGTGCCGGAGAGGCCGAAGAAGAGCGCCGGGTCGCCGGCTTTGCCGACATTGACCGATGAGTGCATCGGCAGCGCGGCCTCGTCGGGCAGGAGGTAGTTCATGACCGTGAACGCCGACTTCTTGATCTCGCCTGCGTACTCGGTGCCGACGATGATGACCTCCATCCGCTCGAGATGGAGCAGGATGGCCGTCTCGCTGCGCACCCCCTCGGTGGCCGGATCGGCCTTGAACGACGGGATGTCGATGATCGTGAAGTTCGGCGCGAAGGTCGCCAGGTCCTCGGCCGGGGGACGCCGGAAGAGGTTGCGCGCGAAGATGCTGGCCCACGCGGTCTCGGTCGTCACCCGCAGCGAGCGCCGATGGCGGGGATGCGCGCCGATGTAGAGGTCCTGGCTGTAGACCGGGCGGTCGGCCACGTAGGCCATGAGCCGCGCGCGCAGCCGATCGTAGTGCAGCTCCGACAGCGGTTGGTTGATCGGTCCCCACCAGACCTTGTCGCGGCTGGACCGCTCGCGTACCACGAACTTGTCCTGGGGGGAGCGACCGGTGTGCTTGCCGGTGCGGACGACGAGCGAGCCGTGGGCCGAGATGAGTCCCTCGCCGCTGCGGACGGCATGCTCGTACAGCTCGGCGGTCGAAAGGTTCCGATAGGTTGCGTCCAGGGCGTGGGCGCCGGCGCGAACCTGGGTCGTCGCCACGGTCTCCTCCTTAGCGTCCGGCCCTGCCACGCTGGCTCCCCACCATGGGCTCATAGGGGTCGGCGATGCGAGTTGACCGGCCGCGCGTCCCAACTGACCGGCTCGGGTGCAACGGCCACTCGGGAGTCGGCTTCCGCGGTCTCTGCTGCTTCCGGCCGGCCGCACCGGGGCGACCGGCGATGTCAGCCCCAATTGTACCCTCCGAGCCGCCTGCGGCGGCGCGTGACGGCGGCGGCACCATGCGACCGATGTACGAGTTCGTCGCCCTCCTCCACGTGCTCGGCGCCTTCGCCTTCGTGCTTGCGCACGGCATCTCGATGGTCGTCAGCTTCCGCCATAGTGGGGAGCGCGACCGCGCCCGCCAGGCGCTCCTGCTCGAGCTGTCGGGCATGAGCGTCGGGTTGATGTACATCGGTCTCGGCGTGCTCCTGCTGGCCGGGATTGCCGCCGGCTTCCTCGGCGACCATTGGGGCCGTGCATGGATCTGGGCGGCGCTCGGTACGCTCGTCGTCGTCATCGCCGTCATGTACGGCGTGGCGACCCCCTTCTACGGCCGCATGCGCGCCGCTGCCGGTGTCCCCGGATCCGAGCAGATGGCCGCACGGCTGAAGCCGCCCGCCACACCCGAGGACCTCGACGCCCTCGCGACCTCCAACCGCCCGCTGCTGCTTGCCGCCGTGGGTGGAGTCGGCCTCGTGGTCATCGTCTGGCTGAT
>CAYVCE010000108.1:0-4978 GCA_964449915.1 uncultured Steroidobacteraceae bacterium | reverse complement strand
ACGTCGATGTCCTCGGGCGCGACGTTGTAGTCGCCGCAGATCGCCAGCTCGGTGGACGGATCGTTGCCGTGCAGCCAGACCGATAGCCTCGCGAGCCACTCGAGCTTCTCGAGGTAGAACTCGGAGTCCACCACGCGGCCGTTCGGAACGTAGATCGACGCCACGCGCATCGGCCCGCAGGTGGCGGCCAGGAAGCGGCCGCCGTCATCGGTCCAGCCGTCGGGGGTCGGGATGCCGGCCACGATGTCGGCGATCCCGATGCGGGACGCGATGGCGACGCCGTTCCATCGGCCCGGGCCGTGGTGGACGAGCTCGTAGCCGAGGGTGCGGAAGTCCATCAGCGGCGCCTGCTCGTCCGACAGCTTCGTCTCCTGCAGGCACAGGACGTCGGGCCGGTGGCGCTCGGTCCAGGCCAGCACACGGTCGAGGCGGGCCTTGAGCGAGTTGACGTTCCAGGTCGCGAGGCGCATCGGTCTATCCTCTCAGACCGATGAGGATCAATGCTCCGCGCTTCGGAGGCCAGAGCGCCACGGCGCCGCTGCGCGACGTCCTCGTCAAGCGGCCAGGGCCCGCCTTCGGCGCCGCTTTCGACGACCCGGCCATTGGCTTCCGCCATCCGGTCGACCTGGTGGCCGCGCAGCGCGAGCACGATGCCTTCACCGGGCTGCTTGCGTCCCTCGGCGTGCGCGTCCACGCCCTGCCCGACGAGCCCGACCACGCCGACCTCGTCTACCCCTACGACCCGCTTCTCATCACCGATGCCGGCGCGATCTCACTCCGCCCCGGCAAGCCCACGCGGCGGCCGGAGCCGTCGGTGATGGAGGCCTGGACGGCTGCCGCGGGCATCCCGACCGTTGGGCGCATCGAGGCGCCGGGCACGATCGAGGGAGGCGACGCTGCGTGGCTGCGGCCCGACCTGCTGTGCATCGGACGTTCGCTGCGCACCAACGATGCCGGCGCGCGGCAGCTGGCCGCCCTGGTGGGCGGCGAGGCCCGGATCTTCGACCTGCCGTACGGGCGCGGGCCGATGGATCTCGTGCACCTGATGTCGGTCATCTCGCCGGTGGCCGATGACCTGGCTGTCGTCTACCCGCCCCTGCTGCCGGCCGGGCTGTGGGAGCTGCTCGGCTCGCTCGGGATGCGCATGGTCGAGGTGCCCGTGGCCGAGTTCCCGACCCTGGCCTGCAACGTCCTCGCCGTCCGGCCGCGGGTCGTCATCATGGCCGAGGGCAACCCGTGGACCGCCGCCACGCTCGTTGCCGCCGGATGCGACGTTCACACCTACCCGGCCGCCGAGACCGGCTTGAACGGTGGCGGCGGGCCGACGTGCATGACCCGCGCCGTGTGGCGCGACACGACCGACGGAGGCTGAGCAAGGTGTAACGGAAAGAACCGCACGCGGTTGGCCTGAGCCCGACCGCGGGCCTGATGAGACCGAAATATCGGTCCCGATCTGGCGCGGACCGCGCCGGAGGCGCCCGTCGTGCCGGGCCTCGACCGAAATATCGGACTGACCGGGCCTGCCAGAGCCTCAGGTCACGCTGGCGCCGAAATATCGGACCTCGGCGAACGGACGGTTCAGGGCGATGTCAGACCTCTTTGTATTCGCCCTCGATCGTCTCGCCCTCCTCATCGGCCTTGGCAGCCTCGCCGGTCTCGCCGGCGGCCCCGTCGGCGCCAGGCGCGGCACCATCGGTCCCGTCGCCGTCACCGCTGGAGCCGGTGGCCTCGTATGCCTTGGTGCCGATGCGCTGGAGCACCTCGGCCAGCTGGCCCTTGGTCGAGTCCACCACGCCGGTGTCGTCGCCCTTGAGGGCCTCGCGCACGGCCTCGATCCGGGCGCTCACCTCCGCCTTGTCCTCGTCGGACAGCTTGTCGTCGAGGTCCTTGAGCAGCCGCTCGCCCTGGTAGACGAGGGCGTCGGCCTCGTTGCGAGACTCGGTCGCCGCGCGTCGGGCGCGGTCCTCCTCGGCGTGCTCGGCCGCCTCGCGCACCATGCGGTCGACGTCATCCTTGGCGAGCATGGACGACGCGGTGATCGTCACCTTCTGCTCCTTGCTGGTGGCCTTGTCCTTGGCCGCCACGTTGAGGATGCCGTTGGCGTCGATGTCGAAGGTGACCTCGATCTGGGGCACCCCCCGCGGCGCCGGCGGAATGCCGTCGAGGCGGAAGGTCGCCAGCTTCTTGTTGTCGACGGCCATCTCGCGCTCGCCCTGGAGCACCACGATGTCCACGCTCGGCTGTTATCTGACGCCGTCGAGAAGACCTGGGTGTGCGACGTCGGGATCGTCGTGTTGCGGTTGATCATCTTGGTCGCAACGCCGCCCATGGTCTCGATGCCCAGCGACAGCGGGGTCACGTCGAGGAGCAGGACGTCCTTGACCTCGCCGCCGAGCACGCCGGCCTGGATCGCCGCGCCGACCGCCACCACCTCGTCGGGGTTGACGCCCTTGTGCGGCTCCTTGCCGTTGAACAGCTTCTTGACCGCCTCGACCACGGCGGGCATGCGGGTCATGCCACCGACCAGGATGACCTCGTCGATGTCGTCGGGCTTCATGCCGGCGTCGGCGAGTGCCTTCTTCACCGGGTCGGAGGTCTTGGTGATCAGGTCGGCAACGAGGTCCTCCATCTTCGCGCGGGTCAGGCTCAGCACGAGGTGCTTGGGGCCGGACGCATCGGCGCTGATGAAGGGCAGGTTGATCTCGGTGCTGGTCGTGCTCGAGAGCTCGATCTTCGCCTTCTCCGCGGCCTCCTTGAGACGCTGGAGCGCGATCCGGTCCTTGGTGAGGTCGATGCCCTCGCTCTTCTTGAACTCCGCGGAGAGCCAGTCGATGATCCGCTGGTCGAAGTCGTCGCCACCGAGGTGGGTGTCGCCGTTCGTGCTGCGCACCTCGAACACGCCCTCGGACAGCTCGAGGATGCTGATGTCGAAGGTTCCGCCTCCCAGGTCGTAGACGGCGATCTTCTCGTCCTTCGTCTTGTCGAGGCCGTACGCCAGGGCCGATGCGGTCGGCTCGTTGACGATCCGCTTCACGTCGAGCCCGGCAATGCGCCCGGCATCCTTCGTCGCCTGGCGCTGCGTGTCGTCGAAGTACGCCGGCACGGTGATGACGGCCTCGGTCACCTTCTCGCCGAGGTACGCCTCCGCGTCGCTCTTCAGCTTCTGGAGGATCATGGCGCTGATCTCCGGCGGACTGAAGGTCTTGCCGTTGCCGAGCTTGACGACGACGCCGTCCGACTTGGGATCCTTGATCACGTCGTACGGCACGAGGCCCTTGCTGTGCTGCACCTCGGGATCGTCGAACCGACGGCCCATGAAGCGCTTGATGCTGAACACGGTGTTCTCGGGGTTGGTGATCGCCTGGCGCTTGGCCACCTGGCCGACGAGGCGCTCTCCGCTCTTGGGGAAGCCGACGACCGATGGCGTGGTGCGGCCACCCTCAGCGTTGGTGATGACCTGCGGCTCGCCGCCCTCCATGACGGCGACGACCGAGTTCGTCGTGCCCAGGTCGATGCCGATGATCTTGCCCATGGGTCGTTCAGTGCTCCTTTGGATTGTTCGCCACCCGGACGAGGCTCGGCCGGATGACTCGGTCGTGCAGGCGGTAGCCGCGCTGCAGCTCGCCGATCACTTGGTTATCGGGATGATTGGCGGTGTCCTCGTGGACGACCGCCTCGTGCAGGTTCGGGTCGAAGGGCCGGCCGACGGCCTCGATCGGGGTCACCCCCTCGGACTCGAGCACGTTCCGCAGCTTGCGCTCCACGAGCTGCACGCCCTCGACCCACGGATCGTTGGCCTCCTCGGCCGGGACCGATTCGAGCGCCCGGTCGAGGTCGTCGAGGACGCCCAGCAGCTTGCCGATGAGGATGGCGTTGCTGAACTGGGTCAGCGTCGCGCGCTCTTCATCGGTGCGCCGCTTGAAGTTCGCGAAGTCTGCCGCCGAGCGATGCCAGTTGCTCCGGTGCTCATCGTCGCTGCGCCTCGCCTCGTCGAGCTCGCGTTCGAGCTGCTCGACGCGCTCGGCGAGCTCGATGCGCGACGGCGTCCTGATGGCGTCGGCGCGTTCCTCGCCGCGTGTCTTCGCGGCGCGCGGGCGTGGGCCGCCGTTGGTGGGTTGGTCGGTCATTGTGTCTCGCCGTACTGACTGTTGATGAGCTCGTTCATGAGCGAAGACAGGTAGCGCACGGTCGGGATCGCGCGCGGGTAGCGCATCCTCGTCGGCCCCAGCACGCCGAGCAGGCCGAGCGCACGGTCCGGCGCGCCGTAGGGGGCGAAGACGAGGCTCACCTCGTGCATGGCGTCATTCGTGTTCTCGCGGCCGATGATCACGTGGACTCCACCGGTGCGGGTCAGCACCGGTACCAGCTGCTGCAGGAAGTCGGAGCGCTGAAGGACCTCGAGGATCGGCCGCAGCTTGGAGCCCTCCGCGAACTCCGGCTGCTCGAGCACGTTGACGATGCCGTCGGTGAACACGTCCTCGACGACGACCGAGTCGGCGTCCTCGAGCAGGCCGGCCACGACGTCGGCGACGTGCCCGGCCAACGGTGCCAGCCGTCCGCGGCGGCGAGCGACCTGCGGGGCGGTGAGCCCGGCCAGCTCCACGTTGATCGCAGCGGCGGCGTCGTCGAGGGCACCCTGGTCGGCGATCGCATCGGGCACGGCCCGGTCGAGCGCGGCACGTTCGAGCCGACGCTGCACGACGTTGCCGTCCGCCAGCACGAGCACCAGGAGGCGCGTGCCGTCCGTCAGCGCGACCAGCTGGACATGACCGAACCGCGCGCGGCGCGATCGCGCAGGCGTGACGACCGATGCGGAGCGGGTGCTGCCGGCCAGGATGCTGGCCGCCAGGCGCAGCCAGTCGTTGCTCGTCATCTGCACCTGGCTGAACTGGTGACGGATCATGAGCCGATCCGCCTGGTCGAGGTCCGCCTCGCGCATGAGCGACTCGACGTACAGGCGGTAGCCGAGGTCGGAGGG
>CAYVCE010000107.1:0-9841 GCA_964449915.1 uncultured Steroidobacteraceae bacterium | reverse complement strand
GCGACGGTCAGGCCGAAGCCGATGCCGAAGAGAGCGAGGTCGCGCACCAGGCGGTCGAGATCGGTGTCCACGCCCCATCCGAGCGCGAACCAGAGGCCCGCGGCGCTGAGCAGGACGCCGGCGACGGTGACGATGCGCTCGCCGACGATGCCCGACACGAACCCGCCGACCAGCGCGCCGCCGGCGATTGCCAGGGTGAGCGCGGTCAGCGCGACCGACGCATCGGCATCGGACCCGAACAGGACCCGGTTGACGAAGACCGGCCCGCCGATGATGGCGGTCGCGAGGGTGTAGCCGGTCAGCAGGCTCACGCCGTTCGCGGCGCTGAAGGCGCGATCGGCGAACAGGCGCAGGTCGACCAGCGGGGACCGTGAGCGAAGCTCGAGCCGGGAGAAGGCGCCGAAGGCGACCAGCGCCAGCGCGAGGCCGCCGAGGACGAGCGGATCGGTCCAGCCGTTGGCGCCCGACACGGTGATGGCGCCGATGCCGGCCACCAGCGCCCCCGTCAGCAGCGCCGCGCCACCGAGGTCGAGGCCGGCCCGCACGCGCGGCGTCTCGACGCCGCCTGCGACGACGTAGATGAGGAGCAGGGTCACGATCCCGATCGGCACGTTGAGCAGGAAGATCCACTGCCAGCTCGCCATGTCGAGCCCGGGGATCGGCAGGCTGAAGCTCAACAGCACCCAGGCGCCGTAGGCCGGGCCGATCGCCATGCCGACGTAGGTGGCCGCACCCTCGAGGCCCAGCGCGGCCGCACGCTGGCGGCCGCCGAACAGGTGGCTGGCCAGGGCCATCGAGAGCGGCACGAGGGCGCCGCCGCCGAATCCCTGGACCACCCGCGCCACGATGAGCCAGGTGAGGCCGTCCTCGGGTCCGGCGAAACGCGACAGGCCGGCCCCCGCGCTGCCGATGACGAACAGGAGGAGGGCCACGACGTACAGCCGCCTGGCACCCCACAGGTCGGCGCCGCGACCGGCCAGCGGCATGGCCACCACGTAGGCCAGCAGGTACGCGTTGACGATCCAGCTCACGCGCGCCAGGTCGGCCCAGCCGCCGAAGTCGGCCACGATCGACGGAAGCGCGATGGCCACCACCATCAGCTCGGCGCCGCCCAGCAGGACGCCCAGGCTGGCAACCACGAGCGTGGCCCACGCCGCGGCCGGGTGCATGCGCACGGTCGCGCCTGCGTCGGCGGCCGTCACAGGTCGGCGCGGCCGAGCGCGACGTGGGCGGCGACCATCGCCGTGCCCGCCACCGCCAGGAAGATCCCGGCGCCCCGGATCCCGTCGCCGATCGGCCGCTTCAGCGTGGCAAGGTCGCCCAGCGCGGCGAGCGGGACGGCCGCGCTCGGCCCCACGATGAGCGCGGCGCCGAGGACGAGGCAACCCACCCCGAGCACGGCGACGTTCGCGACCCAGCGCGGCAGCAGCGCCCCGAGCAGGAGCCCGACGGCCACGCCGGCGAGGGACATGGCGGCCACGCCGGCCAGCATCGCGGCGAACGCGGCGAGGGCCACCGGCGGGGTCCGGCTCGAAATGGCGAGCCATCCCAGGATGCCGGCGGCGCCGAGCCCGAGCAGCGTCACCCCTGCCAGCGCCGTGAACCACCCGAGCAGGAGGGTGCCGCGCGAGATCGAGCGCGTGACCAGCCAGCCGGCGCGGCCGAGTGCTCGCTCGGTTGCGAGCGCGTCCGCGGCGATGCCGCATCCGACCACGACGGCCGCGGCGAGGCCGACCGACAGGCGCGTGAGGGTCGTCGTGGCGTCGGGTGCCGGCAGGAGGGCGACCATCGCCCCGACGCCGACGTGGGCGGCCAGCAGCGCCAGCAGCCGGAAGCTGATCCACAGCTCGCGGACCGCGAGGCGGGTGACGACGCCTGCCTGGCTCACGCCGTCCGTGGGGCGCGGCGGCGAGGGCTGGCACCGGCGGCGCGCATCGCGACGAGGGCCTCGATCCCTCGGTGCGACAGCGACAGCCCGGCCGCCTCGAGCTCCGCGACCGGCGCGATCAGCTCGACCCGGCCCCCGCTGAGATACACGACGTGGGCCGCGAGACCGACCTCGCTGGCTGGGTATCGGCTGGCGAGCAGGACCGTCCGGCGTCGCCCGGGGAGGCGCAGGAGGCGGCGGCGCTCGTCGGAGTCGAGGGCTCGCAGCGGCCCGTCGAGGAGCACGACCTCGGGGTCGCCGATCAGCGCGGCGGCCAGCCCGGTGCGCTGCTGGAGCGCGACGCCACCGCGGCTCATCGGCTGGGCCAGCGCGGCCGCCGGGATGCGGGCCCAGGCCGCGGCGCGCTCGATGCGCCGTGCTCGATCGGCGGGTGCCAGGTCGATCAGCTCGGTCGCCAGCTCGAGCGCCTCGAGCGGGGTCATCCAGGTGTACAGCCCCGGATGCGGCCCGAGGTAGGTGACCCGCCTGCCCCAGCCGGTCGAGCCGGGCTCTATCGAGCCGGCGATGCGGATCCGCCCGCGTTCGGGGGGCGACAGGCCGGCGAGCACCCGCAGGAGGCTCGACGCGCTCGAGTCAGGGTCCGAGACGAGCAGCAGCCGCCCGCCGGCCGGCACCGACAGCGAGCATCGATCGAGGTCCTTCCCCCGGCGCAGGTCCGTACAGACCACGGCGGCGGGCCGCAGGAGGCGCAGTGAAGGCGCGCTCCACAGCGCGTCCGGCGTCGAGCTGGTCACGGCGGCCCGATGCTAGCACGCAGTGCTTGACGCGCCGGCCGTCCGCGCATAGCATAAGCACATCTTCATATAAGCCCGCATTTGATAAAGAAGCACTACGTGATCAACCCCGCACCCGAGTCACCGGCCGAGCACGACCTCCGGCGACTGCGCACCCTCTACCGCGCCCTCGGCGACGCGACGCGGCTCCGCATGATCGGCCTGCTGGCCGAGATCGGGGCCATGCCGGTGAACGAGCTGTCGGCCCGCGTCAACCTGTCACAGCCGCTGATCAGCTGGCACCTGCGCATCCTGCGACTTGCGGGGATCGTCGACACCCAGCGCCAGGGCCGTGCCACGATCTGCCGCCTGCGCACCGCCGCCTTCGAGGAGCTCCACGACGCCGAGGGCCGGCTGGTAGGCGGTACGGCGGGCGTGGCACGCACCGGAGATGCCCCCGCAACGGTGCCTGATGTCCGCTAGCCGACAGCACGCCCGCGAGCTGCGCAGGGGCGCATCGGTCCTGCCGCCCTGGGTGAAGGACACTGCGCGCGGGATCCTGGCCCCGGTCGTCCGGCTGGCGATGGCCATGCACCTGACGCCCAACACCATCACCGTCATCGGCCTCCTCATGACGCTGGTCGCCGCCGTCCTCGTCGGCAGCGGCTGGCTGCTTGTCGGGGCGGCCGTGCTGACGGCCGGCTCGCTGCTCGACGCCGTCGACGGCGCGCTGGCCCGGGCGCAGGGCGGCGGGACCACCTTCGGCAGCTTCCTCGACTCGACGCTCGACCGCGCCAGCGAGGCAATCCTGTACACCGGCATCGCCGTCTGGTTCCTGACCACCCTGGCCGATCCGACCTGGCCGGTCATCGCCGTCCTCGTGGCGCTGACCGGTTCCTTCATGGTCAGCTATGCCCGGGCGCGCGCGGAGGGCATCGGCCTCACCGCGAGCGTGGGGCTGGCGCCGCGGGTCGAGCGCCTCGTGCTCGTCATCGTTGGCGTGGCACTTGCAGGCCTTGGCTTCACCCCCATCCTGATCGGGATCCTGGTCCTCGTCGCGGCACTGACCGTGGCGACCGTTCTGCAGCGCATCTGGCACGTCTGGCGGCTGAGCCAGCCGGCCGCCGTCATCGAGAGCAAGGAGAACTGAGCATCGTGGCTCGCAGCAGCGGCAAGGCCGCCAGCAACGGGGATCGTCCATCCGACGGCAAGGTGCGCGTCGCCATCGTCGGCGTCGGCAACTGCGCCAGCAGCCTCGTCCAGGGTCGCTACCACTACGCCGATGCGAAGGACGGCGACTTCATTCCCGGCCTGATGCATGTCAACCTGGGCGGCTATCACATCCGCGACATCGAGTTCGTGGCGGCCTTCGACATCGACCGCAACAAGGTCGGCAAGGATCTCAGTGAGGCGATCTTCACCGAGCCCAACAACACGTTCACCTTTGCCGAGGTGCCGCAGCTCAACGTGCCCGTGGAGCGCGGCATGACGCACGACGGGCTCGGAAAGTACCTGAGCCAGATCATCGAGAAGGCCCCCGGCCCGACCGCCGACATCGTGCGCATCTGCAAGGAGCGCAACGTCGACGTCATGGTCAGCTACCTGCCGGTCGGCTCCGAGCAGGCCACGAAGTGGTACGCGGAGCAGGCGATCCAGGCCGGCGTCGCGTTCGTGAACGCCATCCCGGTCTTCATCGGCCGCGAGCCCTACTGGCAGCGACGCTTCGCCGAGGTCGGGCTGCCCATCATCGGCGACGACATCAAGAGCCAGGTCGGGGCCACCATCACGCATCGCGTGCTGACCCGCCTGTTCATGGATCGCGGGGTGCGGATCGACCGCACCTACCAGCTCAACTTCGGGGGCAACACCGACTTCCTCAACATGCTCGAGCGCGAACGCCTCGAGTCGAAGAAGATCAGCAAGACGAACGCCGTCACCTCGATGATGGATTACGAGATCGACGACGACGACATCCACGTTGGCCCATCGGACTACGTGCCGTGGCTCAAGGACCGCAAGTGGTGCCACATCCGGATGGAGGGCACCACCTTCGGCGACGTGCCGCTCAACCTGGAGCTCAAGCTCGAGGTGTGGGACAGCCCCAACAGCGCGGGCGTCATCACCGATGCGCTCCGCTGCGCCAAGCTCGGCCTCGACCGCGGCCTGGCCGGTACGCTCGTGGCTCCCAGCGCCTACTTCATGAAGAGCCCGCCGCTGCAGATCCACGACGACATCGCCCACAACCGGGTCGAGGACTTCATCCGCGGCGACGACAACGAGACGCTCGTCGGCACGGAGAAGGTCGTCCCGCGCAAGTCGAGGAAGCTCTCGACGTCGAGCACGAAGGCGAAGTCGAAGGCCGCCGCGTTCGAGGTCGCATAGCATCGGCCCTCGATGAGGATCCACGATGAGTCCGCCGCGTACTCGGATGGCGAGTGACGACACCATCCGAACGGCGCGACTCCGCCAATGCTGGCACGGGTATCCTCCCGGGACGTAGAGCGGCGGACTCGAGGCACATGAACGCCCAAGCCACACGCCCGGCGAGTACGTTGCGGAGTCGCGGCGAGGACGACGCCCCCGCCGAGCGCCGGCGCGAGGTGATCACCTTCTGGCTGTACCGCGTCGGCGAGCGCATCATCAACGCCCTGCCTCGCGGCCTGGTCATGCCCGCCGCGGCCGCAGTCGGCAACATCGCCTACGACCTGGCCGGGTCGAAGCAGGAGCTCATCCACGCCAACCTGGCGCACCCGCTGGGACTGGCGCCGAGCGATCGGCGCGTCAGGCGCGCCGCACGGCGCGCCTTCCGCAACTACGCCAAGTACCTCGTCGACATGATGCGCATCGCCGAGCTGACCGAGGCGCACGCCGCCGAGCTGGTCGGCATCGAGAACCTCGAGATCCTCACCGAGGCGCGGGCGGAGGGCAGGGGCGTGCTGCTGTGCACGGCCCACATCGGCGGCATGGACCTCCTGGGCCCTGGCCTCAAGCTCGTCGGCGAGTCGCTCCACGTCGTCGCCGACGACACGACCTACGGCCGCCTGTTCGACCACCTGGCCGCGGCCCGGGCGCGGCAGCACATCTTCGTCATCGGCTGGCGCAACCTGCGCGGCCTCTTCCGGGTGCTGCGTGACAACGGCAACCTGGTCCTGTTCTGCGACGGTGGCTACCGCCGCGGCGACGTTCCGGTCGAGCTGTTCGGCGAGGCGACCACCTTCCCGATCGGTCCCGCCACGCTGGCCGCCAAGACCGGCGCGCCGATCCTGACCGTGGCCTGCCGCCGGACCGACGACGACCGCTTCGTGACCCGCGGCCTGCCGCTCATTCACTGCACCAGCACCGAGCCCGCCGAGATCCATCGCGCCACCCAGGCAGTGGCAGATGCCATCGCCACGGTCATCGCCGAGGATCCCGGGCAGTGGTACATGTTCCGGCCCGTCTGGCCACAGACCGATGCCGATCGGGCGCAGGCGCGCGACGCCCTCGCGGCGGCGCGCCGCGGCGAGGACTGGACCAAGATCGAGGGCTGATGCTGCGCCTGGGACTCGAGATCGCCGATCGCGTCGTGGCCGCGCTCCCGCCGCGGGTCGCGTATGCGCTCGCCGATTTCGCCGGCGACGTGTGGCACCGCTTCGCGCGCGGGCGGCGCCGGCTGGTGGCCGCCAACCTCGCCCGCGTCTGCTCGGCGACCGGCCGCTCGACCGGCGGGCCCGCCCTGACGTCGCTGGTCCGCTCGGCGTTCCGACACCACGCCCGCTACTACGTCGAGCTGCTGCGGACCCCCCACTACCCGCTCCATCGGATCGACGACCACGTGGACGTCCCCGACTGGGACATCTTCGAAGGCCCGTTGCGGTCCGGGCCGGCGCTGCTGGTCAGTTGCCATCTCGGCAACTTCGAGCCGTTCGGCTCGTTCATCGCCGCCCGCGGCCTGCGCCCCCTCTCGCCGATCGAGGAGATCGAGCCGCGCGTGCTGTACGAGTTCCTGTCCGCGCGCCGCGGAGGGCGCAACGTGGAGCTCGTGCCGGTACGGCAGGCGCAGCGGCCGCTCATGCGGCGGCTTCGCGGCGGTGGGCTGGTGGGGATCATCGGCGACCGCGACCTCGACGGCGAAGGGCAGCCGGTCACCATGTTCGGCTACCCGACCACGATGCCGATCGGTCCGGCCTCGCTCGCCGTCCTGCACCGAGCCGCACTCGTCGTCGGCTGCTGCCTGCGGGTCGGGCCCGACCGGTTCCACGCTGACGGGGAGCTGATGGAGGTGCCCGCCACCGGCGATCGCCGCGCTGACATCGCGACGCTCGTCGAGCGGATTGCCGCGCGCTTCGAGCGCGACATCGGCGCGGCGCCGGAGCAGTGGTTTGGCGCCTTCCAGCCCTTCTGGCCGGACCTGAGGCCATGACGCGCGGCGGCGGCGGGCTCGGCAAGGCCGACATGCACCTGCACTCCCTCTACTCGGACGGCACGGCTTCGGTCCAGGCCATCCTCGACCACGTCGGGCGGGCGACCGACCTCGACGTCGTGGCCGTCACGGACCACGAGCGCATCGACGGCGCGCTGCGGGCGCGCGAGATCCACGCCGCCGGCGACTACCCCTTCGAGCTGGTGGTCGGCGAGGAGATCACCACCCGCCGTGGCCACGTCCTGGCGCTGTTCATCACCGAGCGCATCCCGGCCCTGCGGCCGCTGCCGGAGACCCTCGAGCGCATCCACGAGCAGGGCGGGATCGCGATCGCGGCGCACCCCATGGCCCCGCTGACGCCCTCGCTGGGCAGCGCGTCGCTGCGCTGGAGCCGTGCCGCAACGGATCCGCGGCATCGGCTGGACGCGATCGAGCTCATGAACCCGTCGACCGCCGGCCGCGCACGCCGGACGGCGCGCGACCGTCTCAACGCCGACGTGCTCAGGCTGCCGGCGGTCGGCAACTCGGACGCTCACGTGCTCGAGGGCATCGGTTCGGCGTGGACGTGGTTCCCCGGATCCAGCGCTGCCGACTACCGTGCGGCCATCGCGGCCGGCACGACACGCCCCGATGGGTCGTATTGGTCGCACCTGCACAACGTCGACGTCTACCGAAGGCAGCTGCGCGCCAAGGCGAAGCACCTGCGGCATACTCTGCGGCCTACGGGAGAGTGGCGGTGACATCGGTGCATGCGGCGCCATCGGTCCAGCCTGCGACGCCTGCGCGGGGGCCGCTCAAGATCGGGATCGTGAGCCCCTATGGATACCCGCATCCGGGCGGGGTGAACGAGCACGTGCGCTTCACCCATCAGGCGATGCGCGAGATGGGCCACGACGTGTGGATCATCACCAGCAAGTACGGCCGCCAGCGAGAGAGCGAGGGCCACGTCATCCGCCTCGGCACCGGGTGGGCCGCGCCGGCCAACGGGTCGGTCGGCCGCGTGACGCTCGGACTGCGCTTCAAGCGCCAGGCACGCGAGGTGCTCGAGGCGCAGAACTTCGACGTCCTTCACTTCCACGAGCCGTTCGTGCCGTTCCTGTCGCCGACGATGCTCGACCAGTCGAGGACGGTGAACATCGCCACCTTCCACGCCTTCGGCGGGTTCTCGCCGTCGTACTGGATCGGGAGGCGTTTCGCCGGGCGCCTGGCCGAGCGCCTTCACGGGCGGATCGCCGTCTCGGGGGCGGCGCGGCACTTCATCGGCCGCTACTTCCCCGGCGACTACGAGATCATTCCCAACGGCGTCGACCTCGACCGTTTCACCGAAGCCGAGCCCTACGAGTCTCTGCGCGATGGCACGCTCAACATCCTGTTCATCGGGCGTCTCGAGGAGCGCAAGGGCCTCATCCACCTGCTCAAGGCCTACCACCGGCTGCGGAAGCGCAAGGTCGATGCGCGGCTGCTCGTCGCCGGCGCCGGGCCGAAGCTGCGCGAGTACAAGCGCTTCGTCGGGCTGCGGGGCATCCGCGACGTCGAGTTCCTCGGCCGCGTGTCCGACGACGAGAAGGTCCGCTACTTCGCGTCGGCCGACATCTTCTGCGCCCCGAACACCGGCCAGGAGTCGTTCGGGATCGTGCTGCTGGAGGCAATGGCCGCCGGCGTGCCGATCGTCGCCTCCGACATCCACGGCTTCAAGCGGGTCGTGGAGCGCAACGTCCAGGGACTGCTCGTGGAGCCGCGCAACCCGCGGGCGCTGGCGGCAGCGCTCTACACGCTGGCCCGGGACCCCGACCTCCGCCACGAACTCGGCGACGCAGGCCGCGCCCGCGCGCCGGAGTTCAGCTGGGAGCGAGTCACCGAGCGGATCGTCGACTACTACTACGAGACGCGCGAGCGGGTACTGGCCGCGCGGGGCTAGAGCGGCTTGCGATACGTGGTGAACGTCTTCTCGGGCACGAACCCGAGCGAGGTGTACAGGGCAGTCGCGCCGGTCGGGCTGTCGGTGTCGACACCGAGGTTGGCGGACGTGAAGCCGGCTTCGCGCGCCGCGACCAGCGAGCTCGCGAGCAACGCCCGAGCCAGCCCACGGCGTCGCCACGGCCGGCGCACGCTGACGCTCGCGACGTACACGCGCGCGCGGCCGTACTCCTCGTTCTCCGCGGACGGAACGGTGGTGGTGACCACGCCCGCCACTTCGTCGCCGTCCCAACCGATGCGCCAGAACCGCGGGTCGTCGTTGTCCGGGTCGGCATCGAAGCGCTCCCAGTCGGCCTCGACCTGCTCGGCCTGGCCCCAGTGATCGCGGAACGCGTCGGCCGACGCCAGCCAGATGGTGCGGTACTGGTCGCGCGTGACCGGACGCAGCTCGACGCCCTCGGGCATCGCCGGCGCCACGATCCCCTCCAGCGAAGGCGCGACCATGTCGTAGAAGAGGCGGGCCGCAGAGTAGCCGTCGCCCAGCAGAAGCGCTGCGGTACCCGCATCGGTGTCGATCCCCTCCGAGCCGAACCACTTCGGCGCCACGCCGACATGGTCCGCCGCGATCTCCCGCAGGCGCGCCTCGTTGCGGCGGTGCAGGGCGCCACCGATCCCGCGCCGGCGCCACGCCGGATGGACGAAGCCGAAGTTCTCGTACGCGCGGCCGCCCTCGACGAGGTCGTTCCAGAAGACGCGGGCATAGGCGACGGCCTCGCCGTCGACCTCGGCCAGGACCAGGTCGCGCGCCGGATCGCAGTTCACGAGGGTGGCGTAGTTGAGCTTGAGCTGGTCGAGGGTGAG
>CAYVCE010000106.1:0-6728 GCA_964449915.1 uncultured Steroidobacteraceae bacterium | reverse complement strand
GAGGCCTTTCTCGCGGCCGAGGCGGCGGAGGGCCGGCAGGCGTTCGTGGTGGTGCCGCTCGTCGCCGAGTCGGAGGCGCTGCAGGCGGCGAGCGCGGAGGAGGAGCACGAGCGGCTGTGCCGGGTGCTGCCGGACCTGCGGATCGGGCTGGTGCACGGGCAGCAGAAGGCCGACGCACGCGACGAGACGATGTCGGCGTTCGCGGCAGGGGAGCGAGATGTCCTGGTGGCCACCACCGTGATCGAGGTCGGGATCGACGTGCCGAACGCCAGCGTGATGGTGATCGAGGACGCCGAGCGATTCGGCCTGGCCCAGCTTCACCAACTGCGCGGTCGGGTCGGCCGCGGCCGCCATCGGTCTTTCTGCATCCTGCTCTCCGACGCCACCGACGAGCTTGCCCACCGGCGCCTGGAAGTCGTGCGCGGCTCGACCGACGGCTTCGCCATCGCCGAGGCCGACCTCGAGCTGCGCGGCGCGGGCAACCTGCTGGGCACGCGCCAGTCGGGGCTGCCGCCTCTGCGCGTGGCGTCCCTCTTCGAGCCGCGCCACATCGCTCTGGCCCAGCGGGCACGGGCACTCGCCGACCGATTCGTCGGCGAGGATCCGGCCCTGGCGGCGCGGCCGCTGCTGGCACGGCTGCAGCGCGACTTCGCCGCCGCCGAGGAAGAGGGGAGCGCGGCCTGATGCGCGTCATCGCCGGGACTGCCCGTGGGGTGCCGCTGGTCGTGCCCCGAGACCGCGGGACGCGACCGATCACCGATCGCGTGAAGGAGACCCTGTTCGCGATCCTCGGCGACCGCGTGCCGGAGGCTCGGGTGCTCGACCTGTACGCCGGCAGCGGGGCGATCGGGATCGAGGCGCTCTCGCGCGGAGCGGCCCAGGCCACCTTCGTCGAGCGCTCGCGGGCAGCCCTCGCCGCACTCCACACCAACCTCGTGCGCACCCGCCTCGCCGGCCTGGCGCGTGTCGAAGCGGCGGACGTTGAGCGCTTCCTGCGCGAGGCGACCGGCGGACCGTGGGAGCTCGTCTTCCTCGATCCGCCGTACGAGGAGCGTGCTATCGTGGCGCCGCTTCGCGCCGTCGTTCCGCACCTGGCTCCCGGCGCGTCGCTCGTGGTCAAGCACTTCTGGCGAACCGAGCTGCCGGAGGTGGACGGCCTGGAGGCGGTCCGGCAGCGCCGGTTCGGCGAGACGATGCTCACCTTCTGGGAGACGGAGAACCGATGACGCGGGTGGCGGTCTTCCCCGGGTCCTTCGACCCCATGACGAACGCGCACCTCGACGTCGCGCGGAGGGCGTCGGGGCTCTTCGACCGGCTCATCATCGGCGTGCTCGACAATCCGAAGAAGGCGCCGCTCTTCACCGGCGCCGAGCGCGTCGAGCTCATCGGCCGCTGCGTTGCCGACCTGGGCGCCCACGTCAGCGTCGAGGCCTTCGACGGTCTGACGGTGGAGTTCGCGCGGCGTCACGGGGCCGGGTTCATCGTCCGCGGCCTGCGCGCGGTGAGCGACTTCGAGGCCGAGCTGCAGATGGCGCTCACCAATCGCAAGCTGGCGCCCGAGGTCGACACCGCCTTCCTCATGACCGCCCTCGAGTACGGCTACGTCAGCTCGTCGCTCACGAAGGAGGTCGCGCGCTTCGGCGGCGATATCTCACCCATGGTCCCCGGGCCCGTGGCGGACGCCCTCGCCGACCGGATTCCCGTCGGTCCACGCGTATAATCCCGGCCAAGGAGGGCGGCGCCACGGACATCATCTTCCTCGTCGAGCGGCTGGAGTCGCTGGTGGCGGCCGGGAAGAAGCTGCCGCTCACCAACAACGTCGTCCTCGACCAGGCCACCGTGCTGGAGCTGATCGATCAGCTGCGTGTCTCGGTGCCCGACGAGGTGCGCCAGGCGCGGCGCATCACCGAGGAGTCGGCACGCATCGGCGAGCGGGCGCGCGACGAGGGCGACGCGATCATCGCGCGCGCCCAGGAGCAGGCCGCGCAGATGCTCGAGGAGCGCGAGCTGGTGCGTGCCGCGCAGCAGCGGGCCGGCGAGCTCATCGAGCGTGCGCAGGCCGAGGCGCGCGAGGTTCGGCGCGGCGCCGACGAGTACGCCGCGGGGGTCCTGATCCGCCTCGAGGGCGAATGCATCAAGGCCCTGACCAGTATCAAGCGCGGCATCGACATGCTCGACGAGCGCCATCGCCCGGCATCCGGCGACGACCGCGAGCCGGGCACCAGCACGATCGTGGTCGATCCCGAGGAGCAGGCTCGAGCCGCCTCGCGGCCATGATCTCGTTCAACGTCGCCGGGCTCCTGCACGAGCCGCCCGGGGCAACCCGCGACGTCCGGCTGCGCGACCATTACGTCAGCCTCGGGACCGACGTGGAGCTTGCCGGCCCGCTCGACGCCGATCTGCGCCTGCAGCGCACGAACCGCGGCATCCTCCTGCGCGGAGAAGTGCGCGCTCCGCTGCGGCGCACCTGCGCCCGGTGCACCGATGCGTACGTGGAGGAGGTGCGCGTGGCCGTCGCGGAGGAGTTCCGGCCCAGCCTCGATCCCGAGACCGGCGCGCCCGTTCAGCTCGAGGCCGCCGAGGAGGACACCGCGCTGCGGATCGACGAGCACCACGAGATCGACGTGGGCGCGGTCGTCCACGACGAGCTGGCCCTCACCGAGCCGATGCACCCGCTGTGCCGCCCGGACTGCCACGGCCTGTGCGTCGAGTGCGGCGGCCGTCTCGAGACGGGGGTCCACACCCACGGCGGCGACGAGATCGACCCGCGCCTCGCCGTCCTCGCCGCGCTGCTCCGCGACGGCGAGGGCGACGGCTAGTCGGCCGAGCGGCGGAAGTGCCGCACTCCGGCTATACTGCGGCGTCCCGTTTGTCATCGGTCAAGGAGTTTCCGCGTGGGCGTCCCCAAGCGAAAGGTATCCAAGGCGCGCCAGGGTGAACGCCGCGCGCACCTGGCGATCAGCGCACCGCCGCTGGTCGAGTGCGACCACTGTCACGAGCTCAAGCGCGCGCACCACGTCTGCCCGACCTGCGGCTGGTACGCCGGACGCGAGGCGGTGACGATCGAGCCGGTCGCGCCGGTCGAAGGCCAGCGCTAAGCCCGATGCGGATCGCGGTCGACGCGATGGGAGGCGACCACGCCCCTCGCGAGATCGTCCGCGGCGCCATCGATTACGCAGTCACCAACGCCGACGAGGTGCTCCTCGTCGGCGATGTGCCGCGCATCGAGCGAGAGATTGCCGAGTACGGCAAGGGGCGGCCGCCGAACGTGAGCCTCGTCGACGCTCCCGAAGTGGTCGAGATGGGGGAGCATCCGGCCACCGCCATCCGCACCAAGCGACGCTCGTCGATCCGGGTCGCCACCGACCTCGTTCGCGACGGTGACGCCGATGCGGTCGTGAGCGCCGGGTCGACCGGCGCCACGATGGCGGCCGCCGTCTTCCGCCTCGGGCGCGTCGAAGGCATCGACCGCCCGGCGTTGCCGGCCCACATGCTCACCGCCACCGGCCCGGTCATGCTGCTCGACGTCGGGGCCAACGTCGACTCCGACCCCGAGCACCTGGTCCAGTTCGCGGCGATGGGCGCGATCTTCGCCGAGCACGTGCTGCACGTGCGAAACCCTCGCATCGGCCTGCTCAACATCGGCGAGGAGGTCGAGAAGGGCGACGAGCTGGCGCGCGAGGCCCACGCCAAGCTCGCGGCGCTCGACCTGCATTTCGTCGGCAACGTGGAGGCGCACGACATGATCGCCCACCGGGCCGACGTGGTGGTGTGCGACGGCTTCGTCGGCAACGTGGTGATCAAGTTCTTCGAGGGCATCACCAGCTTCATCTTCCGCGCGATGCGCGAGGACCTCCAGCAGGGACCGATCGCGCCGCTGGCGCTGATGGCCCTCAAGCCGGGCTTCGATCGCATCAAGGCGCGCTTCGACTACGAGCGCTATGGCGGCGCGCCGCTGCTCGGCGTTCGCGGCGTGAGCATCGTCACGCATGGCCGCGCTCGGGCGCGGATGATCGAGCACGCCATCCGTGTCGCCTCGGAATCGGCCAGCGCGCGGGTGCCCGACCTGATCGCACAGTGGACCCGCGAGCATCCCGCGCTCGTGCATCGCGGCGTGCGATCGCGGATCGCGGCGCGCCTGCACCGGGAGCGCGGGTAGCGTGCCGGCATCGGCCCGTCGCGCGCGGCGTGGCGCGGCGCCCGGCATGCTCGCTCGCCGTCTCGCCCTGCTCGCCCTGTTCGAGGACGAGTTCCGGCCCGGCAGCGCCGAGGGGGCCCTCGTCCGCCTGGCGACCGAGCGCGAGGTCCCCGACGAGGTGCGGGAGCACGCCGCGCGGATCGTGGACGGGGTCGTCAGCCACCGCGCCGACCTGGACCGCCGGATCGCGTCGGAGGCACCGCTCATCCCCGTCCCTGAGCTCGGTCGCGTGGAGCGGACGATCCTCCGGAGCGCCATCTACGAGGTGCTATACTCCGCCGCGACCCCGAGCGGGGAGACGATGCGCGATGCCGTCACCCTCGCCCGGATCTACGCCGGCGACGCAGCGCGACGCCTCGTCAACGGCGTGTTAGGAAGCGTTTCCAGATCATCGGGAGCCTGAATTCGTGAGCGACGGCACCACGTACGAACGCCTCAAGAAGATCATCGTCGAGCAGCTCGGTGTCGACGAGGAAGAGGTCACGCCGACCGCCTCGTTCGTCGAGGACCTCAACGCCGACTCCCTCGACCTTGTCGAGCTCATCATGAGCCTCGAGGAGGAGTTCGGCATGGAGATCTCGGACGAGGACGCCGAGCGCATCCAGAAGGTCTCCGACGCAGTCGAGTACATCGAGGAGCACCAGCAGTAGGCGGACGCCGATGGACGCTGGGCGCCCGAACCCTGGGGGGCTGGACGAGCTCGCCGACCGGCTGGGCATCGTCCCCCGCGAGCCGGAGCTGATCCGGCAGGCATTCGTCCACAGCTCGTACTTCAACGAGAACCCCACGCTGGTCACGGGCCACAACGAGCGGCTGGAGTTCTACGGCGACGCCGTGATCGGTCTCGCCGTCAGCCGGATGCTGTACGAGCGCTACGCCGATGAGGACGAGGGCTTTCTCACCGCGCGGCGCGCCGCTCTGGTCAACCGCGATGCACTCGCGACCATGGCGCTCGACCTCGGGCTGGAGCGCCTGCTGCTTCTGGGACGCGGCGAGGCCGACGCGGGCGGCGCCACGCGGCCCTCGGTCCTGGCGGCGACCTTCGAGGCCCTGGCGGGCGCCCTGTCGCTCAGTGACGGCCACGACCGGACGGAGGAGGTCCTGGTGAGGCTGTTCGAGCCGCTGCTCAGCGCACTCGGCGACCTCGATGGGCCACCGAAGTCGGCGAAGTCGCGCCTGCAGGAGTGGACCCAGCGACACATGGGCCTCAAGCCCGCCTACCAGGTGACGGGCACGACCGGCCCACCGCACGACCAGGAGTTCGCGGTGGCAGTCCAGCTGAACGGCAGCGAGGTCGCGTCCGGAGCCGGCTCCAGCCGCCAACGAGCCGAGGAGCAGGCGGCGGCGGCCGCCCTGCTGATCCTCGCGTCCGAGCACGACACGGACGGCGTCACGTCGTGAGCCGCCTCAAGGAACTGCGTCTCCACGGCTTCAAGTCGTTCGCCGACCAGACCCGCTTCGTCTTCGAGCCGGGCGTCAACGCGGTCATCGGCCCGAATGGGTCCGGCAAGAGCAACATGGCCGACGCGATCCGCTGGGTGCTCGGCGAGCAGTCCAACCGGTCGCTGCGGACGCGGCGAGCGGACGACGTCATCTTCGCCGGATCGGAGCAGCGCAAGCCACAGGGCATGGCGGAGGCCGTGCTGACGCTCGACAACGCCGACGGGTGGCTGCCGATCGACTTCGCCGAGGTGAGCATCGGACGCCGCTCGTATCGGTCAGGCGACGGCGAGTATCTGATCAACGGAGCGCGGGCTCGCCTGCGAGACGTCGTCGAGCTGCTCGGCGAGGGCCGCCTCGGCGCGAACGAGCTGGTCGTGGTGGGACAGGGCACCGTCGACGCCGCCCTCTCCCTGCGCCCAGAGGAGCGCCGCCAGCTGTTCGAGGAAGCGGCCGGCGTCAAGGGGCTCCAGGTGAAGCGCAATGAGGCGTCGGGTCGTGTGACGAAGGCCCTGGACAACCTCTCGCGCGTCACCGATATCGTGGGCGAGCTCAAGCCACAGGTGCGCCGCCTGGCGCTCCAGGCCGAGCACCAGCAGCAGCATGATGCTCTCGGGGCGCGCGCACGTGGCCTGGTGGTGATCTCACACCGGCGTCGTGAGCAGGTGGCGCGGTCGGCGCTCGGCGACGCGCGTCGGTCCCAGGCCGCCGCCGAGTCGGCGCTCGATGCCTTCCGCGCGTCGCAGGAGACCGCCCGCGAGGCGCTGGCCGCGGCCGAGGCGCGCTACTGGGAGGCGGAAGAGGCCGCCCGAGAGGCCGGGCGCGTAAGGGAGGAAACGCGAGCCGTCGTGATCCGCGCCGAGAGCCGCCTCGAGGTACTTGACGGACGGCTACGCAACGTCGCCGCCACGATCGATCGCGAGACCGACGAGCTTGTCGATGCGGAGCGGGTTCTCGCAAGCTTCGACGATGGCTCCGCCGGTGCTGGACGCGAAGCCGGCTAAGACAAAGAACAGCCCCATCAGGCCCGGTCCGATGGCGAAGGCGACTTTCTCCATAAAGGCATAGATGCTCGAATAGACTCCCTCGC
>CAYVCE010000105.1:0-5988 GCA_964449915.1 uncultured Steroidobacteraceae bacterium | reverse complement strand
TGGCGGGTGGCTTCAGCCCGACCGCAGCCAGGTCGACCGGCCAGTCGTCGCCGTTGATCCGCAGCGTCATCGAGTAATCGACAGCCCGTGCCACCGTGCGGGTGATCGTTCCGGTTCGGAGCGCACGTCCCACGATGCCGGCGACCCGCGCTGGCGGTGCGTCGGTCTCGAGGTCGACGGCGACGCGGACCTGACTGATCGCCGGCGGGTCGTCGTCGCGCTCCGCGGCCAGGTGGAGTCCGATGCGGTCGAAGCTCACGTGCGCACCGTCCGCCACCCAGCGCAGGTTGCGGACGAAGCAGGCGGCGACGGCGGCCAGTAGCGCCTCGACCGGGCTGGGCCCGTCGGTGCTGTCCTGCGGCGAGGCATTCAGGACCCCGTCCCACAGGACGCCATGCGCGCGGGTCCGGTCGCCCGGCTCGACCGTGACGTCGAGCAGGTAGACCGGCGGCGATGGCGGGCGCCTGTGAGTGACATGGGCCTCCCCGGTCATGACAGCAGCTCTGCAAGGCCTGCCAGCGCACGAGCGCACGCCTCGGTGTCTCGCTCGTAATAGACCCACCGCGCGTCGGCGTCGTGGCGACTGGCCCTCACCAGGCCGGCAGCCCGCAGCTTGGCGAGGTGGTTGCTGACGTTGTTCTCGCGCTCGCCAGTCGCCGCCGCCATCTCACACACGCAGTGCGGACCACCGGCGAGCAGAGCCAGGATGGCCGCGCGTGTTCGGTCGCCGAGCAACCCTGCCGCGGCCACGGCATCGGCGACATCGGGCGCCGGTAGATCGGTGCGCGCGGTCGGGACGATCGGAAGCTCGGTCGGCATGGCGTGGTGATCTCCTTCAGCTGACGAGGATCCAAGCGCGCTGGACGGCAAGCGCGATGAGGGCGATGGCGAAGACACGCGAGAGCGTGGCGCTCTTGACCTTGGCCGCGGTGAACCGGGCGCCGAGCGCCGCGCCGACGACAGCCGCGACCGAAGTGGCGGCGACCAGCCCCCATTCGAACCGCGCCGTGCCGAGGTGCGAGGCGAAGGCCGAGAACGACGGCAAGGTCACGGCCACCGCGGTGGTGGCAGCCGCAAGACGTGCCGAGTAGCCGACGATCGTGAGCGTCGGCATGAGCAGGAAGCCGGGGCCGACGCCGAGGAATCCGGCGAAGACGCTGATCGGCACTGATGCGGCGCTGGCCCGGATGCGCGAGGCGTCGGTGATCCTGGCGACCTCCTCTGTCGCGATCGGCTTCGGCATCAGCATCCGGACCGCGAGAAAGACGAGGACGCCGACATACAGCCACCACACCAGCTCCACGGTCGCGAACTGCAGCAACCACACGCCGACCGGTGCACCGATGGTCGTGATGGTCACCAGCCAGAGGGCGCCGCGCCGGTCGACGAGCCCTGCGCGCCAGAAGCCGATCGCGGCGCTGATGGCGGTCAGCCCGTTGAGGAGCAGGGCCCAGGGCTGGATGACGTTGATGAGGTCGTATCCGAAGAGGCCGAGTACGGGGATGGCAACGAAGGCGACGCCGAGCCCGAGCATCCCGGAAAGGAAGCTCAGCCCGAAGAGGAGCGGGACGAGGGCGAGGTACGGCACTTCAGCCGCAAGTGTCTCAGCGACGGATGAGATGTCCGCGTGCCGCATGTCATCAACGCGGCGGGCCGTTGCGCCCTCTCGTCGCACGCCGGCGCGCCGAGCCAGGGACAGGTTCGCTCCTGATCCGCGCCCGTCGCCGGCTCGGGGCCTTCTGTGAGTTCTGTACTTCCGGCAGGCATCGTCGACTCGTTCACAGCGATCGGAATGTGAGAACGTGCCGGGGTGCAAGGAGGCCATCACTCAGACCGCGTCGAGGACCGCGTCAGCTCACCGTCATCGGCGTCGGAGCGCGTCTCGGCGGCGGGACGGTTCGAACCATGGCGCCTCGACGTCGCCAGCGTGGCGCTCGCCCTCGGTACGGATCAGGCCGCCGGGCTGGGCGCCGCGGAGGCAGAGGCCCGGCTGGCGCGCGCCGGCCCGAACGCGCTGCGCGCGGCGGCGGTCAAACCGGCCTGGAAGCTCTTCGTCGAGCAGTTCACCAACGCGATGATCCTGGTGCTGATCGCGGCCGCGGGGATCACGGCCGCGATCGGCGACTTCAAGGACACGGCCGTCATCCTTGCCATCGTCGCCCTCAACGGGATCGTCGGCTTCGTCCAGGAATATCGCGCCGAGAAGGCGATGGACGCGCTCAAGCGCATGACCAGCCCGTCCGCCAGGGTGGTGCGCGACGGCGAGACGATGCAGGTACCCGCGACCGACCTCGTGCTCGGCGACCTGGTCCGCCTCGAGGCGGGTGACATCGTGACCGCCGATCTCCGCCTGGCTGAGGCCCATTCTCTGCGCATCAACGAGGCCGCGCTGACCGGCGAGTCCGAACCGGCCGGCAAGACGACCAATGCGCTGCCGGATGTCACCGAAGCGTTGCTCGCCGACCAGCGCAACATGGCATTCAGCGGGACGTCCGTGACCTACGGCCGCGGCCAGGGCATCGTGGTGGCGACCGGGATGCGGACGGCGCTCGGTCGTGTCGCCGAGCTGCTGCAGGAGCATGGAAGTGTCCAGACGCCCCTTCAGCGCCGGCTCTCGTCGCTCGGGAAACGACTCGCCGTCGCAGCGGCCATGGTCTGCGTCGTCGTGTTCTCGGCAGGCGTGGCGCGCGGCGAGCCGGTCGAGGAGATGTTCCTGACCGCGGTCGCCCTGGCCGTTGCGGCGATCCCGGAGGGCCTGCCGGCGGTGGTCACGATCGCGCTCGCCCTCGGGGCGCGGCGGATGGCGAAGCGCGGCTCCCTGATCCGCAAGCTCCCGGCCGTGGAGACGCTCGGTTCGGTCACCGTGATCTGCAGTGACAAGACGGGCACCCTCACCGAGAACCGGATGCTCGTCGAGCGGGTGTGGACGCCCGCGGCGGAGTATGGCGTCACCGGCGAGGGCTATGCGCCGGATGGACAGTTTGCACCGGATCCGATCGACGACCCGTCGCTCGATCGCCTGCTGCGGGTGGCGGCGGCCTGTAACGATGCCGCGCTGCATGCCCCGCCGCGGTACGGTGAGCCCTGGACCATCACCGGCGATCCAACCGAGGCGGCCCTGCTGGCGCTGGCCGCGAAGCGGGGGATCGACCCGCGCGATCTCACGGCGGCCTGCCCCCGCGTGGAGGAACTGACCTTCGACTCTTCTCGCCGGCGGATGGCCACCCTCCACGCCGAGGGCGATCACATCTGGGTGGCCGTCAAGGGCGCGCTCGAAGCACTCGGCCCACTGCTCGATCCTGCCGATGCTGAGACCCGCGAGCGGGCCGTGCAGGTGGCCCGGCAGTACGCGGCCGACGGCTATCGCGTCCTCGCCTTCGCCGAGCGTTCACTGGCCGACGTTCCGGCCCGACTCGACGACGCGGAGAACTGGCTGCGCCTGGTCGGGCTCGTCGGCATGGCCGATCCGCCACGGGCGGCTTCCGCCCCGTCGATCGCGGCCTGCCGCGCCGCCGGGATCACTCCCGTGATGATCACCGGCGATCATCCGCTCACCGCCGCCGCGATCGCGCGGCGCATCGGCGTCCTGCACGAAGGCGCACAGGCGCTCACGGGCGCCGAACTCGAGGCACTTGACGCCGCATCCTTCGACGCCATCGTCGCCGACGTGGCCGTGTATGCGCGCACGAACCCGGAACAGAAGCTGCGCATCGTCGATGCCTGGGCGCGGCGAGGTGCGGTGGTGGCGATGACCGGCGACGGTGTGAACGATGCCCCCGCGCTGAAGCGCGCCGACATCGGCATCGCCATGGGTATCACCGGCACCGAGGTGAGCAAGGAGGCCGCCGACATGGTGCTGGCGGACGACGACTTCGCCACCATCGTGGCCGCCGTCGGAGAGGGGCGGCGCATCTACGACAACATCCGACGCTTCGTCCGCTACCTGCTGACCACGAACTCGGCGGAGATCTGGGTCATGACCCTGGCTCCCTTCCTCGGGTTGCCGTTCCCGCTCGTGGCGGTGCAGATCCTGTGGATCAACCTCGTCACCGATGGCCTGCCCGCCTTGGCACTGGGTGTTGAACCGGTCGAGCGTGACGCCATGCGCCGCCCACCGCGAGCTCCCACCGAGTCGATCCTGGGTCGGGGTCTGTGGCAGCAGGCGATCTGGGTCGGCCTGTTCATGGCGGGCGTCACCCTCACGATCCAGGCGTATGCCATCGCCCAGGGCTGGCCGTGGCAGACGATGGTCTTCACGACCCTGGCCCTGCTGCAGCTCGGCAACGCCCTCGCGGTTCGGTCGGAGCGAGAGAGCCTCTTCCGGCTTGGTCTGCGCTCGAACCTGCCACTGACGCTTGCCGTGGCGCTCACCCTCCTCCTGCAGCTCGCCCTCGTCTACGCTTCGCCACTTCAGCCCGTGTTCGAAACGGAGCCGCTCACCGTGGCCCAGCTCATCATCGTTCTCGGGGCATCGACCCTGGGGTTCGCTGCCGTGGAGGTGGAGAAGGCCGTCGGGCGGCGGCGGGCGTGGCGCGCCGTCCCAGGCGGTGATGGCCCCGGCATCGCAGGCGGGGAGGGCTAGCCAAGAAGCTCTGCGAAGAAGGGGTTCACCATCCGCCGATCCGGGTCGACCTCGGCGATCCAGCGCGCCAACCGGTCCCACCGCTCGCCGTAGGCGGCCTCGACGTGGGCGCGCTCGACGAACGGGCTCTGGTTGAGAAGCGGGATCCCGCCACGCGCCGCGGCCCAGGCGTTGAACGCGCGCAGGAAGTCCTCCCAGGCGGTCCGGTCACGCCTGGTCGGCGCGTGGATCGGATCGATCGAGATGATGTCGCCGGCGTACGAGTACGACAGGACCGAGCTCGTGTCGTGCCGGATGAAGTACGAGCCGAGCGGCAGGTTGAGGCGAAAGCCGGTGGCGCGATAGTGCGCATCGGCAAAGTCGAGGAAGTCCCGCAGGTTCGCGACCCACGCGTCGCGAGGGAAGGCCCAGAACGTGAAGCCGTAGCGCCCCGACGGCGGCGTGCGGCGATAGTCGATCGTCTTTTCCGGGTCGAACAGCGAGAACCCGCCGACGAGGCCCAGGAACCGATACGTCAGCTGCTGCAGCCAGATCCAGACCGCGCCGACGGCACGTTCGAGCGCCGTGCCGTACCCGACGCGGAAGCCGCGGGCCAGCGTGGCGCCGATGCGGGCCCAGAACCGCTGTCGCATCCCGGCGATCCAGTGGTTCCGCAGGCGCGACGCGCGGTTGCGGGTCTGGATCGCCACCTTCCGGCCAAGGGTCCAGAAGACAACGCTCTCGTTCGTGGCGATCGCCTCGTCGACGATGGCCGTGGTGAGGTCGTCCAGGTCGATGACCCGGAAGTCGAAGTCCACCATCTGGAGCGGCTTGATGCGCAGGGTGACCTCGTACGCGATCCCGGCAAGCCCGTAGCTCGACCGGACGAGCGAGAGCAGATCCGGCGACTCCGCCTCGGATGCCTCCATCAGCTCGCCGCCGGGGCCGACCCACCTGATGCGCGTCACGTACGAGCTGACCTGCCCATGCTCGATCCCGTCGAGGCTGTCCTTGCTGTGGCACGTCGCCAGCGACCCAAGCGTGGCGTTGCCGATCTCGATGTTCAGCATGAACTGCAGTTGCGCCGCGCGAAGCACGCGGGCCGCCTCGATCATCTCCATGCCCGCCTGTGCCGTGAACGTCATGGCCTGCGCGTCGAGCGTCACGACCTTGTTCATGGCCCGCATGTCCACCATCGTGCCGGTGGACGCCGCGCACGGCGTCAGTGAATGGAAGTTGCCCATCGCTCGCACGGGGCCCGGGTACCGTTCCCGATCCCTGAGAATCTCCTGCAGTGCGTCGACCGACTCGGGACGCACGATCTGTCGCGGCGCCGCGACGATGCTGCCGTCATAGTTCTGGATGGTGGTGGGCACAGTCCCTCCTGCGGTGTGCCTTCGGCCACGGGAGGGGTGCGGTGGGAAGGC
>CAYVCE010000104.1:0-15429 GCA_964449915.1 uncultured Steroidobacteraceae bacterium | reverse complement strand
CGACCTTCGCCGCCTGGCCGATCGCGAACCCGACGGGGATCGCCAGGATGCCCACCCCTCCCACCATCAGCTGCGTGGCGACGACCGTGACAACCAGTCCAGCCAACGAGGCGAGGACCTGGAGCAGCGTGTGGCGCGTCGCGTAGATCGCGCGGCTGAGCAGGTGGCTCACGCTCTCGAACGGGACCGAGATGGCGAAGGCCGCCAGCACCGACGAGGTGAGCGCCACGTCCTCGGCGTCGAAGGCGCCACCGCCCAGGAGCACCCGGATCGCGACCCCGCCGACCAGCGCCAGCCCGATGGCAGCCGCCACGGTGAGGCCCGTGATGCTCAGCAGGTTCGTGCGCACCAGCCGCACGAACCCGCGCCGATCGTCGGTGGCGTGCGCCCGCGACAGCGCCGGGAAGACCGCCAGGGCGAACGCGACGCCGATGAGGCTGACCGGCACGCTCTGGAAGTTCCGTGCGAAGCTGATCGAGCTCACGCTGCCCGCCGCCAGGGTGGTCGCCACGGACGTGAAGAACAGGAACGTGATCGGCTCGACCGGATGGCTGGCCATCTTGGGCAGCATCAGCCTGACGAATTCGCGCACCGCCGGCATGCCGAACGCGCTTCCGGGACCGATGCGGAACGTGCTCCTGCGCAGGCCGGGGAAGCGGCTGGCGAGATGGATGACGGCACCGATCACCGCCCCGATGGCCGGGCCGAAGATGCCCAGCCCGTCACTGAACGCGACCGTCCCGAGGATGATCCCGGCGTTGTAGAGGAGCGGTGCGATCCCGTACCAGAAGAAGCGCTGCTCGGCGAGCAGGATCTGGCCGAGCGTGAGCGACGCGGCGAACAGGATCGGCGTGACCAGCATCACCCTGAACAGGTCGACGTAGAGCGCGCGCTGCCCGCCATCGAAGCCCGGAGCGATCAGCGCCGTGGTCAGCTCCGCGAAGACGAACATCACGAGCGCCGCGACTCCCATGATCGTCACCGCGCCGGTGAGGATGGTGCGCGCGAACCGGTCCCCCTCGCGGCCGTCGCCCTCCGAGCGCAGCTGGAGGAAGATCGGGATGAACGGCGCCGCCAGGCCGGCCTCGACGAGGACGTCGAGCAGCAGCTCGGGCAGGACGAAGGCTGCGTTGTAGGCGTCGAGCTCGGACCCGGCCCCGAACGTGCGCGCAAAGATGCGATCGCGCACGAGGCCCATGAGGTAGCTGCCGAAGATGAGCACCGAGAGCAGCGCGGCGCCCTCGGGCACGAAGCGCGTGATGAGCGACCGGGACCGGCGGATCACCGGCGGAGTCTACGGAGTCCGCGGCGTGGCGCGTGTCACAACGATGACGTGGCAGCCGATCCGTGGTACGCTACTTTGCAGCAACGCCCACGCAGGGCATCACATTCGCGGCAGCACGAACGCTCCTCTCACGGTCTTAACGGCGAGATGGCTCGCTGAGGCCGCGCAGAAGGAGTGTTTCTCTTTGTTGACCTACCAGGACAAGACGCTGACGTGCGTCGACTGCGGAATGGAGTTCTCGTTCACCGCGAGCGACCAGCAGTTCTACGCGGATCGTCAGTTCAGCGAGCCTCGCCGGTGTCCGGCCTGTCGCGCCGCCAAGAAGGCGGCTCGCGGCGAGAGCACCGGTGGCTACAGCAGCGGCGGCGGTGGCGGCGGCTACGGTGGAGGCGGCTACAGTGATCGCCCCCGCGAGATGTTCAGCGCCACGTGCGACAGCTGTGGCAAGGAAGCTCGCGTCCCGTTCCGCCCGACCGGCTCGAAGCCTGTCTACTGCAGCGACTGCTTCCGCCGCTAGGCGCAAGCGCTCACACGCAGCACGAAGCCCGGTGGGAATTCCCACCGGGCTTCTTGTTGTCCGCTTCGCTCCGCCCGCGAGCGGTCAGTCCTCCGATGGCCGCCAGGGCTTGGCCCACGGGTAGCGGCGGCTCGCGACGTCGAGTGCCTCGAGCATCTCGGTCCGCGCCTCCGACAGCGACTGCGCCATGCGCGCCGCCTCCGACTGATCGGTGTCGCTCCGCTGCCGTTCCTGCTCCAGGCCATCGGTCACGCGCCGGTATGCCTGGATGGCATCGTTCGCCGCCCGCGTGATCTGGCTCGTCGCCTGGCGGAGGAGCCGCACCTGCTCGTCCGGGCGCAGCTCCGCCTGCAGCTGGCGGTCGAGCGCGGCGCTCACCTCCTCGATGCGGGTGGTGGCCCGGCGAATGACGCGGAGGTCGCCGGAGCTGCGGCGGGAGAGTCGAGTGGTTGCTCTGGTCAGGTGCTCAGGGTAACACCCGACGTCATTTCTCGGCCCGATAGACGAGTCCGACACCCCCCGGATCGACCAGCGTCAGGAGGTCACCCTCGATGGTCGGAACGAAGCCGTCGCCGATGACGGTCACCACGTGGCCGTCCTGCTGGCTGAGCTCGGCGGGGCAGTCGGTCTGGTCCATGCCGAACGACGGAGCGATGATCTGCTCGCCCTGCTCGAGCCACTCCCCGCTGAACGTCCTGCATCCGGTCGAGCCCGTGAATGTGCCGTCCGAGCGGAGCGCGAGGGTCGCCGGGTCGCCCATCGGGGAGGAGGCCACGTCGCCCACGAAGAGGGTATCCAGGATCCACGTGGTGTCGACGAGGTCCGCCGTCGGCGGCGGCGCAAGCGCGTCGAAACGGAGCTCGACGTCCGGGCCGCGCAGGACGAGCTGCTCACCGTCGCCACCGATCGTCTCGACGGCACTCAGCGCAGCCATGAACGCGGATTCGGACGCCATGACCGGCTCCTCGCAGCCCATGGCCGTCATGGCGAGGTCGCCGATGGCGAGCCGACCTCCCGTCACCGAAAGCCGCCCGCCGTAGTGGTTGCAGGCGGCGGTGCCGCCGATCTCGGAGCCCTCGATCGTCATCGTGACCGACCGACCGTCGACGAGCGGGATCTCCGCGCCGTTCGCCGTGCCCGACACGAGCTGCCACGCGCCCTGTGCATCGAATGGCTCGCTGGTGGAGCCAGGTGGAGACGCTCCGGCTGAGCCACAGGCTGCCAGGAGCGCGGTTGCGGCGAGCAGGGACGCGAGGTGGGTTCGTCGCATGTCCGCCGGACGCCCCGCGCGTCCCATCGGTTGCGTCAGCGGGTGAGCCCCACTCCTCGCGCGTGAGCGCGTACTCGACGTCCCCGTTCGGTCTCGACGAAGATCTCCATCGGCTACAGGTGCCGCTCCAGGAAGCGGCCGGGTTCGTCGCCGATGCGCCGCCCGCGCACGAGCACCTCCCGCACCGCCCCCTGGACGGCGAGGCCCTCGTAGGGCGTGAAGTCGCTGGTGTGGTGGAGGTCGGCCTGGGCGATGGTCCGTCGGGCCCTCGGGTCCCAGAGCACGAGGTCGGCGTCCCGCCCGACCTCGATCGCGCCCTTGACGGGCAAGCCGAAAAGGCGGGACGGCGTTGCCGCCAGTACCTCGACCATCCTCTCGATGCCGATGCGCCCCTTGGCCACGCCCTCGGCGTACACGACGCTCAGCAGGGTCTCGATGCCCGGCGCACCGTTGCTGATCTGCGGGAACGGCAGGGCGGGCACGCGCTTCTCGGTGTCCAGGCGATCGGGGACGTGGTCGCTGGCCACGACGTCCAGGATGCCGTCGCGCAGCCCCGCCCACAGGGCGTCGACATCGGCTTGAGTGCGCAGCGGCGGCGAGATGACGCGCTTGATCACCTCGGCCTCGTCGGGATCGGCGTAGAGCGCATCGGTGAAGGTGAGGTAGTGCGGACAGGTCTCCGCGTACACGGGCTCGCCGCGGGCCTTGGCCTCGGCGACCGCCTCGAGCGCCTCCGCGCAGCTGAGATGGACGACGTACAGCGGTGCCTCGACGCGGCGCGCCATCTCGATGGCCTTGCGCGTGGCCGCGCCCTCGGCGTGCGCCGGCCGGGTGAGCGCGTGGTGCCGGCAGGCGGTTTCCCCGCGCTCGAGCGCGGCGGCGACCATCGGCTCGATGATCCCGGGCTCCTCGCAGTGGACCTGGAGCATGCCGCCGTGGCGGGCCGCGGTGCGCATCACCTGCTCGAGCCGCTGGTCGGACAGGGCGAAGTCGTAGACCATGAAGGCCTTGAACGTCGGCACGCCGGAATCGATGAGGGCCGGCAGCTCCCCGACCGGGTCGTCCTGCTGTCCGGTCACCACGGCGCACAGCCCATAGTCGACGGCCGACTGCCCCGCCGTGCGACGCACGAACTCGTCGCGGCCGCGCAGCAGGGAACGCCCGCCCTCATCCGAGATCCCGGTCCCCGGGTTGTTGAAGGTCAGCACCGTCGTGGTGCCGCCGTGCGCGGCGGCGAGCGTGTCCTGCCGGAATCGATCCGGGTGCTCGGCATCCGACAGCCGAAGGTGGGTGTGGACGTCGATCACCCCCGGAAGCACCAGCAGGCCGGTGGCGTCCACGGCGCGGGCGCCACCGGCTTCGATCCCGTGGCCGATGCGCTCGATCCGACCGTCGCCGACCGCGATATCCGCGCGGAGCGTGCCCGCGCTCGTGACGACCGATCCGTTCGCGATGACGACGTCGCTCAATCGCCCTCGCTGATCTCGATCTGCTGGGCACCCTCCCAGAGCACTCGGCGGCCCATCTCGGCCAGGTGCTCCTTGCCGGAGGTCAGCGTCGCGAAGTGGTTTCCGGCGAGCTGGCCGACGCGAGAGTTGAAGCTGCATGCGCCGTACGGAAAGAGGATCTCGCACTCGCTGAGCTCGCCGGTATAGATCAGGATGTCGCCCGGGGCCGGGTGCGAAGTGTGGTTTTCGAAGCCGACGTCCGGACGCTTGTCGCCGAACGGAACCCAGGTCGACTCCCCGCTCCACTTGCAATGGATCAGGCGGTCCCTGATGGGCAGCCAGGCGCGCAGCGCCTCGCGTGTGAGGGGCGCAGCCTCCTCCCAGCGCGCCGTGAACTCGAACTCGCCAACACGGATCTTCAGGTCGGCCATGCCCGCAGGATACGCCGTGCTGCGGCTCCGGTCGGAGCGCATCGCGCTTCCATCAGACAAGGTTCGTGCAGCGAGCACGACCTCCCGGAGCCGTCATGTCGAATCGTGCGGTCCGACCGGCGGGCGCATCGGTCATCATGCAGGCATGGCAGGCCCACGACCGACGATCAGCACCCACGTGCTCGACCTCGCCACGGGCGACCCGGCAGCGGGCGTTGGGGTGGCGCTCTTCCGGCTGGCCGACGACGGAAGCCCCGAGCTGGTCGGCGAGCACCAGACCGATGCTGACGGCCGCATCCGCGACCTCCTCGGGGGCGACGAGCTGACCGAGGGCGACTACCAGCTCGCCTTCGACGTGGGTGCCTACCACGAGGACCCGGACGCCTTCTTCCAGAGCGCGGCCGTGGCGCTGCGCATCACCGATGCGAGCCGCTCCTACCACGTTCCCCTCCTGCTCAGCCCGTACGGCATGAGCACCTACCGGGGCAGCTAGGTGAAGACCATCGCGGAGCTCGGCGCGCTCGACGTCGATGCCTTCGCCGAGGCCATCGCGCCGCTGTTCGAGGGCGCGCCGCGATTCCTGCGCCGCCTGGCCGGCGCGAGGCCGTTCGAGACCGAGGACGAGCTCTTCGCCGCGGCGCGCGTGACGGCGCGGGAGATGCCGGAGGAGGAGCAGATCGAGCTGCTCGACGCCCACCCACGCATCGGCCCGGACCCCGGGACCGTCTCCGACCTCTCGCGGCGCGAGCAGGGCTACGACACGCCCACCGACGACGACCAGGCGTGGGTCGGCGAGGAGCTCCAGGCCCTCAACGAGGCCTACGAGTCCCTGTTCGGCTTCCGGTTCGTGGTGTTCGTCGCCGGCCGTCCGCGCGCCGAGATCATTCCCATCCTCGAGCGCGCGTTGCACGCCGACCGCGACGAAGAGCTGCGCCGCGGAATCGACGACGTTGTCTTCATCGCCGCCGAGCGGATGGACCGCCTGCGCGGGCCACGCCCGCTGCGCGAGGAGCTGCGCGAGGCGATCGCGCTGGAGGTGTCGCGCTTCATGGTCGGCGAGATCGACCGGGATGGGCTCGTGCGCGCGACGCATCGGCTCATGGAGGAGGGTGTCGAATCGCCGGCGCTTCTCGCGCTCTCGCTTGCCAACCAGGACGAGGACGACGATGTCGAGGGGGCGATCGGGCGCCTGATGACCGAGATCGGCCTGGCCGGGTGGGACGGGGCGCAGGCGGGACAGCTCCTGGCACTCCATGCGGCCGCCTCGATCCTCGGAGACGTCAGCCAGCCGATCGACGGAGCGCGCCGGATCTCGACCGTATCGGGCAATGCGCTCTTCGGCGAGTTCGTGAACCGCTGGACGGGCGAGCCCGAGCACCGCGACGCCCTCAACGCCGAGATCAGGCGCGCGGCTGCGGAGCTGTTCGGGCCGCCTGACGAGGCTGGAACCGCATGAGGCACGAGATCCGCTACGGCAAGGCGGACGTCAAGGTCTACCGCACCTACGCCGAGCCTCTGACCGGCGTCACACCGATCCCCGAGTCGCCGTTCAACGGGCGTGACAACGCGCTCGCCGCGGCCAAGATCGAAGTCATCGTGCGCGGCACGCGATTCCTCGACGCCTACACGAAGGGCGACAACCGCCTCGTCGTTGCCACCGACACGATGAAGAACTTCATCCACGCCACGTCGCTGCGCGCCCGCGCCCGCACGCTCGAGGAGTGGCTGCTGGAGGTCGGCACCGCCTTCCTCGCCACCTACCCGCACATGGAGCGGCTGACCATGCTCGGGCGCGACCTGCCCTTCCCGTCGGCGGTCGTGCCGGCGGCGGACGGCGACGGCTTCGAGCCCTCCGACCGCCTCTTCAGCCGGGAACGTGGCGACCACGGCTCCGCGCGGCTCGAGCTGGCGCGCACCGACGACGGCACCGTCGTCATCACCGACCACGAGTCCGGTCGTCGCGAGCTCCAGCTCATCAAGATCACCGGCTCCGCGTTCGCCGACTTCGCGCGCGACGAGCACACCACGCTGCCGGAGCGGACGGACCGGCCCCTGTACATCTGGTGCCACATCGGTTGGCGTTACGCCGATGCGTCGCACGCCGTCCTAGGCGACCCCGCCCGCTACGTCGCCTCCGAGCAGGTGGCCGACCTGGCGGTCGCCGTCTTCCACGAGTTCGTCAGCCTCTCGATCCAGCACCTCGTCAACGAGATCGGGCTTCGCATGCTCGCACGATGGCCGCAGCTGGCCGAGGTCAGCTTCGACGCCCAGAACCGCCTCTGGGACGTCGGGGCCGAGTCAACCGACGACCAGCGCGTGAAGACGTACGCCGACCCGCGGCCGCCCTACGGCCAGATCGGGCTCATCCTCCGCCGCGACTAGGGATCGAGCTCCAGCCGCATGCGGGGCAGCGAACGCCCGGGGATGAGGGTCGAGGCCGTCTCGCCGATGCGCCGCATGCCCATCCGTTCGTAGAAGCCGACCGCGTTCGGGTCGGCGTCGAGCTCGAGCGCCCCGGCGCCGGCGGACTGGGCGATCGCGCATGCGTGCTCGAACAGCCGGCGGCCGTGCCCGGCGCCGATGGCGGCCGGCTCGACCCACATGTCCTCCAGCTCGGCTGGATTGCCCGGAAGCACCCGGTGGAAGCCGACGACGTCGGCGCCATCGTCGAGCACCCAGACCTCATGGGCTTCGACATCGGCAGGCGAGAGGGTCATCGCGTCGGAGACGCGATCCATGAACTCGGCGTCGTAGCCCCAATGCGCCTTGGCCCGCGTGGCGAGGGCGGTCAGCGCATCGGCCTCGTCCGGATGGGCGCGTCGGATGCTCACCGGCTGCGGGCGAGCTCCTGGAGCGCGGCCTTGATGCGGGCGTCGAGGGCGCCATCGGTCCCGGCGACGGCGCCGGCCGCTCTGCGAGCCTCGGTCGACGAGTAGCCGAGCGACTCGAGCGCGGCGACCACGTCCGAATCGGTCGAGGAAGGGCCTCCGGCCGCGATCCCCGCGGCGTGCACCTTCTCCTTGAGCTCCAGGATGATCCGTTGCGCGGTCTTGCGGCCGACGCCCGAGACGCTGGTGTAGACGTCGACGTCATCGGTCACGATGGCCAGCTGCAGCTTCGTGACCGGGTGGGCGGCGGTGATGGCCAGCGCCAGGCGCGGGCCGACCTGCGAGACCGTCATGAGCAGCTCGAAGAAGGCGAGCTCCTCGGTCGTCGCGAAGCCGAAGAGCGCCTGGAGGTCCTCCCGGACCAGGTGGTGGGTGAAGACCGATGCCTCGGTGCCCACCCGCAGCGTTGCCAGCAGCGCCGGTCCGGCCACGATTCGGTAGCCGATGCCGCCAACTTCGACGAGCGCGTGGTCCTGCCCGACGTGCGTCACCCGGCCCCGGATGGAGCCGATCACCTGGCCGCCATCCGGGGAGCCTCCCGCGGCTCGGAGGCCGCCCGATAGGCGCAGCCGATGGCGATCGCCAGGGCATCGGTCGCATCGTCCGGTACGCCCGCCAGCGAGATGCCGAGGAGGCGCCCGACCATGGCCGCCACCTGCGCCTTGTCGGCGGCGCCGTTGCCGCACACGGACTGCTTGACCTCGTTGGGGGTGGGCTCGTCGATCGGCAGGCCCGCCTCGGCGGCGGCGAGGAGCGCGACGCCACGTGCCTGGCCGACGGCCATCGCCGTCCGCACGTTGCGCTGGAAGAAGAGGCGCTCGACGCCGACGCGCTGCGGCCTGTGCTCGGCGATGAGGCTCCTGAGTGCCCCGTGCAGCTGGCGAAGCCTCTCGGCGTCCGAGGCATCGGACGGTGTGCGTACGCAGCCGGCGTCGATCATGCGCACGGACCCGTCGCGCAGCTCGACCACGCCGAAGCCGCAGTCGGCCGTACCGGGGTCGATGCCGAGCGTGATCACATCGGCCATGGTAGCGACCGCGACGGGACCCAGGCGTTGCCCGAAAGTACTCGTCCGAAGGTGTTGACAGCGTTCGAAATCTCTCGTACGATCCTGTTAGTTCGAGATCGATCGAACGCGAAGCCACTTACCGGACGAAGGGACGGTGATAGAACCATGATGACCCTGCCGAACCCTGGCGTCCTGGACACATTGATTCGGGACCGCCAGACGCAGCTGCGCGGGTCGCCGATGGCCGGTCGTGCCCGGCGCAGCTTCGGACTGCGCGTCCGCATCGGTCACGCCATGATCGCTGCCGGAAGCGCCCTGAGCGGCGAGCGGGTCGAGCGACCCGCTCCGCCCTCGGCCATCCGCAACGGCGCCTGACCTCAGACCAGGAGGATCGACCGATGGCGCCCACCCGCCGACCCGGCACACCGCCGGTCGTGACCATCGACGTCTCCCCTGCCTACGAGCTGCTCGAGTCGCTCGTGACCGCCTTCGATACCGGTGAGGCCGACACATACGAGATCGGGCCTGAGTGGGTCGCCGAGGCTCGCGGCCGAGCCGGGGCGGACCTGCTCGACCGCATCGAATCCGTCTCCCACGGCGACTCCGACACCTTCATCCACCTGATCGGCCTCGTCTACGACACGCCCACGCCGCGCGACATCCCGGCGTTTCTCACGCACCTGCGCGAGACCGATGCCGACGAGATCCGCCTCCACCTCGTCCAGTTCTATGCGCGCGACACGCGCCGGACGACCCCGCCGAGCGTCATCCGAGCTGCCGTCGCCGGCGATGCCGACGCCCAGGCCGAGTTCCTCCGAACCTCGCATCCGGAGTGGGAGCCGTGGACCGACTACCTGCGTCGCGTCTTCGTCATCGACGCCGAGGGCTACAAGCGCGAGCTGATCGAGGTGCTCGAGCTGTGGGCCGAGCGGGTCTGGAAGCCGGAGTCGCTCACGATCACGCCGATCCTGGAACGGGACGCCGAGGCCAAGCGCGACCTGCTGCGCGACCTTCCGATCGACCGGTTCATCACGACCGCCACGAACGGCGTCGAGTTCGCGCCGCGTCCCGGGATCGATCGCGTGGTGATGATCCCAAGCTTCGTGAACCGGCCGCTCGTCTCGTACCTCGAGTTCGGCGAGGCGCTCCTCATCGTCTACCCCGTTGCGGACGAGAGCGTGTCCGCCGACGCGGACGCGCCCCCGCTGCGACTGGTGCGCCTCTCGAAGGCGCTCGGCGACGAGAAGCGGCTTCGCATCCTGCGCGCCCTGTCGGAAGGCGACCAGACGCTCATGGAGCTGGCCGATATGTTCGGCGTGGCCAAGACCACGATGCACCACCACATGATCGTGCTCCGCTCCGCCGGGCTCGTCGCGGTCGGGGTCGGACAGAAGCGCTACCGGCTGCGCACCGAGACGGTGCCGGACGTCGGCGCATTGCTCAGCGGGTACCTCGGCGCCGCGACTGGTCCGTCCGCGGCGTCGAGGCCACCCGCCCCTCGCCGACGGCGCCGAACCGGCACCGAGGGCTGACCGCATGCGGCTCGGCCTCCAGCTGCCCTCCTTCAGCTATCCGGGGGGCACAGCCGAGCTGCGAGCGCACCTCGTCGAGATCGCCCAGGCCGCGGAGGCCGCCGGCTTCGAGTCGCTGTGGGTCATGGACCACCTCTTCCAGCTGCCCGCCGACACGGGCTGGGGCGGCCCAGGGGAGCCGATGCTCGAGTCCTACGCCACTCTCGGCTTCCTGGCCGGCATCACTTCGCGGCTGCGCCTCGGGGCGCTCGTCGGCTGCGCCACGTTCCGGGAGCCCGCGCTGCTCGTGAAGACGGCCACCACCGTCGACGTCCTGTCAGGCGGCCGGCTGACGTTTGGCATCGGCGCCGGATGGTACGAGCGCGAGTCCCGCGGGCTGGGGCTGCCGTGGCCCGATCGCCGTGAGCGCTTCGCGCGGCTGGAGGAGACACTGCGCATCGCGCACCAGCTGTGGGCCGATGATCCCTCGCCCTTCCACGGCCGCTTCTCGCAGCTGGCCGAGCCGATCATCCGTCCGCAGCCGCTGTCGCGGCCGCATCCGCCGATCATGGTCGGCGGCAACGGCGAGCGGCGAACCCTGCGCCTGGTCGCCCGGTACGGCGACGCGTGCAACTTCCTCGTCCTCGAGCCCGACGAAATCCGCGCCAAGCTCGAGGTGCTGCGAGCCCACTGCGATGACCTGGGGCGCGACGTGCGCGAGATCGAAGTCACCGCGCTCGACGAGGTCGACATGCGGCGCATGTCGGGTGCCGACGTCGTGGCGCGTGCGCGAGCCCAGGCCGCCGCCGGCGTCCAGCACCTGATCGTCAACATGCCCGAGGTGTGGGACGTTCGGCACCTGGAACGCATCGGCCGCGAGGTGATTCCGCGGCTGCAGGAGCTGGCCGCCTGACTCCTGGACACTCTGCCGCCATATTCAGGCCACAGCGGCACTGAGACTGCCGCCGGGCCTCAGTCCGGGCGTCCTGCAGGATGAGAGCCGCAGGGGTGCCTGACCAGGCGACCTTCAGGGTCATGGTGCGGCTGTCATGTGCATCTGACAGCTTCGACGGACGTCAGACGACCTGGGCTTCGAGCTGCTCCATGAGGTCGGCGGGGATGTCGAAGTTGGCATAGACGTTCTGGACGTCGTCGAGGTCCTCGAGGCGCTCCATGAACGAGAGCACCGCCTTCGCGGTCTTCTCGTCGGCGATCTCGACCTTGGTGGTCGGCTCCATCGAGATCTCCGCGGAGTCCGCCTGGAATCCGCCCTCCGCGAGGGCGCGACGGACGGCCTCGAGGTCGGCCGGCTCGGTGGTCACCACGATGGCGCCGGCATCCGGCGTCGAGACATCGGAGGCACCCGCGTCGATTGCCGCCAGCGTGACCTCGTCGGGGTCGGAACCGTTCAGAGGAACGCTAATGATCCCCTTCGGCTCGAACTGCCACGCGACGTTCGACAGCGACCCGCCGGACTTGCTGAAGACGCTGCGGATCTCCGAGGCCGTGCGGTTCCGGTTATCAGTCATGGCAGCCACGATGACCGCCACGTTCGCAGGCCCGAGGCCCTCGTACGTGATCTCCTCGTACTGCTCCGCATCGGCGCCGCCGCCGGTCGCCTTCTCGATGGCGCGCTTGATGTTCTCGGCCGGCATCGAGTTGGCCTTGGCCTTGTCGACCGCCATCCGGAGCCGGTAGTTGGCGTCCTGGTCTCCCCCGCCCTGGCGCGCGGCGGTGATGATCTCGCGCGCCAGCTTCGTGAAGAGCGCGCCGCGCTTCGCGTCGTTGGCGCCCTTCTGTCGCTTGATCTGGGACCACTTGCTGTGGCCTGACATCGATCCTCCCAGCCACGCGCGCGGCGCGGGCAATCTCGTGCTCGTGTGCGGCCCCAGATTCTACCAGCGGCGTCAGTGGCGCCGAACACGCTCCCCCATCGGCGCGAGCACGGCTCGGTCGAGGCTCCACCGCCCACCGCCGAGGATCACGAGCATCGAGCTCAGGCCGAACAGCGCGACGTGGGCGATGACAGGGTCGGCGGGCAGGGCGAAGATCGCGAGCGCCAGGACGGCGAACCCGACCACGGCACTGACGCGCGTGAGGACGCCGGCGAGGATGGCCAGCCCCAGGGCGGTCTCGATCAGGCCGGCACCGACAACCCACAGCTCTGCGGCGACGGGCACGACCGAGGTGAGCTCGTAGCGATCGACCGCGGTGAGTGCCTGTTCGTAGATCAGCAGTTTGTCGACGATGCCCGACGCGACGAACGCTCCGCCCAGGCCGAGGCGCACCAGCAGCGGCACGAGGTCGTCGTAGCGGCCGCGCCCCAGGTTCAGGGTGGCGACGCGCGCTCCCGGCCACCGCGGGAAGGTGGCGTGGAGCAGGTCGTCGAGGCTCGGCCGCCCGGGGCCCAGGATGGCGGCCACGGCGAGCGCGGCAGGCACGTCGAGCATCATCACCAGCTCCGGATGGCCGATCAGCGAGAACACGAAGGCACCCATGGCGACCAGCGCCGCGGGGCGGACGACGAAGCCCAGCAGGAGCATGAAGCCGGTCGCGGTGAGCAGCAGGGCGAAGAGGTGGCCCGAGTCGATGGTCGGCGCGAAGCGCACCCTGGCCAGCCCGGCACCGATGAGGACCAGGCCGACCGACAGTCGCACGATCCAGGGCAGGTACTCGGTGTAACCCTCGGCGCGCCCGACGAACCGCAGCCGGGCGTCCTCCATCGGCCGCCAGCGCGCCCACGCCAGCGTCGCGGCGAGCACGACAAGGACTCCGGCGACGAGGAGCAGCAGCGACCCCGGCTGAGCGAGGGTGTCGAACAGGAAGCCGATCGGGTCGGGCGAGGCCTCCGGATCGGTGATGTAGTCGACGTGAGCGATGGGGCGGCGGATCATCGGTGCCTACCCTAGCAAGCCCGGCTCCTATAATGGCGCTCCCACTTCCGGCTACCGACCGCCCGAGGCGGACTCATCGGCCTCGGCGTCTCCCCATGAGCCTGCGCAAGGAGCACCGATGAAGCCGACCACCCCCGACAAGATCCGGAATGTCGCCCTCATCTCCCACGGTGGCGCCGGCAAGACGAGCCTCGCCGAGGCGATGCTGTTCGATGCCGGCGCGATCTCACGCCTGGGGACGGTCGAGGCGGGCACCACCACGCTCGACTGGGATCCCGACGAGCAGAAGCGTGGCCAGAGCATCAACCTCGCGATCGGCACCATCGAGCACGAAGGCGTGCGGATCACGATCGTCGATACGCCCGGCTACGCCGACTTCCAGGCCGACGTGGTCGAGGCGCTGGCTGCGGTCGACGCGGTGATCGTCGTCATCGACGCCTCCGCCGGGGTCGAGGTCGGGACCGAGGAGGTCTGGAAGCTGGCCGACGCGCGCGGCCTGCCGCGGCTCGTCTTCGTGAACAAGATGGACCGCGAGAACGCCAACTACGACGCCACTCTCGACCAGCTCAAGGCGCGATTCGGCCCCAAGATCGCGCCCGTCTACCTGCCGATCGGCTCCGCCGACACGTTCCGCGGCTACGTCGACGTCATCGAAGAGCACGCGAACATCTACGAGAACGGCCAGCCCAGGGAGGTGCCGATCCCGCCGGAGCTGGAGGGCATCGAGCACTCGCGCCGCGACGCCCTGGTCGAGGCGGCCGCGGAAGCGTCGGACGAGCTGATGGAGAAGTACCTCGAAGGGGCGGAGCTCACGGACGCCGAGATCGAAGCGGCCCTGCACAAGGGCACCCGCGAGGGCAGCGTTGTGCCGGTCTTCGTCGGCTCCGCGACCCAGAACATCGGGGTCCGCGAGCTGATCAGCATGATCGCCAGGCACGTTCCCTCCCCCGCCGAGGTCGGCACGCGCCGGACGACGGCGGGCAACGAGATCACCCCCGACCCGAACGGGCCGTTCGTGGCGCAGGTCTTCAAGGCCACCGCCGATCCGTTCGTCGGGCGGCTCACCTACTTCCGCGTCATCTCCGGCAGCCTCTCCGGGCAGGGTCACGTCTACAACGTCAACCGCCGCGAGGAGGAGCGAGTTGGCAACTTCCTCGCCATCCAGGGCAAGGACCAGGAGAACCTGGCAAGGGTCGGCCCCGGCGACATCGCGGCCGTGGCCAAGCTCACCTCGACGTCAGCCGGCGACACGCTCGTCGCCGATCGGGCCAGGGCCGTGGAGCTGCCGCCGCTCGACTTCCCGGCCCCGTCGCTCCAGGTGGCCATCGAGGCCGAGTCGAAGTCCGATCTCGACAAGCTGGGGCAGGCGCTTCATCGGCTGGAGGAGGAGGATCCGACGGTCCAGATCCGCCGCGAGGACGGTACCGGCGAGACGATCCTGACCGCCATGGGCGACGCGCACGTCGACGTCATCATCGACCGGCTGAAGCGCAAGTTCGGCGCATCGGTCAGGACGGCGACCCCGCGCGTCCCGTACCGCGAGACGATCCGCCAGGCGGCGCGCATCGACAACAAGTACAAGCGCCAGACGGGCGGGCACGGCCAGTACGGGCACGTGGTCATCGAGTTCGCGCCCGCCGAGATGGGCACCGGCTTCCAGTTCGGCGACAAGATCGTGGGCGGCGTGGTGCCCAAGCAGTACATCCCGGCGGTCGAGAAGGGCCTGCGCGAGGCGATGGCCGAGGGCGTCCTGGCCGGTTACCCGGTCGTCGACCTGCAGGCGACCCTCGTCGACGGCTCGTACCACACCGTCGACTCCTCGGAGATGGCGTTCAAGGTTGCCGCGTCCCAGGCCCTCAAGAAGGCATTCGACGCCGCCTCACCAGCGCTGCTGGAGCCGATCCTGGAGGTCGACGTCGTCGTCCCCGACGAGTTCATGGGCGACGTGATGGGCCAGATCACCTCGAAGCGCGGCCACGTGCTGGGCATGGACTCGGCCGATGGCCTCCAGCACCTCAAGGCGCAGGTCCCGCAGGCCGAGATGTTCCACTACGCGACCGAGCTGCGCTCGATCACCCAGGGCCGCGGCCGCTTCAGCTGGAAGGTCGATCACTACGCCGAGGTGCCGCACAACATCGCCGACAAGGTCGTCGCGGAGGCCGGGCACAACGGGCAC
>CAYVCE010000103.1:0-2872 GCA_964449915.1 uncultured Steroidobacteraceae bacterium | reverse complement strand
GCGAAGCCGCGGGCACGGCGCGATGAGTCGAGGACCCACTCCCATCCCTCGCGATTGGTGCCGGTCGCCATGAGGTAGGAAGCGGGGGTCGCCATCGAGGCGCGGTGCGCGTCGACGTCGCGGACGGCCACGAAGCCGCAGTCGTAGCCGACGTTCAGCCACTTGTGCGCGTCGGTGGACCACGAGTCCGCTCGCTCCGAGCCCGCCACCAGGTGGCGCAGTCGCGGCACGACCGCAGCCCACAGCCCGAATGCGCCGTCCACGTGGAGCCAGGCGTTCGGGTGGTCGCGCACCGCCGCGCTGATCGGGTCGAGCGGGTCGAAGGCACCGCTGTTGACGTTGCCGGCCTGCGCGCACACCAGCGCCGGGCGGTCGGTGAGCCCGGCAAGGGCGTCGGCGAGGGCATCGGGGCGCATGCGACCCTGCTCGTCGGCCGCGACCCGCGTCACGCGGTCGCGCCCGAAGCCCAGGTACTGGAGCGCCGTCAGGACGGTCGCGTGCGCCTCGTCGCCGATGAGCACCTCGACCCGCGGCGCGTCGTACAGGCCGCGCGCCTCGACGTCCCAGCCGACCCGGTCGAGCAGCGCGTGGCGAGCGGCCGCCATGCCGACCGCGTTGCCGAGCCCTGCCCCGGTCGGCAGCCCGTGGCTCGCCTCGGCCGGGATCCCCAACAACTCCTTCATCCATTCGCCGGCAACCTGCTCGGCGGCGGCCGCGGCCGGCGAGGCCGCGTGCACCGCCGCGTTCTGGTCCCATGCCGTCGTCAGCCAGTCGGCGGCGACCGACGCGGGCACGGCTCCGCCGATGACAAAGCCGAAGTAGCGCGGCCCGGCGCTGGCGACCAGGCCTGGGTCGACGTCGCGCGCCAGCCGTTCGACGACCGCCAGCGGATCCTCCCCGGCGTCCGGCAGCGGCACGCGGAGTCGCTCGGCGAGGGCCGCCCCGTCCTCGCGTGCCCCGACGTGGCGCTCGGGCAGGCCGGCCAGGTACTCGCGGGCGAGCGCGGCCGTCCGCTCGAGCAACGTATCGAGATCGCGCGTCGGCATCGGCTTGGCACTCCTCCGTGGCGCGTGCCCCGCGCGGTCGCGCGGCGCGCGCATTCTGCCACCCTCGGAGCGCGGCTGAGAACCCACTTGACTCGCGCCATCGACGCGCCGGTCGCGCGGATCCGTTCGTCGGCGGGCGGCGACGAGGATACGGTCGATCGGCGCCACTCCGGCGACGGCCCGTGCGATGATCGACGCCGCCACCACTGCCGAGGGCGCCATGTTCACGCAGCACGGCCTTTCGCGTCTCCGTCTCTCCAACGTCGTCATGGCCGCGCTGCACGCCGTGCAGGGCGCGCTGATACTCGCCCTGGCCAACGACTTCGCGCTCCCCGTTACCGCCGCCTTCATGGAGGGGCCGCCCGGCTCCGCGGCAACCACCACAGAGCTGTTCACGCTGCCGCTCGGGCCGGCCGTCGCGGCCTTCCTGTTCATGTCAGCCGCGGCGCACCTGATCATCTCCGGCCCGGCGTGGACGTGGTACCGGGCGCATCTCTCGCGAAGTCGGAGCTACGCGCGCTGGATCGAATATGCGTTCAGCTCGTCCCTCATGATCGTGTTGATCGCGATGATCACCGGCATCGCAGACGTGGCGGCGCTGGTCGCGATCGGCGGCGTGAACGCCTCGATGATCCTGTTCGGCCTGCTCCAGGAGCACTACGAAGAGCCCGGCCGGCCCGGGTGGCTGCCGTTCATCTTCGGCTGTATCGCGGGGGTGACTCCGTGGATCGGAATCGGCATCTACCTGTGGAGCCCCGGATCGTCCGCCGAGCCGCCGGCGTTCGTCTACGCGATCTTCGTGTCGCTCTTCGTCTTCTTCAACTCGTTCGCGCTCAACATGGTCCTTCAGTACCGGCGCGTGGGCCCGTGGCGCAACTATCTCTTCGGCGAATACGCGTACGTGGTGCTCAGCCTCGTGGCGAAATCCGCGCTCGCCTGGCAGGTCTTCGCGAACACGCTCGTTTCCAACTGATCCCCGCGAGTCCTATCCCAGCGGGGCGCTGAGCTGGCCCTCCACCAGCGGCTCGCCGACGATCGCGGCCAGTCGCTCGCCGACCGCCCACCAGTCGAAGTCGGCGGTCACGTGGCTGGCGGGCACGCTGGCGCATCGGTCCGGCGGCAGGTACAGGGGCACGATACGGTCGAGGATGGCCTCGATCTCGTCGCGGAACGCGTCGCTGGTGGAGCGGACGCCGTCGGCCAGCAGCCCCACGTCGGGGAGCAGGCGGACGGACAGGTCGTACGTGGTCGCCCAGCGGCGGATGAGCGGCTCGACGCCGAAGGGATCCTCCCCGCCGGTGACGCGCAGGTAGTACGCGAAGTTGTCGACGACCGACCGATCGGTGACGAGCACCTCGGCCCGGTTCGCCAGCTCGAGCTCCTGCTGCACCTGGCTGACAAGCACCCACAGCTGCGCCTCCGGCGTTGCGCCCTCGTTCAGCCCGAGCGGGTTGGAGCGCACCACCTCGCGTCCCACCTCCACGCTGCGGCCGGCGCGGCCGATGGTCGATGCGAAGGCGTGCACCGCGTTCGACTTGCGCACCGAGTGCGAGCCGATGAAGGCGATCTTTGCGCGGCGGGTCCAGGGCATCGGTGGCGACAAGCCTACAGGCAGGCGCCCGTTCCGACGGGCGTCGTCGACCCGATGTACGGACCGATGCTGGCCGACGCCTGGTCCGCGCCGATCGCGTAGCCGACGTCCGGCGACGTCCGCGAGGACCCGAACACGACCGCCCCGACCGTCCCCGGCGCCACCAGCAGCGGGCCGCCGCTGTTGCCGGGCCGGATCCGGGTTCGCATCTCGACCACGCTGCGCTCGACGATCC
>CAYVCE010000102.1:0-8294 GCA_964449915.1 uncultured Steroidobacteraceae bacterium | reverse complement strand
CGGCCTCGTGGACCTGAACACGGCGACGCCGGAGGAGCTCGAGGCGCTGCCGGGCATCGGTCCGGTGACGGTGCAGAAGATCGTGGCGGCGCGCCAGGAGCGGCCATTCGCATCGCTGGAAGATGCGGTCGAGCGCGGCGTCCTCAACCGCGGGCAGCTGGAGGACATCCAGGGCGTCGCGACGGCCGGCTGAGCCGTGGGCGCCGGCCGCTACGTCCTGCCACTCGCGCTGCTGGGGGTGGCCGGCGGCATCCTGGCCGCCGACCACGGCCTCGGTCCCCCACTCGCGGTCGCGCTGGGGGCATCGGTCACGCTCGCCGCCCTGGCCGCGATCCTGGCGTCCGGCGCGCCGGCCGGCGGCGCGGCACTCGGGTCGCTGATCCTGGCCTCGGCGGCGCTCGGGGCATGGCGCCACGAGGCGGCCGACCCGATGCGGCCGTCCGAGCGCCCATCGGTCGCCACCCTCGTCGACGGGGAGGAGCACGAGCTGGCGGGCACGGTGCTCGACGACCCGCGGCCGCGCGAGGATCGCATCCAGCTGGTGCTCGGCGACCTCGTGGCCGGCGTGGACGGCGCGGCGGTGCCGCTGGCGGATCGGCTTCTGGTGTGGATGCCGCGCGGTATCGGCGTCGGGAGCAGTGACCGGCTGCGTGTCCGCACCGAGGTCGAGCTGGCCGAGGACTTCGATGGCTTCGCGTACCGGGAGTACCTGGCGCGGCAGGGCGTGGGCGCGATCGCCCGGGCGCGCGAGGCCGAGGTCGTGGCGCGCGCGCGCGGGCTCGCGGCCGTGCTGGCCGGCCTGCGCGGGGCGCTGCTCGGCGGACTGAATCGGATCGTCCCGGAGCCGGAGGCGGCCCTCGGCGCGGGGATCCTGCTCGGCGTCCGCGCGTCGATCGCGCCGGAGATCAACGACGCCTTCGCGACGGCCGGCCTCACGCATGTGGTGGCGATCTCGGGCTGGAACATCGCCATCGTCGCCGCGCTGGTGGCGGCCATGGCCCGACCGCTGGAGCGGCGACCCGGCGGCCGGTGGTCGAGCGCCACCGTGGCGGCGGCGACCGTGGCGGGCTACGTCCTGCTGACCGGCGCCAGCCCATCGGTCGTCCGGGCGGCGCTCATGGCCGGCTGCATGCTCGTCGCACGGCTCGGCGGGTCGCGCGCGCATGCCGCATCGGCGCTGGAGCTGGCGGCGCTGCTCATGCTGCTCGCAGCGCCATCCGTGCTGCGGGACGTCGGCTTCCAGCTGTCGCTGCTGGCGACGGCAGGGCTGATCTGGTTCGGCGCGCCGATCGAGCGGCGGCTGCCCGGCTGGCCGGCGTGGATCCGCGAGCCGGTGGCGCTCACGCTGGCGGCGCAGCTCACGACCCTGCCGGTGATCCTCGTCAACTTCGAGCGCCTGTCGCTGGTGGCGCCGATCGCCAACGTCCTGGTCGTGCCCTTCGTGCCGGTTGCCATGCTGTTCAGCGCCCTCGCCTCGGTGGCCGGCCTGCTGGTCGGAACCGTGTCGGTGCCCGTCATCGGCGACGCGGTCGCCTGGTTCGCCGGCGGCGCCGCGTGGCTGGTGCTGCGGGTGATCGTGACGCTGGGAAGCGCGGTGGCGTCGGTGCCGTACGCGGCCGTGGATGCAGCAGTGCCGGCCCCGCTGGCGGTCGCCTGGCTGCCGATCCTCGGCCTGGCGACCTGGGCGCTCCGCTCCGAGCCGCAGCCGGAGGCGCCCGACGCGAGCCCGCCCGATGGGGCGCTCGCCATCGTCGTTCGGCGGGTGGTCCGGCCGGCGCCGATCGTCGGGGTCCTCGTCGTCGTCCTGGGCGTCGTCACGGTGGCGTCACGGCCGGATGGACGGCTGCACGTCACGGTGCTGGACATCGGGCAGGGCGACGCGGTCCTGGTCGAGACGCCGACGGGTGCGACCATGCTCGTCGACGGCGGCCCCGACCCCGAGCTCACGCTGCGTCGCCTGGGCGCGAACCTGCCGTTCTTCGCGCGTCGGATCGACGTCATGGTGCTCAGCCACCCGCACCAGGACCACGTCGCCGGGCTCGTCGACGTGCTCGACCGCTTCGAGGTCGGCGCCCTCCTGCACGCCGGCATCGCGTATGAGAACCCGGCGCACCACCAGCTCCTCGCCGATGCGCCCTCGGAGCCGACGCTGGAGGCGGCCCTCGCCCGCGCCGGCCAGGCGTTCTCGCTCGATGCGACCACCAGGATCGAGATCCTTTACCCGAACGAGGCCGATGCGGCCGCGCCGCTGCCCGAGGGCGACATCAACAACGGCTCGGTCGTGATGCTGCTCCGCCACGGCGGATTCAGCGCGCTCCTCACCGGCGACGCCGAGGCCCCGGTCGAGGCGGCGCTCATCGCCCGCGGCCTGCTGCCGCGCGTCGACGTGCTGAAGGTCGGCCACCACGGATCGACCTCTTCCACCACGCCCGGCCTGCTCGACGCGATCCGTCCGACCGCCGCGGTCATCTCGTCGGGCGAGGGCAACGAGTACGGCCATCCGGCGCCCGAGACGCTGGCGGAGCTCGGCGCACGGCCCGAGATCGCGGTCTTTCGCACTGATCTCGACGGCGACGTCGAGGTCGTCACCGACGGACTGACCTACCGAGTCCTGACCGATGCCGGCGCATTGGCGCCTCGTCCGGTGCACGCTCAACGGCCCGCGGGTAGCATCGGCTCGTGGCCATCCCCGACCGATCGACCGCGCGACGCATGCTCGCCGACGCCGGGCTGCCCGACGGGATCGTCGTCCATTCCGAGGGCGTGGCCCGCGTCGCCGTGGCGGCCGCTGGGCTCGTGGCCGAGGCGCAGATCCCGGTCGACGGCGCGCTCATCGAGGCCGCTGCGCTGCTCCACGACATCGACAAGGTCGAGATCCGCCGCTCGGGCGGCGAGCACGGCATCGTCGCCGCGCGGCGCCTCGAGGCGGCGGGCTACCCCGAGCTCGCGATGCCGGTCGCCTCCCATCCGGTCAGCTGCCTGCTCGACGACGATCGGTTCCCGATCGGATGGCCGTCGGTCATCGTGGCCGTCGCCGACCGGCACGTGGCACAGGACTTCGTGACCGTCGACGAGCGGCTGGACGACATGAAGCAGCGCCATCCCGAGTACGCCGACGAGATCGAATCGGCCCGGCGGCCCGCGCATGCCCTCGAGGCCCAGGTGGCGGAGGCCATCGACATGTCGGTCGACGATCTCGTCAGGCGCCTGCGCGCGGCGTGGGAGGCGGGCGCGTGAGCGTCGCACTGCTGCTTCTCCACGGCGACGACGGGTTCGGCCTGGACACCGCCCTCCGCGAGTTCGCTGGCGAGGCCGATGCGACCGACCGCGCCGACATCGTCCCCGAGCGCTCGCCCGACGAGGCGGCGATCGACCGGGCCCGGCTCGAGGCCGGCACGATGAGCATGTTCGGCACCCATCTCGCCGTCCTCCGCCAGCCGCTCCGCGCCGCCGGCCGCTCGACGGCCGCAGCGGACCGACTGTTGGCGCTCGTGAAGGAGCTGCCCGACGGCTCGGCGTTGGCGCTCGTCGAGGAACGCCCCTCGCGCGACTACACGAAGTCGCCGGCGCTCCTCAAGCGGCTGGCCGATGCCGTCCGAGCCCGGGGCGGGCGCGTGGACGAGCATCCCGCTCCGCGACGCGGCGACCTGCGCGGCTGGATCACGGGCCACGCGGCGCGCACCGGCCTCAAGATCGAGGTCCGGGCTGCCCACGTGCTGGCCGAGCGCATCGGCGGCCAGATCTGGGAGACCGATGTCGAGCGCGGCGAGATGACGCGCATCGCCGACTCGGAGCTGCGCAAGCTGGCGACCTACGCCGGCGAGCGGCCGATCACCGTCGACGACGTCACCGCGCTCACGGCCGACACGCGGCCGGCATCGGTGTTCGCCATCACCAACGCCATCGACCGTCGCGAGCCGGCCGCGGCGGCGGAGGCACTCCGGCGGGCACTGGCCGAGGGACAGCCAGGGTTGCGCATCCTCGCCTCGCTCGCCGGGCGAGTCAGCGACCTGATCGTCGCCCGCGACCTCGTCGCCGCCAAGACGCCGCCCGCCGAGATCGCGAAGCGCCTGTCACGGGGCAACGCGTCGATCGCGCAACGACTGGTGGACGCCGCGAAGCGCTATCGGGGCGAGGAACTGGACGCGATGATCATCGGCCTGTTCGAGGCGGACCTCGCCATCAAGACCAACGTCATGGACGAGCGATCGGCCTTGGCCACTTGGCTTGGGGAGTTTCTGGTCGGCTCGCGATCGGTTTAGGGGCCCCTACCGTGCTGGGTGCCGCGGCATAGCGTCACGCGCGACTGCTGCAGCCATCCGAGAGCACTATCCGCCGACGAGGTCCAGGAACGCCGCCGGCGAATACACCGGCAGCTCGGTGGAGAGTGCGGTGACATGTGCATCGCCCGACACGAGCATCGCGGACTCCGCCGCCGCGAGGGCCAGCAGGTAGTCATCGGCCGGGTCCGCCGACCGAAACGACGGGTTCGGTGGCGGATCCTCCGCGACGCTGGCATCGGTGGACAGCATCGCGATGAATTCCCGGGCGTCATCGAGCGGGATGCGGGAGCGGAGCTTCGGGTACGCCAGCGCTCGCTCGAGTTCGGCGAGCACCTTGCCCGAGACGATCAGCTCGAAGTGGCCGCTCCGCCAGGCAAGCAGCAGGCGCGCCGGCGCTCCGCGGGGCGAGAGGAGCGCCGAGATGAGGACGTTGACATCGAGGACGGCCCGCAAGGCCTAGCGCCGGCGCGCACGCGTCGCGTGCTGTGCCTCGACTGCGAGCCGAAGCGACTCCTCTTCGCTCATGTCGTTGCGCTGCCAGAGGCGGTCGAGGACGTCGAGGCCGAGGTCGCGCCGCAGCGCGTCTTCGATCACCTCGCTATCACCCCTGCCCAGGCGCGCCGCCTTGACCTTGACGGCACGCAGAAGGTCGCCGTCGATCGTCAGCGTCGTTCGAACCTTTGTCATCGACGCATCATAGCATCATGATGATAACCTTGTGGATGCGGCTTTTGGGCAGCCTGGCGTTCCTTGGCATGGCGATGCCGCGTACAAGCCTATCGATCTTTCACCGGAGGACCGTTAGACCGGAAACGTGGCCCGATGTGGGCCGATAACGGCCGCGAACTTGCCGAAATCTGTGACTTCACGCGCAGACGGCGACGCGAATCCGGGATAACGATCTCGGGGTGAAAGAACGATAGGAAGTTGGGGGCGGACGGCGCGGCGCGGAGGCGCGGCGTGAGAACGCGCGCGGGGTCAGGCGGCGGGGGCCTGGCCGGCGTGGCCGGTGTGGAGCACGCGGTCGGACTCGATCGCGAAGGTGCAGCGCGCCCCGTCGAGGCCCAGGATGCCGATCAGCTGCTGGTCGACGTAGAGCTGCCTGCACGGCACGCACAGCGCGCCGGGGATCGCGAAGAAGAGGCGCTCATCGGCCTCCGGATCGCGGAAGACGGTGTCGAACACCGACGTCAGGAGCGTCCCGCTACAGAAGCGGCAGGTCTCGATCGGTCGCGGTCGACGTGGGCGGTCGGGCATGAGCGGAGCATGCGAAGCAGGCGACCACCCCTCAATGGGACCGATGGGCCACCCCGCTGGCGCCGCGGGGGTACTTTCGGCCGATAAGGGACTTTTCACCGCAGTTGTGCGCGCGCCTTTATCGATCTCGCGCACTATCTGCGCCATGGAATCGTTCATCACCACCGAGCTGGCCGTCATCGGCCTCGCGTTCGCGTCCGTCTTCATCCTCGTGCTGGTGCTCCTCGCCCGGTTCGACCGCCGTCGCTTCTAGGCCGATGCGCGCCAGGACCGCCGGCGCGCGGCAGAGGCCGCGCCCTTCGGCCACCACGCGGACGAGGTTGGCGGCCACCGCCGTCGGCAGCAGGATCAGGATCAGGATGGCGAGGGTGATCGCGGCCCGCCGCGACGCCGATCAGACGACGCGGACCACCTGGACGGCCTTGCCCCACAGGCGCTCGAGGCCGTAGTACTCGCGCTCCTCCGGCGCGAAGACGTGGACGATGACGCTCCCGTAATCGAGGAGCACCCAGCGCGACGACCCGCGTCCCTCGATGCCCATCGGCCGGATGCCGTCGTCGCGCAGCTCGTCGACGATCGCGCCCGACAGCGCCGTGACCTGGCGATCGCTGCGGCCGGAGCAGATGACGAAGAAGTCGGCCATGCTCGTCAGCTCGGCTGTGCGCAGCATGACGATGTCGTTGCCCTTCTTGTCCGACGCGATCTCCACGATCCGATGCGCCAGCTCGGCGGCATCAGCGGGGATCTCGACCCGCTCCTCGACGGTCTTCTCCTCGGCGGCGGGGTCAACCACGCCGGTACAGTCCGCGATCGATGATGAGCTCCTCCACGTTGCGGGCCACAAGGTAGCGGATGGTGTACCCGGCCGCCACCCGCCGGCGGATGACGGAGCTGCTCACGTCGAGCCCCGGCCCGGTGAGCAGGTGAATCCGCGAGGCGTCCGCGCCGAAGCGCGCCTCGAGGCCTGACCGGTCCGGCAGCGCCGTCCCCGGGCGTGGCCCCACGATCCACTCGACCTCCGCCAGGAGCCGATCCGGCTCATGCCAGGCGTCGATCTGGGCCAGCGAATCCGACGCCATGACGAGCAACAGCTCCGCATCGGGGTAGGCGCGCTTGAGCTCGATCACGCTGTCGATCGTGTAGGAGGGTCCGGTTCGCTCCATCTCGATTGAGCACAGCTCGAAGGTCGGATCGGCCTGGATCGAAAGGCGCGTCATGAGGAGCCGATCGGTCGCGCGCGATACGAGCCCGCCGTCCTTGTGGGGCGGCTGCGCGGCCGGCATGAAGAGCACGCGATCCAGGTTGTGCATATCGGCCGCCAGGGCGGCCAGCCACAGGTGGCCGACGTGCGGCGGGTCGAAGGTGCCGCCAAGAATGCCCAGGCGCTGTGGCCGTTCGCGCGTGCGCTCGCGGGCGGTCGCGGTGCGGGGCGCGGCGAGCAGCCCGACGCTCAATCCTCGTCCCCCCACTCGAGCTCGGTCGCACCGATGTGGACGGTGGTCCCAGCTTCGGCGCCGAGCCTGCGCAGCTCGATGTCGATCCCCAGCCGCTCGAGCATGCGCCAGAACCGGTCGCGTGACTCGGGGTTCTCGAAGTCGGTTCGGGCGGCGGCCGTCTCGACGCGACGGCCTCGGACGCGGAGGTCGGGACCCTCGGCGACGACCTCCCAGCCGGAGGCCAGCGGGTCGAAGCGATGGACGCGCATCTCGTCAGCAGCGGGCGCCCGCGCCGCTTCCACGACGGCGGCTTCGGCAAGCGCCGCGGCCAGCGCCAGCCGGAGGACCTCAAGGCCGGTGCCGTCGTGGGCGCTGACGGCGATCGGCTCGACGGCGCCGGTCCGAAGCACGTCGCGCAGCTCCGGCCAGCGGGCGGCGACCTCTGGCAGGTCGAGCTTGGTGATGACGAGCGGCATCGGGCGCTCGGCCAGCGCAGCATCATGGAGTCGCAGCTCGTCGAGCACGGCCTGCCACTCCTCGACGGGCTCGCGCGCCGCGCCGTCGATGACGCCCACGATCACCCGCGTGCGCTCGACATGGCGCAGGAACTGGTGCCCCAGGCCCTTGCCCTCGCTGGCGCCCTCGATGAGACCGGGGACGTCGGCGATGACGACCGAGTGCTCGTCGTCGAGCGACATGACACCCAGGTTGGGGGTGACGGTCGTGAACGGGTAGGCGCCAACCTCCGGGCGCGCCTCGGTGAGCGCCGCCAGCAGCGTCGACTTGCCGGCGTTCGGCGCCCCGACCAGGCCGATGTCGGCGATGAGCTTGAGCTCGAGCTCGACCCAGCGCTCCTCGCCCGGCGTGCCCTTCTCGGCGTGCGTCGGCGCCCGGTGGGTCGCCGTCGCGAAGTGGACGTTGCCCCTCCCGCCGCGGCCGCCGCGGGCGACGACCAGTCGCGTCTCGGCCTCCAGCAGCTCGCCGATCCACTCCCCGTCGGGATCCGAGCGGACGACGGTGCCGGGCGGCACGCGGATGACGATGTCGGGCGAGTTCTTGCCGTGGGCCCTGCGTCCCGTGCCGCGACCGCCGGGCGCGGCGCGGAAGTGCACCTTGCGCTTGAAGTCGCCGAGCGTCGTCATGCCGGATTCGACGACCAGGATCACGCTGCCGCCTTTGCCGCCGTCGCCGCCATCGGGGCCGCCGCGCGGCACGTGCGCCTCGCGACGGAAGCTCGAGGCCCCGTCACCTCCTGCTCCGCCGGACACCAGGATGCGGGCGCGATCAGCAAACACGGTTCGGAGCATAGCAACGGGTG
>CAYVCE010000101.1:0-23163 GCA_964449915.1 uncultured Steroidobacteraceae bacterium | reverse complement strand
GCCACTACCCTGGATGACGTTCGTGTCCGAGGTCACGTCCTCGGCCGCGTCCATCGCCGCCTGCGCCTCGCGATCCGCGCGAGATCCCGGGACGGGGGCGCCGCGAATCGGCTCTGCCGTCGCCGGCTCGACGAAGCCGTTCGTCGCCTCGGCACCGTCGACCGCCGCGACGACGAGGGCGTCCCCGAGGATGATCGTGCGACAGATCGTCTCGAGACCCAGCGCTCGATACGCCTCCCCGCGGAGCGGGTCGTTGATCTTGGCGATCACTCGCGGCACGCCGAACGTGTGCTTGGCGAGCTGGGCCGAGAGCGCATTTCGATTGTCACCCTCGGTGAGCGACATCAGCACGTCCGCCTGCTCCGTGCCGGCGGAGCGCAGGACGTCCTCGTCGGTCCCGTTGCCGCGCACCGTCTGTCCGCCGAAGGTCGGTGGGAGCCGGTTGAAGGCCCGTGCGTTGTGATCGATGACGGTGACGTGCTCGCCGCGCTGGTCGAGCTCCGCGGCGACGCGGGCTCCGACCCGGCCGCAGCCGACGATGATGACCCTCATGGCGTGTGTGCCAGCTCCTTCGTCTCGGCGCGCAGGCACCACACCGGCGCGGTCGAGTTGCGCATGACGTACGGGACCGTGCGCCCCGCGTCCCATTGTCCCCCGAATCGCTTCTTGTAGCGCAGGCCCATCACGATCAGGTCGGCGCCGAGCTCGTTCGCGTCGTCGACGATGGCCGGGCCGGCGGCGCGCGCCTGGACCGTGCTCGTTCGGGTCGGCACGCTGTGCTCGGCCAGCAGCGCCTCGGCGCGCGACAGGACCTCGTCGGCGCGAGCCACTGCGGCCTCGTCCTCCGCATCCAGCGTGCGGTCGAAGGGAACCTCGATGACGTTGAGCAGCGAGGCCTCGACGCCGTCGCGGCCACCCAGCAGGAGCGCGGCGATCTTGAGCGCCGGTCCGTCGACCTCGTCGTCGCCGACGAGGGGGACGAGGATCCTGGCGTGATCGAAGATGGTCGGGCGCTTGTCCGCGCGCCGGAAGAAATCCATGCGCTCGCTATCCTACGGCGCTGTCTCAGCGCCCGTAGCGCAAGCGCTCCGCGAGGCGGGCGGGAAGGCCGAGCTCTCGCATCAGGCGTTGCGTGCGGTCGATGTCGTAGCGCACCCGGTGGAACGTCATCACGGCGGGTCCGGCGCCGGAGGCCAGCTCGAGCACGGCGTAGGCGGCATCCGGCAGCCCGTCGCGCGGCTGCCCGACGCTCCCGGGGTTGAGCATGGCGCGCGCCTCGTCGAGGCGGACGATCTCGCCCGGCAGCCCGGGGACCACCTCGACCCCGCCGTCGGCGCCGCGGTACACGATCGGCACGTGCGTGTGCCCGAAGAGGCAGAGGCGGGTATCGAAGTGGTCGAAGTTGGCCTCAGCCACGCCGCGGCTGGTGATGTACTCCCAGATCGGATCGCGCGGCGAGCCGTGCACCGCGGTGAGATCGCCGTCCCGACGGACCTCGGGCAGGGTGGCGAGGTAGGAGCGGCTGTTGTCGTCGACGACGGTGGCGGTCCATTCGATCGCCCTGCGCGCGTCGGGGTTGAAGTACGCGACATCCACGCCGCCGATGGCCGCGCCGTCATGATTTCCGAGCACGCTGCGCGCCCCCATCTCCTGGAGGGTGGTGATGACCTCGTTCGGCTGCGGGCCGTACCCGACGATGTCGCCGAGCACCCAGACCTGGTCGATGTTCGTGAGATCTGCGCGGACCGCCTCGAGGGCAGGCAGGTTGGCGTGGATGTCCGACAGGACAGCGATACGCATGCGAGTGGGGAGTATACCGATGGTCGCGGGCTCGGCGGCTCGCCGGGTCAGCGCAACGGTCGCCGGTTGGCCGACGCCGAAATTTCGATCGATTCCGTCGTGGGGTGTCGTGCGCGCTGGGTGAGGTCGAAATATCAGTTGAAGATCGACGCCAAGGGACTGCCGCTGCGCCCTCGAGTCCATCCTCGACCGATGGATGCGCCGAACCCCGCGGGAAACGGGCTCCACGCCGAGGAACGACGATATTTTCGGATCAACGCAGGGGCTGCCGTCCCGGGACCCCGGGCCGACGCGGAAACCGATCGGGTGTCGGAAGAAGCTTGGTGAGCACGACGAACCGATGGTCGCCGAGGCTCGCAACGCCCGACGAGACCACCCTTGGCTCTCCGCCACCGAGCTGCGCCGAGGCGGCCCGACCCAGCCGCATCTCGTCCTCGGCCCTCTCGCCCTTCCAGGCCACGAGCGTCCCGCCGATGCGCAGCAGCGGCAGGGCGTACTCGGCCAGGACGGGCAGTCCGGCGCAGCCGCGGGCGGTGACGAGGTCGTGGCGCTCGCGATGGTTCGGGTCGCGGCCGAGGACCTCCGCGCGCTCGGGCACGACGCTGACGTTGCGCAGGCCGAGGGCGTCGGCGAAAGAGGCCATGGCATCGGCCTTCTTGCGGACCGAGTCGACGAGCGTCCAGGAGACGTCGGGCCGGGCGATGGCCAGCAGCAGGCCCGGCACGCCGCCTCCGGAGCCCAGGTCCACGCCCCGTCGCGGCGCCATCGCGTCGAGAAGCGGCAGCGCGGCGACGGCGTCGAGGAGGTGGAGTCGGGCGACGGCCTCGGGCTCGACGATGCGCGTCAGGTTCAGGCGCTCGTTGGCGTCGAGGAGGAGGGCGACGTAAGCCTCGGCGGCATCGGCGAAGGCGGGGGGGAGCATCGCCCGCAGCGCGGGCGCATCGGTCTCGAGAAGGCGCTCGAAGGCGTCGCGAGCCAGGCGAGCGGCGGCGGTGGACAAGGAAAATGCTCCTTCGGATGGCCTTTCGGTCTTCCCGGCGGATGATCGGCGTCGCGGCCGGCTTTCGCATCGGCCCCGAACCATCCGCGGTTACCGTACTCGGTCACCCGCAGAAGCAGGATCACCACCGTAGCAGTGCTCGGCTGTGGATCACAACCCCGGTTTATCCACCGTTGACGCAACAAGGGCCGATCTGTGGATAACCCGCGCGGATATACTCGCGTTGCATGGCGTTTGACGGCAGAAGTCAGGCTACGATCGAGGTCAGGTGGCGGCTCGCATGACCTCGGACTCGCCACCCCGCTTCGCGCACGACAGCGAAGCGGAGCTGGCGAGGATCCTCGACTTCTACGGTGTCGCGTGGCGTTACGAACCCGACGTCTTCCCCATCTCCTGGAACGCCGACGGCGTGGTCATCGAGTCGTTCGCGCCCGATTTCTACCTGCCGGCGATCGACCTCTACGTCGAGCTGACGACACTGAAGCAGTCGCTGGTGCGCAAGAAGAACCGCAAGCTGCGCTGGATGCGGCAGCTCTATCCGGAGGTGCGCGTGAAGCTGTTCTACGCGCGTGACTTCCGCGCGCTCATGGTGAAGTACGGGCGCCTCGACTTCCTGACCGACGTCGCCGCCGCCAACGGCGCGCACGCCCTGACCGGGAGCGGCAACGGAACGGTCCTGCACCCATGAGCCTGCACGACGACGTCGAGGAGATCCTGATCGACTCGCCGACGCTGGCAAGCCGCGTCGCCGAGCTCGGCGCGCAGGTCTCCGCCGACTACGCCGGTCGCGATCCCGTCCTTGTCAGCGTGCTGAAGGGTGCGCTCGTGTTCCTGGCCGACCTGATGCGGGCCATGGACCTGCCGTCCAGCATCGACTTCATGGAGGTCTCGTCGTACGGGGCGGCCACCGAGTCGTCCGGCCAGGTGCGGATCCTGAAGGACCTTTCGAAGCCGATCGAGGGGCGCGACGTGATCGTGGTCGAGGACATCATCGACACCGGCCTGACGCTCAACTACCTGCTCGGCTACCTCGCCGATCGCCAGCCGGCGTCGATCAAGATCTGCTGCCTGCTCGACAAGCCCGCACGGCGCCTGGCCGAGATCCCCATCGACTACCGTGGTTTCACGATCCCGGACCGCTTCGTCATCGGCTACGGGCTCGACTACGACGAGCGCTACCGCAACCTGCCCTACATCGGGGTCCTGAAGCCGTCGGTCTACGGCGGCGCGCCACCCGAGGGCTAGACCGATGGACGGGGGCGTGCGCCGGTTCCGCTGGCTCATCCTGCTCGGCGCGCTGGCCATGATCGGCTCGGGATTCCTGCCGTGGTGGCGGGCCGGCGGAGATTCGGTGTCCGGCGTGCTCGTGCCGGCCCAGGAGGGGATCGGCCTCGAGGGGCCGGGGATCGTCATCTTCGCCGCGGCCGTGATCGCGCTGGTCCTCCTCGACATCGGCTACATGCGCGGGCGGTGGGGCTTCGTTCTCGATGCCCCCGCCGCGTACCTGGCCCTCGGCGTGGTGGCCGCCACCGCGCTTGCGTACCGCGGCTGGGAGCTGTGGTCGGTCGGCTATCTGCCGCTGCCGCAGCAATCGCCGGGGCTGGCGCTCGCGGCGGTCGGGGTGGCGCTCGTCCTGTACGGCGCCGGGGCCGGCTTCGGCGCCCCTCGGCGCTATTGACCGGGACCGCTACTGACCGGGCGGCAGGATGAGGGGCGAGAGGAAGAGCCATGCAATCACCACCGCCACGAGCAATGCGGCGAGGATGAGCATGGGGCGCAGGTCGGGGCGGTAGTCGCCGGGCGACCGTCGCGGCGCCCGTGGGTCGTCTGTCACGACGCGGTCAGATCTCTCCGAGGTAGGCCTGGCGGACCTGCTCGTTCGCGGCGAGGTTCGCGGCGGTGTCGGCGAGGATGATCTGCCCGGTCTGGAGCACGTAGCCGCGCGCCGCGACGTTGAGCGCCATCAGCGCGTTCTGCTCCACGAGAAGGACCGTCATGCCCTGCCCGTTGATCTCGGCGATGATCTTGAAGATCTGCTCGGTCAGGATCGGGGAGAGTCCCATCGACGGCTCGTCGAGGAGGAGCACCCTCGGGTTGGCCATCAATGCGCGTCCCATGGCGAGCATCTGCTGCTCGCCGCCGGACATCGTGCCGGCCTTCTGCGACCTGCGCTCCTTGAGGCGGGGAAAGAGGTCGAAGACCCGCGCAATGTCGTCCTCGAGGCGCTCGCCCTTGCGGCTGAACGCACCCATCTGGAGGTTCTCGAAGACCGACATCCGGCTGAACACGTGCCGGCCCTCGGGAGCCTGGGCGATCCCGAGCCGCACGATCTCGTGCGCGGGTGTCGCGTGGATGTCCCGACCGTCCGACTGGATCCGCCCGGTTCGTGGCCGCACGATGCCGCTGATCGTCCGCAGCGTGGTCGACTTGCCGGCACCGTTCGAGCCGATGAGGGTCACGATCTCGCCCGAGTCGACGGTCAGCGATACGCCCTTGAGGGCGTGGATGTTGCCGTAGTAGGAGTGGACGTCGTCCAGCTCGAGGGCGTGGGCCATCAAGCGTGGGCCTGCGTGCCGAGGTAGGCCTCGATCACCCGCGGGTTGGCTCGGATCTCCTCCGGGGTGCCCTCGGCGATCTTCTCGCCGTAGTCGAGCACGGTGATGCGCTCGCTGATGCCCATCACCACCTTCATGTCGTGCTCGATGAGCAGGATCGTGAGGCGCAGGTCGCGGCGCAGCCGGCCGATGAAATCGGTCATCTGCCGCGTCTCCCCCGGATTCATGCCGGCGGTCGGCTCATCGAGCAGCAGGAGCTTCGGGTCGCTCGCCAGCGCACGCGCGACCTCGAGCCGTCGCTGGTCGCCATACGGCAGGTTCTTCGCCAGCTGGTGCTCGACGCCGCGCTGCAGGCCGACCAGCTCGAGCAGCTCACGGGAGCGCTCCAGGGCGCCCTCCTCCTCGCGGCGGGTATGCGACGTCCCCAGGATGGCGTGGTACCACTGGCCCTTCATCCGCACGTGGCGCCCGACCATCACGTTGTTGATGACCGTCATGTTCTGGAAGAGGCGGATGTTCTGGTAGGTGCGCGCGATACCCAGCTCGGCGACGTCGTGGGGTGCCAACCCACCGATGTCCACCCCGTCGAACACGATGGTGCCCGACGTGGGCTGGTAGATCCCGCTGAGCTGGTTGAAGAAGGTCGTCTTCCCGGCGCCATTGGGGCCGATGATCGAGACGATCGAATTCCGCGGGATGTCGAAGTCGATTGCCCGATTCGCGACCAGCCCTTCGAACATCTTCGTGACGGCGCTGGCCTGGAGCAGCGCGCGATCATCGTCGGCGCCGACCTCCGGGTCGGTGCGGAGCGTGTCGGCCGCGGTCACGTCGTCTCCCCCACCGGGGCGCCGATCCCGCCACCGGCAATGGGAGCCGCGGTCTCATCGTGCAGCTCGCGACGCCGCACGACGTCCGGGACGAGGCCCTCGGGGCGCAGCAGCATCATGAGCACGAGCACGCCGCCGTAGACGAGGAGCTTGAACTCCGCGAACTCGCGCAGCAGCTCAGGCAGGCCGATGAGCGCCAGCGCCCCGACCACCACGCCCGGAATGCTGCCCATGCCCCCCAGGATCACGATCGCCAGCACGGTGATGGAGACAAGGATGTTGAAGCTGCCGGGAAAGACCGATTGGAGGTGCGTCGAGAACACGGCTCCGCCGAGGCAGCCGACCGCCGCGCCGAGCGCGAATGCCAGCAGCTTGTAGTTGACGGTGTTCACTCCGCTTGCCGCGGCGACGTCCTCGTCCTCGCGCATCGCGTTCCACGCGCGGCCGGCGCGCGAGTACTTGAGCCGATGGGCGACGAACGCGGCGAAGATGCACAGGAAGATCAGGGGGTAGTAGGTGAGCGTCGGGCCCCGCAGCTCCCAGCCGAGGAGGGGGACTTCGAGCGACGTGACGCCGAAGATGCCGGGCACCCCCAGGATGCCCTGGGTGCCGCCGAACCAGGGCTTGAGCGCGTCGGACAGGAACAGGATCCGGGCGATCTCGCCGAAGCCCAGCGTCACGATGGCCAGGTAGTCGCCGCGCAGCCTCAGGACCGGTGCGCCGATGAGGAGGCCCACCAGCGCCGAGCCCACGACCACGATCGGGAGGGCCAGCAGGAACGGCATCTCGATGTCGAGCGCCGATCCGCGAGCCGTGAGCAGCGCGGTGAGGTACGAGCCGACCGCGTAGAAGGCCACGTATCCGAGATCGAGCAGCCCGGCGTAGCCGACCACGATGTTGAGCCCCAGGCCGAGCAGCACGTACAGGCCGACGAGCACGAGCACCTGGCTCAACAGCGGACCGGCGAGCTGGGGCAGCGCGAGGAGGAAGACGATGAGGACCAGGAATCCCGCCCAGCGGATGGTGCGTTGCACATCGGGATCTGCCCGGCTGATCCGGCGCCGCACGGCTGAGCGGGTCGGCCGCCACCCGAGCGCGCCTGCCCCCACCAGCAGGAACACGATGATGGCCGATACCACCGACAGCCCACGCGACTCGAAGATCAGCCGGGATAGCCAATTGAGTCCGAATTCGGTCAGTCGCGGGCGCAGGAACGGCTCGAGCATGCTCAGCACGATGACGCCGACCAGCCCGGCGACCACGAAACGGCGGACGCGTGCATCCGCCAGGCGGAGGGCCGCCCCGGCCAGGCCGAAGACGGCCGCGAGGCCGAGGTTGAGGCCGGCGCCCGCCAGCGCTTCCTGCTCGAAGGCGATGAAGTCGAGCAGGTTGGGCGACACGCGGATGAGGACGTCGCGGACGTCGACCGTGCTGGTGAAGAGCAGCGCGGCGGCCACCACGATCCCGGCCACCGTCCCCGCCACGAGCCCTGCCACCAGCCGTCCCACCGTCTCCCCGCGCTGGGCGGCGACATAGCCGGCGGCCAGGATCGGCGCGAAGACCATGATGCGGCCGAGCGTCACGATGCCGGTCACGACACTGCGTTCGGCGAAGGCCAGCACGATCCCGACCGCGGTCAGGTACAGGATGACCAGGCCGGTGATGAGACCGATGAAGGCCGCCCGCCTGAGATCCTCGGTACGCGGCATGTCAGCGCGTCTCCGCACGGCCGAAGATGCCGTAGGGACGGAAGATGAGGACGAGGACCAGGACGCTGAAGGCGACCACGTCGCGCAGCTGGTTCGGTGACGGGACGCCCGCTCCGCTGAGCAGGAGGTTCGGGCCGACCGACTCGAGCACCCCGAGGCTGAGGCCGCCGAGCATCGCCCCGACGATGTTGCCGATCCCACCGAGAACGGCGGCGGTGAAGGCCTTGATGCCGGGCAGGAACCCCATGAACCAGTGCACCTGGTTGTACACGATGGCGTACAGGATCCCGGCGGCCCCGGCGAGGAGGCCGCCGATGGCGAACGTGGTGGCAATCGTGCGGTCCACGTCGATTCCCATCAGGGCCGCGGTGTCCTTGTCCTCGCTCACCGCCCTCATTGCGCGCCCGGTGCGGGTCCGCTCAACGAACCAGTAGAGCAGGAGCATGATGACGATGGCCGAGACGATCACGACCAGCTGGTCCTTGAGGATCGGAATGCCCAGGATGTCGACGCGGCCCTCGAGGATGTCGAGCCTCGGATAGGCCTTGACCTGCTCGCCGTACAGGCCGCGCACGCTGTTGCTGATGAACAGCGATGCTCCGATTGCGGTGATGAGCGGCACCAGCCGAGGGGCGCGACGGAGCGGGCGATACGCGATCCGCTCCAGGAGGAGCGCGACCACCATGGCGCTCAGCATGGCCACGATCAGGACGATCACCATGCCGATGACTGGGTTCGCGTCCATGAAGCCGGCGCCGGCGAGCCCGTCGGCGACGAAGAAGGCGGTCATGGCGCCGAACATGAAGACGTCGCCGTGGGCGAAGTTGATCATCAGCAGCACCCCGTAGACCAGGGTGTAGCCCAGCGCGATCAGGGCGTAGACGCTGCCCTGCGCGATGCCGAAGATGAACAGCTCACGCCACTGGTCGCCGGTAAGCCGGCCGGCAGAGAGCGTGGCCCACGTGCCGGCCACGACGCCGACGACGACGGCGACGCGAATCCCCCATAGGACGACATCGACAAGCGAGAGGCGACCGGCTCGGCGCAATGCCACGTCTCCCTGGATGCCCCGGGCTTCGGGGCCGGGTTTGGGGACGAGTGAGCCGGTTGCCGGCCCACTCGTCCCTTCATTGTCGGGGAGGCTTCAGACGGGCTATTCCGCGCGCGTCGTGAAGACCTCCGTGAACTCGCCTCCCTCGAGCTGGGCGACGGAGACATCCTCCGCGCCGCAGTCGCCATTCTCGTCGCACGTCAGCGTCCCGGTCAGGCCGGCGTAGTCGGCCAGATCGGCGACGTACTGGCGCAGGGCATCCCTCGGGATGTAGAGCGTCCCGTCGTCGCCCACCACGGACACCGCCTCGATCGCGTCGAAGATGATCATCGCCGCATCGTAGGCATGAGCGTGGTACGGCGCGATCGGGCCGTCCTCGCCGGAGAGCTCCGAGTACGCCGGGAGGAAGTCGGACTCGTAGGCGCCGCCGAAGTTCAGGTCCGGTCCGGAGAAGTACATCCCCAGCTCTTCGGCGATGTCCCCCGCGGCCTCGATGAAGCCATCGTCCTTCAGGCCGTCGGAGCCGAAGTGGATGGTGTCCTCGAGCCCGGCGACGTCCCCGGCCTGCTGCGTGATGAGCGGGCCTTCAGGGCTGAAGATCGGGTAGTAGAGGAGCTCAGGCGGGTCGGCCGCAATCGTCGTCAGCACCGGCCGGAAGTCGGTGTCGCCGATATTGATGGCCTCCTGCGCGGTGGTCTCGCCGTCGCACTGCTCGGCGAACTGGTCGACGAAGACCTGCTGGAGCTGCTCCGCGTACGGGCTCCCGTCGTGGATGGTGGCCGCGGTCGCCACGCCCAGCACCTCGCACGCGAACTTGGCAACGGCAGCACCCTGCACGGTGTCGTTGTACGCGGTGCGGAAGAAGAAGGGCCCACCGAAGTCCTCGGTGTCGGGGTTCGTGAGGGATGGCGCCGTATTCGACGGCGAGATCATCACGACGCCCGCATCGGCGAGCACCGGCATGGCCGGGACCGCGGTCCGCGAGCACGTCGTGCCGATCGCCGACACGATCGTCGGGTCGGCGACGATTGCCTGGGCGGCCGTCTGACCGGACGCGGCGTCGCCGCAGCCGGCATCTTCCTTCACGAGCTCGACCTCGTGCCCGGCCACCTCGCCACGGTCGGCCATGGCGATCTCGATTCCGAAGTTGCTGTCGTTGCCGAGGAATGCCACGTCGCCGCTGATCGCAAGCGCGCTGGCAATGCGGATCGGGTCACCCTCCACGACCTCCACGCAACCGAACTCGTCGGCGTCGCAGATGGCGGTCGGATCATCGCCGCCCGCGCCTTCCGACGCTTCGGGCTCACTCTCAGCTGGCTCTTCGCTCGCGTCTCCGCCGCCAGTCTGGCAGGCGGCGAGGGCGAGCATCAGCACGACAAGGATGGCGCTCCATCGCATGTACTTCTGCATCCGGTTTCTGTTTCCTCCACTGGTGTGCTCGGGTGCATCGCGCATGCGCGGGCCCGGCGTATCAAAGGTGCGCGGCATCATAGCGGCGCCAGAACGGGCGGCGCAATAGGGTCCGCACCAGTTGAGAGTAGTAGGGGGCCATCGGTCCGGGGGTTCAATTCGCGGTTCGTGGTATCCTCGCCGTGGGTCGACCAGCGAAACCAGCTGTTGCGATCCGCTCCGAGAGGCCTACGTGGAGGTTCACGTCAGAGGCGCCCGTCTCACAGATCTCGATGCCGCGGTCCGCATCCTTGCGCGCGGCGACGATGACCCGAAGGGGCGCGACGACGTCGACTACCTGCGGAACCTGCTCTTCGTTCCCTCCGCGACGGTTGCCGTCGCCGAGCTCGAGCGGCGGGTGGTCGGCGTGGGAGTCCTCGCCATCAGGCCCTCGGTGCGGTCGGGTCCATTCGTCGGCGTGATCGACGAGCTCGGGCTCGCAGCAGGCACGACGCTGGCGACCGCCGAGCGGCGACGAGCTGCCGACGAGATCGTCGAGCACCTTGCCACCTCGGCACGAAACAAGGGCTGCACGCGCGTGGAGGTCACCGACCCGCTGGCAACCGCAGAACCGTCGCTCTGGAAGCGGCTGGGGTTCGCGAGCCGCGGCAGAACACTGGGGAGATCCCTGGGGTAATCCCGGGGCCGAACCTTCGGCTGAATACCACCCCGCGCAGCGGCCACATCACATACAAACAGGAGAAGAGCTCAACCGTGAGCAAGAACGTGGCGATGTTCGTTGACGTCGCCAACATGTACTACGCGGCTCGAGGCCAGGACGTCGACGTCGATTACGTCGCCCTCCTCAAGCACGCCACCAAGGGGCGCGATCTCATTCGCGCGTACGCATACACCGGGCTCGACCCGGAAAATGAGAACCAGCGCAAGTTCATCGACTTCCTTGCCAAGAACGGCTACAAGCCGGTGGTCAAGGACATCCGCAAGTTCGGCGACGGACGCATGAAGGCCAACCTCGACATCGAGCTGGTCGTCGACCTGTTCCGCCTGGCCGATCGGATGGACATCGCCGTCATCGTGTCCGGCGACGGCGACTTCGCCCCGGCCATCAAGGCGCTCCAGGACAAGGGCGTCCGCTGCGAGGTCATCAGCTTCAAGCCGAACACCTCGTCGGACCTGATTGCCGTGGCCGATGAGTTCATGGACATCATGAAGGTCGCCTCGATCAGCCGGAAGGAGGGGCGCGCCGCCGTCCGCGACGCTGGCATGAGCGCGCCCGAGATGCCGGCCAAGGAGGTCACCCCGGAGTTCGGCTTCCGCGAGGCATCGCCCTCGGTCGCTGCCGCCGCACTGGCCGCGCTCAAGGGAGGCCCCGCCGAGGCGCCTCGCCGTGGGCGCGCCGGGACGGGTCGGCGGACGGCCGCGACACCCGCCGCCGCAGCTCCTCCCGCCGCGTCAGCCGACGAGCCCGTCGCGCCGATCGCCGTCGAGGCCGCCGATGCGGATCCCGAGGCGCGGCGCCGGCGTCGACGCCGCGGCGGCCGCGGCCGCGGTCGAACCCGACGCGACGAAGAGACGACGCCGGCGGTGGCAACCGGCGACGAGGAGATCGGCTGGGAGGAGTTCGACGACCTCAGCCAGCTCGACGGGGTCGCCGCCGAGGATCGCGAGTACACCTTCGAGGAGGCCGATGCCGCGACGCTGGCCGAGCTCGGACTGAGCCCGGAGGAGCTGGCGACCATGGAGTCTTCACCGGTCACCGAGGAGGCTCCCAAGCCGCGCCGTCGTACGACGCGTGCCTCCACCGATGACGCCACGTCGACCGCGGAGAAGCCGAGGCGCGTGCGGGCCCCCCGTGCCAGGAAGGACGATGACTCCGCGCCGGCGACCGGCGAGAAGCCGAAGCCGGCTCGCTCGACCCGCGCCAGGAAGACGGATGCACCGCCGGCGCGTGACGAGGCCCCGAAGCCGCGGCGTCGATCGACGCGCACCGCTCAGGACGACACGGAGCCTGCACCCGCCACCGAGGCCGGTGACGGCTCGGGGGAGCCGCAGGGCATCTGGGGCCGATTCCGGTCCGCACGGAAGCCGCGCAGCACGACCTCGGGCTGACCGCCCGGACATGACGGAGGGCCGGCCCGCAGGGGCCGGCCCTCATCGGTACCCGAGTGTTACGAGTGCGACTCGCGGTCGACCGCGTCGTGCGACTCGCTGATGGCGTCGGCGGTCTCGTCGGCCACCTCCTCCGCGGCCGCGCCGGTCGCGGTACCGACATCAGCGACGGCTTCCTTGACGCTCGCGGTCGCATCGGTCACGGCATCGGCGCCCTGGCCGTTGGTCGCCTCGTCGACCTCGCGCTGGAAGATGGGCACCCACTCCGCGTCCTTCGCCTTGGTGGCGATCTCGTCGGCGCGCGTGGCGATCTCCTGGCGCACTTCGTCGGCCTTGACCCCGAGCTCGCGGCGCATCTCGTCACCGCGCTTCGGCGCCATGAGCAGGGCAGCGATCGCGCCACCGACCGCTCCGAGCACCAGTCCGAAGACGAAGGCGCCCCAATGGCGCTCCTCGCGCTGGCGGAGGCCGAGACGCACGGCCGCGGTGTCGACCAGCTCGCGGCCGGCAGGGACGGCGACGCCGGCCGCTCCCAGCGCGAGCGTTCGACGGTTCCACATGTCCTTGAGCGCCGGCCGGATGGCCTTGCGCCAGGTCGTGTCGGACCAGCGGGCGGCGTCATCGGTCGCGCGTGACAGGCGCTTGGCCGCGTCGCGGCGCAGCGGCTCGGCGTCGCGCCACGCGTCGGCGGCACGGTCGCCGACCTCTTGGCCGCGCTTCGTCATTTCCTGGGTGAGCTTCGCGTCGGCGACGCGTTCGATCAGGGCCTTGATGGTTTCGGCGATCTCATCGGCCGTCGATGCCGGGCCAGTCGGCATGGCTTCCTCCTCTGGGTTCGGCCGTGGTTTGGTGCATGAAGTATGCCACTGACGGTCGTCGGTCACCAACCGAGAGGTATCTGCCCCGCCCGGGGTCCGATCCTATACTCCCGGCGTGATCGACCAGCACGTCACCGGCGGATTCCTGAGCATCGGGCAACCGACCGCGCGGCGGATGGCCCGTCAGGCGCTGGAACGCGGCAGGACCGGGCGGACGCTGCTCGTCCACGGCCCGTCTGGCTCGGGCAAGGAGCGATTCGTCGACGATCTCCTGGCGCTCTTCTTCTGCTCCGATGCCGACCTCGCCCGCCGCCCGTGCAACGCCTGCCGAGGCTGCCGTGACGCCAGGGCCCGGTCGCACCCGGACCTCGTCATGGGCTCGCCCGAAATGTGGCGCGAGCAGCGATCGTCGGGCGAGAGCATCGTCGCGGCGGCTCGTCGTTGGCTGCTCGGCGCGGCCGGGGCGCCGGTGGTCGCCGATCGGCGGGTGGTGGTGGTCGAGCGGGCCGATCGCGCCGGCGAGCAGATCCAGAACGCGCTCCTCAAGGCACTCGAGGAACCGACCGACCGGCACGCGTTCGTCCTGGTCGCCGACGAGCCGTCCGGGTTGCTGCCCACCATCCGCTCGCGCTGCCAGCCGCTCCGCATCGGCCCGGTGGCGCGCGACGAGCTCGCCGCCTACCTGGTGGACGTCATGCGCCTGCCGGCCGACCAGGCCGACGCGCTCGCGCTCCTCTCGAACGGCCTGTTCGGCACCGCCGCCGCCTTCGTCCAGCGTCCCGAACTGCTTGCCTGGCGGCGCGGGGTCCACCGCGAGCTCCTTGCACTGCTGGAGCGCGGCCGCGCCGACCGGTTCGAGGCGGTGCGCGATCTCCTCGACGAGACGGTGCGACTCGTGCCGGCGGCGCCACCGGTCGGAGAGCCGGACGAGGACGCGCCGCGGACTCCGGCGTCGACCCAGCGCGCCGCCGCCATCCTGCTCATCGACGCGTGGCTGGCGCTGACGCGCGACCTGATGGTGGCCGCGGCCGGCCGCGTGGAGCTCGCCCCGAGCCGCGAGCTCGACGGCCCCGGACTGACCTCCGCGGCCGCGCGAATCGGCATCGAACCGCTGGTGCGGATGGCGCGCCTGCTCGAGCGCATTCACGACGGCCTCGGCGAGAGCGCTGCCCCGAGGCTCGCCCTCGAGGCTGCCATGCTCACCTGGCCGATGCTCGCGCCGCCACGGGACCGGTGACGGACGAGCGCCTGACGGCCCGCGTGACGGGCCGTGTCCAGGGGGTCGGCTATCGCTGGTGGGCGATGCGCCAGGCCGAGGCGCTCGGGCTCGTGGGCTGGGTCATGAACGCGCATGACGAGCGCTCGGTCGAGCTGGTCGCCGAGGGTGAGCCTGCCGCACTCGCCGAGCTCGAGCGCCGGCTCGGCGCCGGCCCGTCGGGAGCGAGGGTCGACGCGGTCGAGCTCCTGCGAGGCCCGGCCAGCGGCGAGTTCAGGCGGTTCGGGATCATGCGCTCGTGAATCGCCGCATCTTCGGCTGCGGCACCCTCGGCGCCGTCGCCTTCGTCGGGATCGGCCTGTTCGGGATCTGGCGGGCCAGCGCGCCAGCCGAGTGCCCGGATCTGCTGCCCTACCAGCCCGCCGCGTTCGAAACGGTCGGCACGCCGGCCGCCGCCCCGCTGCTGGAGGGGATCGACCCGCCGCTCGAACGCGCGGGAAGCACCTCGTTCGGCCTCGCCAGCTGGGAGGTGTACGTCGAGCCTGGATTCGCCCCCACCGCGAGCGGCGAACCGCTCCCGCAGCGGATCGTGCTCGACTGCGGCAACGGCTCGTTCCAGGCGTATCACCGGGGCATCGAGTGAGTCGCCGGCCGATCCTGCTGCTCGTCAACCCGGTGGCCGGTGGGAAGCCCGGCTCCGGTCCGGGGCTGCACGAGGATCCCGCGCGGCTCGAACCTGCGGCGCTCGAGGCGGGGTTGCGCGCGCGAGGGCTCGAGGTCCGCGTCCACGAGCTGACGGCCGACGACGACGCCGGCTCACTCGCGCGTGGTGCCGCGGACGACGGAGCGGACGTCGTGGTCGCCGGCGGCGACGGGACCGTGTCCGACGTGGCTGCGGCCCTGATCGCCCATCCCGAGGCGTCCCTCGGGATCCTGGCCATGGGCAGCTTCAACAACATGGCGCGCGGCTTCGGGATCCCGGTCACCCTCGACGCGGCGCTCGACGTCATCGGTCGAGGAGAAGCCGGCCTCGTCGACGCCGGATGGGTGGTCCGCGACACCGACGGCGGGCGGCCGTTCTTCGAGGCCGCCGGCGTGGGAGTCGACGCCATCGGCTTCCTGGCCGCCGAGATCGCCGAGCGCCGTGGGTGGTGGCGCGCGATCCGCGCGCTGTTGCGCGGCCTGCGCATGCGTCGCACGCCGACGCGAATCACTCTCGACGGCGTCGCCTACCGCACCGGCAGTCCGGCGATCACCGTCAGCAACGGCCCGTACCACGGGGCCGGGTTCGCGGTCTCGGCGGATGCCGACCCCACCGATGGCACCCTCGACGTCGCGGTCTTCCATGGCATGAGCCGCCTCCAGGTCATCCGGCACTTTCTGGCGGTCGCCCGCCGGCAGGACCGCCTCGAGCCGCGCATCGGCCAGTACCGGGCGCGGCGGGTCGAGATCATCGGCACGCGGCGCGCGCTGCCGGCGCATGCCGACGGCGAGAGCATCGGCCTCACACCGGTCGTGTTCGAGGTGCGCCCGGGCGCGCTGCGCGTCTTCCGTTGAGGTCGGCCCGGCGCCATCGGCGTCAGAGGCTGAGGCTCGGCCGGAAGAGACGGTCGTGGGTGGCCAGCGCGAAGCGATCGGTCATGCCGGCGATGTAGTCGGCGGCCTGTGTGACCGGCGTGGCATCGTGCTGCCGAAACGAGTCGGGGATCTGGTCGGGATGCTCGAGGTGCCACTCCATCAGGTCCCGGATGATGGCGACGGCGCGTTGCTGCTCGTGGAGCTGCTCGGGCGCCTGGTAGACGCTGGCGAACATGAAGTCGCGCAGCTCGTTCATGACGCCGAGGGTCTCCGCGTCCATGCGAACCGCGCCGGTCCGCAGCGACTCGTCCACGACGGCCCCGATCATGGCCCCCACCCACTCCCGTCCCGGCGAGCCGAAGCGGCCGATGACCGAGGGCGGAATCGCCTCGGGCTGCAGGACGCCGGCGCGGATGGCGTCGAGGGCGTCATGCGCGAGGTAGGCGATGCGGTCGGCGAACCGCACGCAGAACGCCTCCGGCGTGGCGGGCGGCGGATCGATCTTCCACGAGTGCGCCCGGATCCCGTCGCGCACTTCCCAGGTCAGGTTGGCGTCCTCGAGCACCTCGAAGATCCGCACGCTCTGCGCGGCGTGGTGCCATTCCGCCGGCGCGAAGTACGGGCTCAGCGCTTCCTCGCCGGTGTGGCCGAACGGCGAGTGGCCGACGTCGTGGCCGAGCGCGATCGCCTCGGCCAGCGGCTCGTTGAGGGCCAGGGCCGCGGCGAGGGAGCGGGCCACCTGGGTGACCTGCATCGTGTGCGTCAGGCGCGTGACGAAATGGTCGCCCTCGGGGTTGAGGAAGACCTGCGTCTTGTGCTTCAGCCGGCGGAAGGCCTTGGAGTGGATGATCCGATCGCGGTCGCGCTCGAATGCGGTCCGAAACTCGTCCGGCTCCTCTCCTCGCGCCCGACCTCGCGTCTGCGCCGACCGCGTCGCCGATGGGCTGAGCAGCCGCTCCTCCTCGGCCTCGCGGGTGGCCCGGTCGCGGCGCTTGAGCGCCACCGCCGCGCTGATCTCCTGCATGGGCCGATGATGCCATGCGCCTCACCCCACCGAGCTGCGCAGGCCCCACGCTTCGCGCGCTCAGGCCATGAACCTCGAAGCCCGCGTTGTCGGGGAGGCAACCAACGGCCATCCGCCCTGCCGAGGTCCTGACTGAGCGCGGGGTCAAAGGTGTGGCGCGCCCGACAGGATTCGAACCTGCGACCTTCGGCTCCGGAGGCCGACGCTCTATCCACTGAGCTACAGGCGCGTGAAGTCCGATGATACCGGGTCGTGCCGCGACCGACGGCGACGGTGCCATGATGCGATGTGTGGCGACGATCCGTGATGCCGACCTCCCCGATCCCACGTCTCCGCACGAGACGAAAGGCAACAGCATCCTGCGGCCGGTTGTCTTCGGGGCCAACGACGGGCTCGTGTCGAATCTCGCCCTCGTCATGGGCGTCGCCGGCGCGAATCCGGATCCGAGCATCATCGTCCTCGCCGGCATCGCCGGTTTGCTCGCCGGCGCCTTCAGCATGGGCGTCGGGGAGTACATCTCGGTGAAGAGCCAGCGCGAGCTGCTCGAGTACCAGATCGCCTTCCAGCGCCGGCAGATGCGCGAGGTACCCGACCAGGAGCGGATGATCCTCTCCAGGATCTACCGGGAGCGCGGCTTCAGCGCCGGCGAGGCTGACCACTTCACGAACCGCATCTTCGAGAATCCGGAGAGTGCGATCCGTCTCCTGATCTTCGAGGAGGTAGGCCTCGACGAACGGTCCATCGGCTCGGCCCTGCAGGCGGCCATCGGCTCGTTCCTGTCGTTCACGCTCGGGGCGGCGATCCCCCTCGCCCCCTACCTGATCACCGCTGGCGGCCTGGCGTTCGGGCTCAGCCTTGGCCTGAGCCTCATTGCGCTCGCGATGCTGGGATACCTCATCAGCCGCATGACGCGGCGCCACCCGGTCAAGAGCGCGGTCCGACAGGTGCTGCTCGGCGGCGTGGCCGCGGCCGTCACCTTCGCGGTCGGCACGCTCATCGGCGCCGGGACGCCCGCCTGAGAGGAGCGGGCTGAAAATCGAAGACCCCCGCCGAAGCGGGGGTCTTCATTGCTGCCGGATTCGCTAATCGCAAGGGCATCTTTCACGCACGGTTTCCCGCACTACCCTAACCCTAACCTACCCATGGCCTTGCGACCAGTAATGAATCGCTGGTGCGAACAGCACCGACAGGATAGATCGCCTGTTCTGTTTAGACAAGGGTCTGCGAGGTTTAGTTTCCTTTACATAACAAAGCGGTCCCGCGAGCAGTAAGCCCCCTGTAAGCCATCGGTAAGCGTGGATCCAGCATGCTGTCCGGCCATGCGGGATGAGGAGATCGGCCGATCCGTCCGGTCGTTGAGGCATCGCCGCGGATGGCGCCAGGCGGATCTCAGCGAGCGCGCCCACCGCCCTCGCTCCGCCCTCATCGATCTCGAGGCGGGTCGCCTCGGAGGCCTCAGGCTGGACACTATTCGTCACGTTGCGGAGGCCTTGGGCGCGCGGCTGACGCTCACGCTCGTGAGCGGAGCAGGCGATCCGCGGCTGCTCGTCGACGCCGGCCACGCCCTCCTCCAGGACCGATGGAAGTCGCGGCTCGAACGCTGGGATTGGTTGGTCCGCGCCGAGGTGAGCTTCAATCGCTACGGGGAGCGCGGCCGCATCGACCTCCTCGCGTACCATCCCCAGCTTCGAATCCTGCTCGTGGTTGAGATCAAGACCGTCCTCTGGGATCTCCAGGCGCTGCTCGGGGCGCTCGACGGGAAGGTGCGGCTCGCGCCGTACAGCGCCCGCGAGCTCGGGTGGCACCCGCGTATCGCCGTCCCGGTCCTTGTGGTGGCGGCGGGGACGACGGTCCGGCGGCGGCTGACCGAGCACGCATCGTTGTTCGCCCCGTTCGAGGTTCGCGGACGGGCGGCGAACGCATGGCTGCGCCGGCCGGCCGACCCGCCCAGCGGAGTCCTGATCCTCACCGAGCTGCCAGATGTCGCTCGTGGCGACCGTAGGCGGGTCGGCCGTCGTCGCGTGAGGCTGGTCGGCCCGGCCCCACGCTCAGAGCCGGCGGCTGAAAACTCCGCGGGAGGCCCGACCGCACCTAGCGTCGCCCATGGCGACATCTGGGGCGATTGAGGCCGCCCGAGCCGCCAACGGTCGGGCATGGCGACATGTGGGGCAAACGCGTCAGACGAGCCACAGCGAGCCGCAACGAGTCGCAACGGGCGGCCACGAGCGGCCACGAGCCGCAACGAGCGGCCACGAGCCGCAACGAGCCGCAACGGGCGGCCACGGGCGGCCACGAGCTGCCATCGGTCCGCCAAGGCGACACCCGGCCGGCTATTCGGCCGGGGAGGTTTCTGCCGAGGACGAGATCGTGATCGACTCGATCACCACGGGCGTCGCGGGGACGCCCACTCGCGGGTCGGTGACGGGCACCGCGGCGATGGCGTCGACCGTCTCCTGGCCCGAGACGACCTGGCCAAAGATCGTGTAGAGGCGCTGCAGCCCTCCGTTGAGGTCGTCGAGCGCAATAAAGAACTGGCTGCCGTTGGTCCGCGTGTCGTTGGCCATGGAGACCGAGTACGGGTCGTAGCCGAGGTCGTCGGCGGGCATTTCGATCTCGAACTCATAGCTCGGCCCCCCGGTGCCGATGCCCACGAAGTCGCCGTCGTGGTTCTTCGTCTCCGGGTCGCCTGCCTGGGCGACGAAGCCGGCCAGCACGCGATGGAACTTGATCCCGTCATAGAAGCCGCATCGGGCGAGCGCCACGAAGCTGGCGGTGGCGATCGGCGCCTGGTCGCCGTACAGCTCGAACGCGAATTCGCCGTCCACTTCGCCGCCGATGCGCACCGTCGCCAGGGCCGCATCCTCGAGCGTGGCCTGTGCGGAAACGGCGGTCGGTGCCTCGGTCGGGCAGGCCGGCGCCGGCGTCGGGGTCGGATCGGCCGTGCAGGCGCCGAGGGCGAACGCGACGACGATGAGGCCGCGGCGCGCGCGGCTCATCGGTCGTGCGTCTCGAACTGGCGCCGCGCGTAGCTGACCGGCATCGTGCCGCCGGAGATGAGGGTGTCGTGGAATCCGCGCAGGCTGAAGGCCGAGCCCTCGCGGGACTGCACGTCGGCCTTGAGCTTCTCGATCATGTGGCGGCCGAACAGGTAGGACAGCTGGTAGGTCGGGGTCGACGTGTAGCGCTTCACCTCGGCCACGGCCGCCGGGCGCTCGAAGCCGGTCTCGGCGACCAGCCGCTCGACGGCGTCGTCGAAGCCGATGAGGCCGCGATGGAGCTGGACGTCGAGGATGATCCGCGTCGCCCGCCAGATCGCATCGGTGTGGACGATGTACCAGCCGATGGGCGTGGCGTCGAAACCGGCCTCCTTCATCATGCGCTCGCAGTAGAAGGCCCAGCCCTCGCTGAACTCCGGGGCACCGGAGAAGAGGCGCACCAGGCTCGGGTTGGTGATGGCGGCCGACAGCTGGAGATGGTGCCCCGGATAGGCCTCATGCACCGAGGTGTTGCTGATCGACGCCCGGTTGTGCTCGCGCATCATCTCCGGCGATGAGGGTGGGGTGACGATGTAGGTGCCGACCGGGCTGGGGTCGAACTTCGCCGGCTCGTAGTAGGCGGCGAACGGGATCAGGTGCCGGATGAAGGACGGTGTCTCGATGACGTTGAGGTGATCCTCCTCCGGTGGCGTGGCGAGCCCGTGCTCGACCACGAACGCGCGAGCCCGATCCATCGCGGTGCGGTACTCGGCCAGCGACTCGACGAACGTGGCGGCGTGGTCGTCCTTCACGAGGTCGGCAACCTCTTCGGCCGAGGCGCTCGGGTCGATCTCCCTGGCGACCGCGGCGCGCGCAGCCTTCTCGCTGACCAGGAGCTCCTCGCCGACGGCGAGGATCTCGTCGCCGTCGGCCTCGAGCTCGCGCACGCGGACCATCTCCTCGAAGCGCTCGGGATTCGCCGTCCACTCGGCGGTCGCGCGCGGCAGGACGTCATCGCGCAGCCAGGTCGCGTGGTCGACGAGCGCGGCCTTCGTGGCGTCGACCGCGGCCTCGAGCCGATCGGAGACGCCGGCGTCACCGCCGTCCGTGCGGGCGGCGGCCAGGATGGTGTCGAGGAATCCGGGCAGGTGCTCGGTCGACTCGAGGTCGATCTCCGTCCACAGCTGCACGGGATCGGTGACACGTTCGCGCGTCTGGCGCAGGTAGGCCGGGGCCGCCTCGAGACGCCCGGCGATGTTGCCGAGCCGCTCGGGAAGGGGTGCGAAGTCGCGCGTGAAGAGCGGGAACAGCGCTTCGCCGATGTGCTCGGCAGCGCCCGACGAGCCAGCCCACGGCCGGTACTCGGTCAGCCAGTAGAGGCCGAGGCGCGCCTGGTGCATGGCGAGGTCGCGATCGAGCGCGCGGTCCGCGCTCAGCTCGGTGGTGTCGAACGCCTCGAGCTCGTCGAGGGTGCGCCGGTAGAAGGCGACCTCGTCGTCGACCGCGTCGCGGCCGCCGGACGAGAGTTCGGCGTCGTGGTCGTGGATGCCGAAGAAGGTGGCGTACTCCGGGCGCATCGTGAGCTGGTCGCGGAACCAGCGATCGACGGTGCGGTCGAAGCGCGCGTCGGCATCCGAGGGAGCCAAGGTCATGATGATCGGTTCCTCATCGTGGATGCCGCCACGCAACGAGCTGCGGCGGCATCGATCTCGATCGGCGGATGCGTCTCAGCTGGCAGGCGCGAAGACGCGTGCGAGGAAGCCTAGCACCCAGCCGGCATAGTCCTGCGGGCAGGTCGAGTCGGACGCGGCGTGGCCCGCATCGGCGCAGACCTGGAGCTCGGTCGGCGAGCCCGCGGCGCTCGCCTCCGCGTACAGCTGGTCGCCGTCGGTGGGGCCGATGGACGTGTCCGCCCCGCCGTAGACGAGCAGCAGCGGACGGTCGTCGAGGCGCTCGACCGCCTGGATCGGATCCGCCGACGAGACGTCCTCGCCGGTGCGGATCAGGGAGCCGAGCAGGATCGCCCAGCTGCCAGGCAGGGCCAGGGGGTACCCGGCACGCTCGAGCCGTGCCTGGGTGGCGCTCGCCAGCGTGGCGTGGGTGGACTCCACGATGAGCGCGTCGACCCGATCGTCGCGATCGGCCTCGGCCAGAACGCTGGCGCCGCCCATCGACACGCCGAGCACGGCGATCTGCTCAGGGCCCTTGGCAGTCTGCAGCCAATCCAGCATGGCGCGCACATCGTCGGCCTCGCGCACGCCCTGGGTGGTGGCCGCCTGGCCGCTCTGGCCGTGGTTGCGGAAGTCGAACAGCACCACGTTGTAGGCGTCGTGGAGAACCGCGGCGCGGTCGAGCATGTTGCTCTTGTTGCTGCCCCAGCCATGGGCCATGACGACGGTCGGCGCGGTCGGGCCGGCGCCGTTCCCGGCCGGGACATACCAGCCCGCCAGGCCGACGTCGCCGACGACGATGGCGTCGCCGGCGGGGGCACCCTGCTGCGTGCAGGCGGTCGGGTCGGCCTCGACGGCCAGCTCGGCGTCGGTGGCGATGTCGTAGTTGAGCGCCTCGTAGGCCCAGCCGAGGGTCGCGGGCGTGCGGCAATCGGCCGACGGCGCGGGCGGATCGGTCAGCTGGCGCGACCCCTCGTAGCCGACGTAGCCGAAGTAGGCCACCAGCGCGACGAGCACGGCCGCGAATGCGAAGCTCGCCCATCGCGTGACGCGCGTGCGGCGCTCCGTGGTCGGATCCGGCGGCAGCTCGTACGGCATCTGCGCGCGGAGTATACGGCCGGATGCGCGCCCTCCGGCACACCGCGTACAATCCGTCGCCGATGACCACCCGACGATCGATCCCCGCCGCCTCGCGCACGGGCGCCCGCGGGCGCGGCCACCACTCGCTGGCGCCAGCGCACCTGGGCGAGGCGACGGCAGCCGCCACGGTGGGCGTGGTGGTGGGTGGCATCGCGCTCGTGATCACCGGGCTCGGCATGCTGGCCATGGGCCTGACGATCGGCACGCGCTACCCGTCCGACCCGCCACCGACCGCCGGCTCGCTCGGCCTGCTGCCGATGGCGCTCGGCGCCGGCATCCTG
>CAYVCE010000100.1:0-2524 GCA_964449915.1 uncultured Steroidobacteraceae bacterium | reverse complement strand
GCCGTCCTGGTGCGCCTCGCCGACGTGCCGCCCTCGACCGCCGCCCTCTTCCGGTGCGCGTACGCGCTGCCGCCGCTCGCGCTGCTGGCCTGGTACGAGCGCCGCCGATACGGGCCGCGCCCGGCCAGCCAGGTGCGCCTGGCCTGGTTCGCGGGCGTCTTCTTCGCCGCCGACCTCATCCTGTGGCACCACGCCATCAACCAGGTCGGCGCGGGGTTGGCGACGGTGCTGGGCAACACCCAGGTGGTCGTGGTGCCGCTGGCGGCGTGGCTGTTCCTCAAGGAGCGCCCGTCGGCGCGCGTCGCGTTCTCGGTGCCGGTGGTGCTCATCGGCGTGGTGCTCATCTCGGGCGTCATCGGGTCGGGCGCGTACGGCGAGAACCCACCGCTCGGCGTGATCCTGGGGCTCATGACCGGCCTCGCCTACGGCGGCTTCATCCTCGTCCAGCGCGGCGCGAATGCCGACCTGCGGCGGCCGGCCAGCCCGCTCTTCGACGCGACCCTGTCGACGGCGGTCATCACGCTCGCGGTCGGCCTGCCGCTCGGCGAGATCGAGATCGTCCCGACCTGGCCGGCGCACGGATGGCTGCTCATCCTCGCGCTCGGCGTCCACGTCGTCGGCTGGCTGCTCATCAGCATCAGCCTGCCGCGCCTGCCGGCGGCGATCACCTCGGTCGTGCTCACCATCCAGCCGGTCGCATCGGTCCTGCTCGGCGTGTGGATCCTCTCGGAGGCACCGTCCGCACTCCAGCTGCTCGGCGTCGTCTTCATCATCGCCGGCCTCCTGCTGGCCACCGTGCGGGTTCGCGGCTCGCGACCTGCCGCCGAGCCACAGCCGGAGCCCGGCTAGGTCCGCGGCGCGACCGGCAGGCTGACGACGAAGCAGGTACGGCCGGGGTCCGTCTCGACCTCGATCCGTCCGCCGTGGCGGGCGACGACGGTGTGGCTGATGTGGAGGCCGAGGCCGGTCCCCTTGCCGGGCGGCTTGGTGGTGGCGAACGGCTCGAACAGGCGCTCGCGGATCGCGTCGCCGATGCCGGGGCCGGTGTCGCACACGGTGACCTCCACCTCGTCCGTCCCGGCGCGCACCGCGCGGATGGTCAGCGTCCCGCGGCCGTCCATGGCGTCGATGGCGTTGTCGACCAGGTTCGTCCACACCTGGTTGAGCTCCGAGCCGTAGGCCTCGATCTGCGGCAGGTCGTCGGCGACGTGGCGCTCGACCGTGATCCCGTCGGCCAGGCGGTGGCGCAGGATCACGAGCGTCTGGTTCAGCTGCACGCCGAGGTCGACCCGCTGCACCGGGGCTTGGTCGAGGTAGGCGTAGCCCTTCACCGCATCCACGATCTCGCTGATGCGGCGGACCGCGATGGCCAGCTCGTCGAGCAGCTGTCGGGTCGATGCCCTGGCGGCCAGCCAGCCGACGACGTCGCGCGGCTGGGCGGCCAGCGACTCGGCCGTCCAGCCCGCGTCGACCAGGGCGGTGGCGGCGTCGTGGTCACTTGCGAGCGTGGCCACCGCCTCGATCCGGTCCGCGCGCTCCAGGGCCGATGACGGAGACCGCGCCTCCGGCGGCGATGCAGGCGACAGGCCGGGCTGCGGATGCGCTTCAGCGGCCTCGATCGCCCGGCGCAGGGCGTCGACCGAGCGGGCGGCGGCCGCGGCCGGGTTGTTGAGCTCGTGGGCCAGCCCGGCCGAGAGGGTGCCGAGTGCGGCAAGCTTCTCTCGCTCGCGCAGCGAGGCCTCCATGTCCCGCAGGCGGCGGACCGCGGTGCGGATGACGGCCAGGGCCACGTCAGGCCCGGCTCCCAGCAGCTCGCGGATGGCCCCGACCGGGATGCGCAGCACCTCGACGTCGGTCACGGCATGGACCGATGCCAGCCGGCGGCCGCCCTCGAGCGCGGCGATCTCGCCCTGCAGCGCGCCCGGCCCGACGCGCGCCAGCGGGATGTCGCTGACGCCGGAGCGCTTCGTGACGTCCAGCTCGCCACGCAGCACGACGTACAGCGCGTCCGCCTCCTCACCCTCGCCGATCAGGCGCTCCCCGGGAACGAGGTCGACGATCTCGCCCATCTCCACCAGCCGCTGCAGCTGCTCCCGGTCCAGGCCACCGAACAGCGGCGTGTCGCGCAGGCGATCCTCGATCGCGTCGATCGGCAGGTGCTGGTGCTCGGTGCTCACAGCTCGGCGAGGTACTGGTGCACCAGCTGCACCGCCATGGCGCCCTCGCCGACGGCGGAGGCCACCCGCTTCATCGAGTCCAGCCGTACGTCGCCTGCGGCGAAAACACCAGGCAGGCTGGTCTCGAGTGCATACGGTCCGCGCGGCAGGGACCACGCACCGTCAGTGGCGTGGAGCATCTCCGGGCCGGTGAGCACGAAGCCCTTGTCGTCACGCGCGATCGCCTCGCCCAGCCAGTCGGTGCGGGGGACCGCGCCGATGAAGATGAAGAGCCAGCTCGTCGCGACCTCCTCGGTGGCGCCGGAGTCCCGGTCGCGCAGCGTGAGGGACTGCAGGTGGCCGTCACT
>CAYVCE010000099.1:0-4116 GCA_964449915.1 uncultured Steroidobacteraceae bacterium | reverse complement strand
CTGCCGGAGCCGAGCGCCTCGACGATCTCGTCCGGCACCCGGATGCCGGTGGCGGTCTTGCCCTCCTGGAGGATGGTGGTTCGGAAGCGCATCTCAGCCCGCGGCCGGCGGCACGTTCTGGTTGCGATGGAACAGGTTCTCCGGGTCGTACCGGCGCTTGATCGCTGCCAGTCGGTCCCAGGTCGCGCCCGGATAGGCGTCGCGCACGCGCGTCTCGCCCTCGTCGCCGAGGAAGTTGACGTACGCGCCGCGATCGTCCTGGCGCAGCGCCGCGGCGAACTCGTCCAGCCACGCCTGGCGCATCGGCCGATCGTCCTCGCCATCGTAGAAGGCAGCCAGGTTGACCATGATCCGGCTCGCGCGGTGCGCGAACGCGGTGGCGTCGGCCGGCACCCGGGCCATGGCGCCACCGAGCACGCGCAGCTGTGCCACGCGCAACGAGGCGTCGGAACCGGTGAGGAACGCCATGATCGTGGCCGCCGTGTCGCGGTCGACGCGGTCGATGAACATCGTCTCCGCCACGGCCAGGGGGTGGTACGAGTCGTCCTCGGGCGGGTACATCTCGGGGTACGGGGACGGCTTGACCATGTCGGCCAGCGGGGTGGCGAGGGCGCGGAAGGGGGCGATTGCCCGCTCCCCGGCCTCGGCATCGCCGGCGAAGGCCAGCATGCCGAGGATGACCACCTGCCCGTGGATCTCCTCGGGCAGGAACGGCATCGGCGGAGCGTTCATGACGTTCGCGATCGTCGACAGCTCGTCGGGGGCGCCCTCGGCGGCGGCGATGAAGCCGGCGACGGTCTCGGCGGTGGCCGGCAGGACCAGCATGCCGCCAACGAACGACGGCAGGTCGGCGAGCCGATACCGGAAGCGGGTGGCGACGCCGAAGTTGCCGCCTCCGCCGCGGATGGCCCAGAACAGGTCGGGGTGCGACGCCGCATCGACGTGCAGGACGTCGCCCTCGGCGGTCACGATCTCCGCGGCCAGCAGCGAGTCGATCGTCAGGCCGTGCTTGCGGACGAGGTAGCCCACCCCGCCGCCGAGGGTGATGCCGCCGATGCCGACCGAGCCGGTGTCGCCGAAGCCGACGGCCAGGCCGCTCCCGGCCAGCGCGGTGGTGACCTCGCCGGCGGTCAGGCCGGTCCCGGCCCAGGCGGTTCTCCCCTCGACGTCGACGTCGAGGTCCTTCAGGTCGCGCACGTCGATGACGATGCCGCCATCCACCGTACCGTGGGCGGCGCCGCTGTGCCCGCCGCTGCGCACCGCGATCTCGGCGCCGCCGTCTCGCGCGACCCGTACCACCGCGGCCACGTCCGCCGCGTCGGAGACCCTCACGATGACGGCCGGGCGGGGATCGGCCCCGCCGAGGACGATCGTGCGCGCCGCATCGTACTCGGCGTCGTCCGGCGTGATGACGCGGCCCTTGACAGCCGCGCGCAGCTGGGCGACGGGGATCTCGGTGGCGGTGGGGGAGAGCGACACGGCAGCAAGTCTCCTTCAGGTGCAGTCATACGGGTAGACCGGGTGGTCATCGGATTCTTCTCGGTGCGCGGGCAAAGGGCACGGTTCCTGCGAGATGCCCACAGATGGATCGGCGCCATCCGACCCGGCGGCCGGTTCGGGCTGGACCTCTACGATCGAGCGGCGCGGAGTGCGCGTGAGCGCCACCCCGAGGCGCAGCCCGTGCGAGGTGCCCACCGATCGATCGGCGAAACCGCACCAGACTAGAGGTTCGGGACTCGCTCATCCGATCGATCGGCGCGTAACGCGCCTGGAGGCCCAGCCACGGACGCCGAGGAGGTTCGCCGCCGCGCGAGATCGCCGACATCGCCCCCGAGGGCACGACGATCGCGCTGACCCTACGCGAAGAACTTGACGATCGCCTCCGTGTCATCGGAGAACGCCCAGCGCTCGGTGATCTTGCCGTCGCGCATGTGGAGGATCTCGGCGGTGCGGTAGTGGAAGGTCTGGTCGCCGCGGCGGGCGGTGGCGTTGACGAGGGCGATGCCGTGCTCGTCGTTGGCGACCACGTCGTGGACCGAGGCCTCGATCTCGAAGTCGCTCGTGTTGGTGGTCATCTGCTCGGCGAGGGCCTGCTTGCCGCGGAGCGGCTCGGGCGAGCCGATCTGGTACCAGACGATGTCATCGGCGATGAGGTCGGCGTACGCCTGCATGTCGCGCCGGTTGAAGGCCTCGAGGCCCTCTCGGATGATGGTGGCGTTCGGGTGCTCCTGGGTGGCGGTCGTTCCCACGGTGGATCCTCCGATGCGGGGACGGCCGGCGCGGCCCGGGCCGGGTCGCGAAGACCGCCGAGGCACCAGCGTACGCCCGTCCTGCAAGGCGCACGCATCCAGGCCCGTGGCCATGGCTGGCCGGCGGGGATGCCGGCGGAGTAGGCTTTCAGCACGCATGACTGAGTCGGGGCACATCCGAGCGTGAACCGGGTGCGCAGTGCGCTGGCCGCCAACCCGCTGCTGGTGGACGTCGCGATCGCCCTCGGGCTGACCGCACTGTCGCTCCTCGCCATCGCCAGCGGCTCCGACAGCATCGACGCGCCGGCCCCGATCGCCGTGGCAGTGGTCCTGCTCGAGACGCTGCCGCTGGCCCTGCGCCGGCGGTTCCCGCTGGCCGTCTTCCTCACCGTCATCGGCGCTGCCGGGGTCCACATCGCGCTCGTGCCGGCGGGCGAGGAGCTGCCCGGGGCGTTGCCGGCGCTCGTGGCGCTGTACACCGTCGGTGAGCGTCTCGACCGCCGCACGTCGCTGGGCCTCTTGCTCCTCACCGGGGGCCTCGTCGCGGTCCTGATGATCGCGAGCGCCCCCATGCCGAACGTGCTCCAACCGCTGATCCAGACCGAGCTGGTCTGCGGCGTGGCGTGGCTGGTCGGCGATGCGGCCCGCATCCGCCGCCTCTACACCGCCGCGGTCGAGGAGCGCGCCAGCATGCTCGAGCGGGAGCGCACCGAGCGGGCCCGTACCGCCGTGCTGGAGGAGCGAGAGCGCATCGCTCGGGAGCTGCACGACGCAGTCGCCCACCACGTCAGCGTGGTCGTCATCCAGGCCGGCGCGGGCCTCCGGGCGCTCGAGGCCCGGCCCGACGACGCGCGCGCAGCACTCGAGGCGGTCGACGTGAGCGGCCGGCAGGCGCTGACCGACATGCGCCGCATGCTGGCCATGCTGGGCGAAGTGGCCGATGAGCCGATGCCCGCGCTCGACCGGCTCGGCGCCCTGCTCGAGCAGGTCCGCGCGGCCGGGCTCGCGGTCGAGCTGTCGATCCACGGGCAACGCCCGGCGCTCGAGCCGGAGCTGGAGGCCTCGGCCTATCGGATCGTACAGGAGAGCCTGACCAACTCGCTTAAGCACGCCGGCGGCGGTGGCCGGGCGCACGTCACCATCCGATACGAGCCGACGGCGGTCTCCGTCTCGATCGATGACGAGCGGGGGGCCGGGGTCGCGCCGCCGCTCGAGCCGGCGCATCACGGGCGGGGATTGACGGGCATGCGTGAGCGGGTCGCCCTCTTCCGCGGGACCTTCGCAGCGGGGCCGACGCCCACCGGGTTTCGGGTGAGCGCCGAGCTCCCCTTCGGTGACGCGGGGTGACGATCCGCGTCCTGCTGGCCGACGACCAGCTGCTCGTGCGCACCGGCTTCCGGATGATCCTCGCGGACGAGGAGGGGATCGAGGTCGTCGGCGAGGCCGCCACCGGCAAGGAGGCGGTGGATGCCGCCACGCGGCTCCAACCCGACGTGATCGTGATGGACATCCGCATGCCGGTGATGGACGGGGTGGAGGCGACCCGGCGCCTGGCCGTCGAAGGCGGGCCCAGGATCCTGGTCCTCACCACCTTCGACGCCGACGAGCACGCGGTCGAGGCGATCCGCGCCGGTGCCAGTGGCTTCCTGCTCAAGGACGTGCCACCGGACGACTTCGTGCGCGCCATCCGCATCGTCGCCTCCGGCGATGCGCTCATCGCTCCGTCGGTCACGAAGCGCCTGCTGGACCGATTCGCCCGCCTGGCCGTGCCGGCCGACGAGACCCACTCCCGGCGCCTCGCCGAGCTGACCGAGCGCGAACGCGAGGTCCTCAGGCTGGTGGCCCAGGGGCTCTCCAACGGCGAGAT
>CAYVCE010000098.1:0-12130 GCA_964449915.1 uncultured Steroidobacteraceae bacterium | reverse complement strand
AGTGTCCCGAGGCCGTGCTCGAGTTCTACACCACGCCAGACGTGCCGACGACATCGGAGGCTGCTGCGGCCGCCTACGCGGAGGCCGCGCGCGCGTTCTCCGCCGGCTGCGTCGAGGAGATGGGCCTCGAGCCGGATGCCCTGGAGGCGTTCGCCACGCGCCAGGCGGTCGAGGACCTCGAGGCCTTCCGCGCCTGGCTCGGTGCCGAGCAGCTCCACCTCTACGGCGAGAGCTACGGGTCGCAGTACGTGCAGGTGTACGCATCGGCGCATCCGGAGCGGGTGGCCACGCTGCTGCTCGACGGACCGGTGGACCTGACGCTGGCCGGCTTCGAGTACTACGTCGAACAGGCGCAGGCCTTCGAGGCCGCCCTCGTCCACACGCTCGATGCCTGCGCAGCCGACAAGGTCTGTGCCGCGGACGTGGAGGCGGACGACGCGCTGGCGGCGTGGGATGCACTGGCCTCGCGGCTCCGCGAGGCGCCGGTGACCTACGACTTCGTGACCGCCTCCGGGGCCGTCGAGCAGCGAACCTTCGGCCTCGGCGACCTCGAGGCAGCGACGGCCGGCTACGTGTACTCGACCTACGACCAGATGCTCCTCCAGCGGGCGCTGGCCTACGCGTCGAGCGGCGAGCTGCTGCCGATGGCCCGCCTCACCTACATCTCGCTCGGGCAGGACCCCGAGACACTCGCGCCGATCCCGGACCCGACCTACTCCGACGCGCTCTACTACGCGGTCGAGTGCATGGACTACGCACTCGGTACCGGCGACCCGGACGATCGCGAGGCTTCGTTCCTGGCGGCCGCGGTCGAGGCCAACGTGAGCGCCGTGCGGATCGGCAGCATCTTCTACGGCGACCTGCCGTGCGCGTCGTGGCCGGTCCAGCCTCCGAACGCGGAGCGGCCGGCGTACCTGGCCGATGCGCCCTACCCGATCATCGTGCTGGCCTCCACGACCGACCCGGCGACCCCGTACGCCGGTGCACTGCGCCTGTTCGAGAACGCGCGCGACGGCTACCTCATCACTCAGCCGGGTGGCCCGCACGTCATCTTCGGCCGCGGCAACCCCTGTCCGGACGACCAGGTCACCGAGCTCCTCGTCGAGGACGTCCCGCCCGATGAGCGCGAGACGACCTGCGACCCGATGCTTCCCGATCCGTACCTGCCCCTGCCCGCTGCCGCGGTGTCGGCCGACCTGGATCCCCTCGACGCGATGCTCGGCGCCGACGACGAGATCAACAACTCGCCCGACTATTGGAACTGGGACGGCGTCGATCCGCTCGCCGTTGGCTGCCTCCACGGCGGCAGGCTGCAGTACGTAGCCACCGACGTCGGCTACGAGGTCACCCTCACCGACTGTGCCTTCACCGATGGGCTGCCGTTGACCGGCATGGGGGTGATCGACGACGAGGCCGGCACCTTCACCCTGGACGTCATCTCGCCCGATGCGTCGCTCGCCTACCTGCGCGACGCGGACGGCGTCGTCAACGTCTCCGGCACCTGGCAGGGTGCGGTGGTCGAGTAGCGCGTCGGGTCGCGGCCGCATTCCTATCGGATTGTCACCGGCAGATCGTTATCACTGATCCCCAGCCCGGATTCCTCTCGGATTCTCACCCCATGAAATCCTGCGTGGAATCTGTTCACGCCCGAAGCTCGGCCGGCGGCGGCCCAGGCCGTGCATTCAGCGATAGCGTTCCGTCGGTGCAAGATTGAGAGGAACGCGGCCCGCATCGGTACACTCTCGCGCATGACGACGACCGAGCGACCGACGTCGACGATCCCTCTGAGCCGCGCGGCGACGCTGCCGTCGCGCTACTACCTCGACCCGGCGATCCTCGAGGCCGAGAAGGAGCGCGTCTTCGGCCGCAGCTGGCAGCTGGTGGCGCGCACCGAGGAGCTCCAGCGCATCGGCGACTTCGTGCCGGTCACCGTCCTGGACGAGCCGATCGTCATCACCCACGGCACCGACGGCGAGCTGCGCGCCTTCTACAACGTGTGCCGCCACCGCGCCGGCCAGGTGGCGCTCACCCGTGGCAACCGCAAGTCGCTCCAGTGTCGCTACCACGGCTGGACGTACGGGTTGGACGGCACCCTGCGCGCGTGCCCCGAGATGGAGGCCACCGAGGACTTCGACAAGACCGACTTCGGCCTCGTGCCCGTGCGCGTCGACCGATGGGGCCCGTTCGTGTTCGTCAACCTGGACGCATCGGCTCCACCGCTGACGGAGATGATGGGCGCCATCCCGTCCGAGGTCGCCGCCGCCGGATACGACGTGGACCGCATGCGGCCGGTCGAGCGGCGCGACTACGTCATCGAGTGCAACTGGAAGGTGTATGTCGACAACTACCTCGAGGGCTACCACCTGCCGATCGCGCACCCGCAGCTGTTCAAGGAGCTCGACTACGACGCCTACCGGGTCGAGGAGTTCCGCTGGTACTCGAAGCAGCACGCGCCGATTCGCGAGCTGAAGCCCGGGGAGGAGATCGGGGTGGATCGGCGCTACCTCCGCCAGCCGGGTGCCGAGGACTCCGCCCTGTACTACTGGCTGTTCCCGAACACGATGTTCAACATCTACCAGGACAACATGTCCTCCAACGTCATCCTGCCGCTCGGTGTTGATCGCACTCTGACGATCTTCGAGTGGTTCTTCGCCGAGCCCGGCACGGGCCCCGGCTGGGAGTCGATGCAGCAGACCATCGCCTTCTCCGACGAGATCCAGCAGGAGGACATCGTCATCTGCGAGCAGGTGCAGCGCGGCCTCCGCTCGCGGGCCTACGACACCGGCCGATTCAGCGCCAAGCGCGAAAACGGCGTCTACCACTTCCAGAATCTCGTCCGCGAGTTCCTCGGGGAGTAGCCGCTTCTGCCGCCACATGCCGATGAGGTGCGCATTACGCCGGCTGCGGCGGCTGGTGTTGACCGAAATCGGCTTCTCACCCTGCAGCGTGTCGAATCCTGACCCGATCGGTAGAGGTAGTGCGGCCCTCGCCTGCATCTGGCAATACCTCGAACCAGACGAGGCTCGCGCGCTCGCCTGACGGCCTTCGCAACCACCGATACGCGTTCCATCCGCGAATCGCAAACGTGCCGAAGACCGCGGCATGCCGATCGAGCACGCGACGGTTCGTCCGGTCCTCTGCGAGGACGAGCGCGCGGGCGACGCACGCAGGTTCCGGCCAGCTCTGCCCGAGCGCGAGGATCGGCGCAACCCGGACCTTCACGTCGAGCCGATGCAGCGTTTCCTGCAGGTCTCCGAGCCGGGTCTTCGCCTCGACGATCAGCAGCGTCCGCGTCGCCGGGTGCCACGCGAGCAGGTCGCAGCTACCGCGATCGCCGAAGTGGTTGAAGCTCACCTCGTTTCGCGTCATCCAGCCGGCAGCCGTGATCCTCCTGGAGGCCCGCTCGACGAGCTGCGCATGGGCGGTGTCGACGAGCCGTCCCAGATCCGCGCCATGCCATCGCATCTCGACCACGAGGGTTGCCCCGAGCGCATCCACGAGGCCGTTCAACGTTCCGATCGTCACCCCGGCGAGGTGCGCGCGCTCGACCCGCGAGACGGCATCCCGCGACCGCCGCGCCCGCGCGGCCAGGTCCGATTGACGCCAGCGCAGCTTCGTCCGCAAGGCGCGCATGGAGAGTGGCACGTTCGTCCGCATCGGCTCAGCATGCGCAATGTCCGCTTACCGATCGCTTACGCCAGCCTTACGCCGGCCTTGCGCCGGCCCTGCATCGGTCCTGCCAGATTCATGTGACAGCGGCACTACCCACGCCGATGCCCTTGGGTGCTGCCACGCTGCTGCTCTCAGCCTGCAGCACGGCACTACCGACCCCCGTCGGGATGGTTAGCGCGCGCCGGATCGGAACCTGGCGGAACCCGACGCGACGCCGGCGGAGGCGGTACGCTCCGAACGTGACCTATGAAGAGCTCCTCGACCTCGCCCGCCGATTCCAGGGAAGGACCCTCGAGACCGTCACGGGCAAGAAGTTCACGGTCGGAATCGCACTCGACTGCCCGTTCTTCACGCCCGCCTCGAGCGGCTACGGACAAAGCGACGGCCGCAAGGCCGCCGAGCGCTTCCTGGCCCGATACAACCAGATCGGCAGCCTCCGCCCGGGTGACTACGCTGACGTGACGCGGAACGCGAGCTACTTCATCGGCATGCTGCTGCACGAGAGCCGATGACCGCCCCGCCAGCTCGCAATGACGGGAAGCTGACCGTCGCGCTCATCTCCGAGGTCTTCTGGGAGGCCGATGGCGCGCAGCGGCTGCGGCAGCGGCTTGCCGAGGCGGCGGACCGCGGCGCCGACCTTGCGGTGCTGCCCGAGCTGCCCCTCAACGCCTGGCGCCCGGCCACGAAGGAGGCGCGCGACGAGGATGCGGAGGGCATGGACGGAGAGCGGACGCGCGCCCAGGCCGAGGCTGCGGCCGAGGCCGGGATCGGCCTGGTGGGCGGCATCATCCATCGCGCCGATGATGGGCAGCGGACGAGCCGGGCCCTGGTCTTTGACCGGGCCGGCGAGCTGCGAGCCACGTACGAGAAGCTCCACCTTCCCGAGGAACCCGGCTTCTGGGAGACGAGCCACTACCGCCCGGGGAGCGAGGCGCCGCGGCGCATCGACGCGTTCGGCGTGCCCATCGGCGTGCAGCTGTGCTCGGACATCAACAGGCCGCAGGGCACGCAGCTGCTCGGGGCGCAGGGCGCCGTGGCCGTCGTCAACCCGCGGGCCAGCGAGGAGCGCACGCTGCGGCGCTGGAAGCCGGTGTGGCGCGCCAACGCCATCACCGCCTGCTGCTACGTGCTGAGCGTAAATCGGCCGCATCCCGAGGAAGGCGTGATCATCGGCGGCCCGAGCGTGGCCTACGACCCGAACGGCGAGCTGCTGGTCGAGACCACCGACAGCCTGGCGCTCGTCACCCTCGACGCGAAGGTCGTGGCCGATGCCCGCCGCGCTTACCCCGGCTACCTGCCGATCCACGCCCGGCTGTACGCCGAGGCGTGGGACGAGATCGCGCGCGGCGACGGCTAGCGCCGGAGATCAGCCCTCCGCGAGCCTGAACTGGCCTCGGGCGATGAGGGTCTCGCCGACGAAGACGCGCATCTCGTAGAGGCCGGGACCCCAGCTGCTGACGAAGTTGGCCGAATTCCCGGCGACGAATCCGGCGGACGCCGCGGCCGGGTCGACGCTGAGCTGGTTCTGCGGGGCGGCGACGAGCGTGTCGCCATCGGTGCCGTCCTCGTTGATGCGGAGCACCTGCTCGCCCAGGAAGGCTGCGCCGAAGGGCGCGTTGTTGGTGATCGAGTGCGCGAAGACCATGCCGGGCGTGAAGGTCTCGACCGGATCGACGACCTGGTTGTTGGCATCCAGCGTCGTCCCGAAGACCACGGCGCCGGGCAGGGCCGGCGCGGCAGACACCGATGGCGCCACGGATACCGAGGCCGAAGCGGTGGGGGTTGGCTCCGGTGTCGCGGTCGGCGAAGGCGTCGGTGACGCGTCGAGGCCCACGGTCGGATCGGTCGGGTTGAGGTTCGAGACGAACAACCCGAGCACGACGGCGAGCAGGATGGTGCCGATGACGGCCGCGATCGAGATGATCGAGTCCTGGTCGGTCGGCAACCGGCCGGAGGGAACGATGCGCTCCTGGCCGTGACGCAATGCCACACCACACGACCGGCAGACCTGCGCCCACTCGGGGTTTGCACGGCCGCAGTTGAAGCAGTCGATGGTCTCGTCGGTCACGGGGTCGGAGCGCTCCTCGTCAGGCTCGGCCGATGGCGCGAAAGCCTAGCACGGTGACTGGCCGCCGGCGGTGAGAACGCCGACGGCCGATGGTCGACCCCGCAACGGGCCGGCCGTCGCGCAGTCTAGCCGAGCCTGCGTACGTCATCCCGCCCCGCCCTCATGGGCGCCTTTTCGCAGGGCCGATGCGGACGCGCGTCCGATGGATCGCGCCGCAGGCGCCCGTATCTTCCGATCCAACACCACGACCCGGAGGACGTTGAGATGAACGAAACGATCCAGCGCGCCGTGCGCTCAGTGCAGCTCGCAGTGCTGGCGACGCCGACGAGGAGCCTCGTCGATGCGCTGGCCGAAGCGCGACGCGGGTCGGCTCTGCCCACGATGATGCGACTCGCCCGTGCGGATCATTCGTCGGGCCGGTCGATCGCGGCAGGCGAGGCAGCCTGAGCCCTACTATCGCCGTGTGCTGAGAGCGACGGGCGGCGGGCGCGCGGGCCCCGTAGCGGGGGCGATCGCGGTCCTCGTTGCCCTCGCCGGGGCGACGGCCCTGGCCGTGCTCCTGGAGGTTGCGCTCCGGCTCGACAACGCGTCGGCCGTCTACCTGCTTGCGGTCGTCGCGCTCGCCATCCGTCTCGGCACGAAGCCGGCGATCGCGACCGCCGTCGGCGCGGTCCTGGCCTACAACTTTCTGTTCGTCGATCCTCGCTTCACGCTGATCGTCGGCCGCGCCGACGAGGTGCTCACACTGCTCCTCTTCCTGTTCGTCGGAATCGTGATCGGGCGTCTTGCCGGCCTCCAGCGCGACCGTGAACGCGAGGCCATCGGGCGTGAGCGCGAGGCTCGCGCCCTCTTTGCCATCAGCAGAGAGCTGGCGACGTCCGATCGCCTGCCCGATGCCATCCAATCCGTCGTCGGGCGCCTGGCCATGGAGGCAGGCATGGAGCGAACGTGGGTCGGGCTCGGCGCGACCGTTCCACACGAGCGGGTGGTCGCCGACAGCGGCGGCCTTGCATCGCCGCGACCCAGTGTCGGCACCCACGCGGTCCTCCAGCGCGACAGGCAGGAGGGCGCCGCGACCTGGATCCGCATCCATCCTGCCGCGATGCCGGCGGGCACGCGCGCGGGACCGAGGGTCGCGCTCTACCGCGTCGAGTTGCGCTCGGGACGCGACACACTCGGCTCACTCTGGTCGGAGCGTGGTGCATCTTCGGGGTCGCCGAGGCTCGAGGAGACGCGGCTCCTGGCCGCCGCCGCCGACCAGGTGGGGCAGGCGATGCGGCGGGAGCGCCTCGCGGGGCAGGCGGCAGAGCTGGAGATCGCCCGTCGCGGCAACGAGCTCAAGAGCGCGCTGGTGGACTCGGTGTCGCACGACCTGCGCACACCGCTCGCGACGATCCGGGCGGCGGCCGGCAGCCTGGCGGATCCCGACATCGAGCTTGCACCCGAGGACCGACGTCAGGCGGCACGCGCAATCGACGCCGAGGCGGAGCGGCTGAATCGGCTCGTGGGCAACCTGCTCGACATGAGCCGCATCCAGGGCGGAGCCCTGGTGGCCGACATCGAGGCGATCCCGCTCCAGGAGCTGGTCCTGCCGGCGGTGCGGCGCGCCAGCGTCGCCGCTGGGAGCCGAGCCATCGAGCTCGACCTGCCCGACGACGTGCCAGACGTGCGCGCTGATGCCGCGCTGCTCGACCGCGTCGTCGCGAACCTGCTCGAGAATGCCGTGAAGTACGCCGGTCCCGGCGCAGCGATCCGGGTCGGCGCCGCCGCCGGCGCAGACGGCACCGTGTCGCTGGTCGTGGAAGATAGCGGCCCCGGTGTCGCCGCCGATGAGCTTCCGCGGATCTTCGACCGCTTCTACCGCATTGAGCGGCCCAGCGACGGCCCTCGGCGTGGGTTCGGTCTGGGCTTGACGGTCGTTCGCGGCCTCGTCGACGCCATGGGTGGCCGGGTGTCGGCGGCGCCAAGCCCGCTCGGCGGCCTCGCGGTGACGGTCGTGCTCCCGGTGGCCGCCTCGTGACGACAGGACAGATGCCACGGCTGCTCCTGGTCGAGGACGACGAGCCCACTCGTCGCGCAGTCGCCGCCAACCTGGCCGGTCACGGGTACCGCGTCGACGAGGCGCCCGATGGCGAGGAGGCGCTGCGCCGATGGGAGGCGCGGCCCGACCTCATCCTCCTCGATCTCGGCCTGCCGGGGATCGATGGATTGGCGGTCGTGCGGCGCGTGCGGAGCGACGCGACGACCCCGATCATCGTCCTCTCGGCGCGCGACCAGGAAGCGGACAAGGTCGCCGCGCTGGATGCGGGAGCCGATGACTACCTCACCAAGCCGTTCGGCATGGCCGAGCTCCACGCGCGGCTTCGCGCAGCGCTGCGCCGCACGCTCGGTGCGGCCGCCGAGGCAGATGGCCGCGTGACGATCGGCCCGCTGGTGCTCGATCCCCTGCGGCGTCGCGTGACAGTCCATGACGTGGAGGTGCACATGACCCCGCGCGAATACGAGCTGCTCAAGGCGCTGCTTGGACACGCCGGGCGTGTCGTGAGCCGGGGAAGGCTGCTGCGTGCGGTATGGGGAGTCGAATACGCGAACGAGGCCCACTACCTCCACGTCCACGTTGCCGCCATCCGTCGCAAGCTCGCCGCCGCAGACGCCGCTGGCGCACTCGCCGGGCTCATCGTGGCGGAGCCCGGGGTCGGGTACCGGATCCGCGATGCCGAGGACCTGACCGTGCACGGATCTTGAGCGATTCTTGAGCGCTCCGGACCGCTCGACGCGCTCTGTATCTTGGAGCGTCGGCGCACGCTGGTGGCATGGTTCATGAGCCATTTTCGGAGCTCGCCCAGATCGGTGAGGCCCTCGTTTCGGCGCGGGCCGCCATCGACATCGTCGCGAGCCAAGCGGCGACCCGCGTCACGATCCACTCCACGACGGGAGGAGAGATCCTGGCGGCGACCCGTGCCCTGGCCCGATCAGCGGGGGTGATCGTCGAGCCCATTCGACGGCCAGACGGTGCTGGCTACGACATCGTGATCAGGTCCCGGCCCATTCCCGCAGATGCTACCTGACCGAGGACCGCGGAAGGGGCTGAAGGGCAAGCGGATCGACCCCTTCCTCGAGGTGCGCGAGAAGCGCCGCGGACGCCGTCCGGGCGATGCCTATATCAAGATCGTGCGGCCGTACGAGGACATCTTCGAGCGCGGCGACGAGGGCGAGCTGATCGCCACGGAACGCACGGTGCTCGACCGGCCGGGCTGGACCAGCGCCCTGCGGCGGCTGCGCACGGTCCTCATCGGCCGCCCGATTCACAGCCAGCGCGAGGAGCACGAGCGCCTCTCGAAGACGAAGGCGCTCGCCATCTTCAGCAGCGACAACATCAGCTCGTCGGCCTACGCGACCGAGGAGATGATGCGCATCCTGGTGCTGGCCGGCATCGGCGCCATCAGCCTGACGATGCCGTTGACGATCGTGATCTGCGTGGTGCTCGCCATCGTCGCGACGAGCTACTGGCAGACGATCCACGCCTACCCCAACGGCGCCAGCAGTTACCTCGTCACCAGCGACAACCTCGGTAGCAGAGCCGGACTGGTGGCCGGCGCCTCGCTGCTGATCGACTACACGCTCACCGTGGCAGTCTCCGTCTCGGCCGCGGTCGCGGCCATCACGTCGGTCATCCCCGAGCTGTTCGCGGAGCGAGTCCTCATCGCGGTCCTGATCGTCGTGATCCTCATGGTCGGCAACCTGCGTGGCGTGCGCGAGTCCGGCACGATCTTCATGGCGCCCACCTACGTCTACATCGTCGCCATCCTGGCGATGGTCGGGATCGGCGTCGCGCGGACGGTGACCGGCACGCTGCCGGAGTACACGCCGCCCGCCGAGTGGCTCACGGCCGAGACCGGAGGGAGTGCGCTCGGCCTCTTCCTCATCCTGCGCGCGTTCAGCTCCGGCGCCGCGGCGCTCACCGGCATCGAGGCGATCTCCGACGGGGTGCCCGCCTTCAAGCCGCCGGAATGGCGCAACGCGCGGATCACGCTGCTCTGGGCGGCGGCCATCTTCGCCGCGCTCTTCCTGGGCATCAGCTTCATGGCAAGCACCATCGGCATCATTCCCGACCCGACCGAAGAACAGACCGTCCTGTCGCAGATCGCCCGCCTGCTGGTGGGGGATGGGTTCTTCTTCATCCTCATCCAGGTGGCCACCGTCCTGGTCCTTGCCCTTGCGGCGAACACCGCCTTCGCCGACTTCCCGCGCCTCTCCTCGTTCCTGGCGCGCGACTCGTTCATGCCGCGCCAGTTTGCCTTCCGCGGCGAGCGCCTCGCCTTCACGACCGGGATCGTGGCGCTGTCGGGACTGGCGGCGCTCCTGCTCCTCGTCTTCGACGCCAGCGTGACGGCCCTCATCCCGCTCTACACGCTCGGCGTCTTCCTGGCCTTCACGCTGTCGCAAGCGAGCATGGTGGTGCGCTGGTGGCGCCGCCGCGAGACCGGGTGGCGGCGCGGCCTGCTCATCAACGGCCTCGGGGCGGTGACGACCGGCGTCATCGCGCTCATCGTGGTGCAGAGCAAGTTCCTGGCTGGCGCCTGGATGGTCGTCATCGCCATCCCGCTCCTCGTCTTCCTGATGCTCGCCATCCGCGGGCACTACCGTGCCGTCGAGCAGGGGCTTGCACTGGCACGCATCCCGCCGGGCCAGCGCGAGGCGAAGCACCCGATCGTCATCGTGCCTATCGCGCGGCTGGACGAGCCGGCACGCCAGGCCATCGCATTCGCCAATTCCATCTCGGACGAGGCGACCGCGGTTCACGTCACCAACGACGCGGACACCGCCGACGAGCTGCGCGCCCGGTGGCCGGAGTGGGCCGGGAACGCGGAGCTCGTCGTCATCGAGTCGCCGTACCGCGCGCTGATCGGGCCGCTGCTGGCGTACCTCGATGTCCTCCAGCGCCAGGACCCGTCGCGGCCTGTCCTCGTGGTGCTGTCCGAGTTCGTGCCGCGTCACTGGTGGGAGAACCTGCTCCACAACCAGACCGCCTTCCGTCTCAAGCTGCGGCTGTTCACGCGGCCGAACACGATCGTGGCCGACGTGCCGTACCGGATCGGCCGCCGGCCGGACGCCTAGTCGAGCTCGATCACGCGGTCGGTCGGCGACCCGTCGGCGTCGGTCTCCACGAGCGCCCAGCCCGGCAGGCCGGCGCCCATCCGTCCTCCCCCGGACAGCACCGCCAGCGCATCGGCCACCCGCCGGCGCGTGGCATGGTCGGCATCCGCCAGCGTGCGGTCGATCCGCGCCAGGAGGACGAGCTTCGCCAGGCTGCCGGGCGCGGTGCCACCTTCGACGTGCGCGCGGGACAGCTCGTCGGCATCCTCGATGCCCTCCCTGGCGAGGGTCCGGATCACCCGCTCCGCCCGACGTCGGTCGTCGGCCGCGAGGCGGTCGAGCCAGGTCACGGGTCTGGGCGGCGGGTGCGCCTTCGCTGTGGCCTTTCCCTTCGGATGCCTGATCGGCTTTCGAAGGGGCGTCGGCCCAGAACGGACGCGCGGGATCGTCTCCCGCACCAGCTTGAGCGTCGCGAACGGCCCGGCGACTCGAGGCTGGCCGAAGTCATCCGCCGTCTCCTGGTCGCTCAGGAACCAGCTCCCGTTGGCCTGCTCCACCACGAAGCGCGCGTCCTCCGTGGCGTAGCCGCCGTCGGGCTGACGGATGAGCCGATCCGGGTCGGGCTGGGTGGCCTTCGGCATGTCGCTCCCATGTTCGCGGATCCGGACCTGCGGGTGGAGGTCGCCGAGGCTCGCAGGCAGATCGACGCCGACGACGCCTAGCGCGGAGCGGCCTGCGCGAGCAGCTCGTCGATGACGCCGATCAGCTCGTCGATGCTGAATGGCTTGACGAGCGAGGCAACGTGCTCCATCTCGGCGAGGTCGGCTTCGAGCGCGGTCAGCGCCGGCATGTCGGCGCTGCACACCAGGATGGGCAGGCTGTCGAAGTCCGGCTCCGCGCGTACCGCCTGGGCGACGTCCCAGCCGTGCAGCCCCTCGGTTCCCATGCGCAGGTCGATCATGAGCAGGTCGGGGCGCGACGCTCGGATGGCGTCGAGAGCGTCGGGCCGATCGCCGTCGATCGTGGTCGCCTCGTAGCGATCGCTCTCGAGGATGTCGTGGACCAGGTCCAGGAAATCCGGGTTGTCGTTCACGACGGTGATGCGGGCCAAGGACGCTCCCTCCGTTCGCCCGATGATACCGCGCTCGATGATGGTGCCGGAGGTGAGACTTGAACTCACACGAGCTTGCGCTCATCGGTGTTTGAGACCGACGCGTCTGCCGATTCCGCCACTCCGGCCGGGGGAGCGGTCATTATAGGGAGCCGATGGCCGATGCCCCCGAGACGACACCG
>CAYVCE010000097.1:0-5465 GCA_964449915.1 uncultured Steroidobacteraceae bacterium | reverse complement strand
CTGTCGCCGGCTCAAACGGGCCCCCCCCCCCATACCGGGGGGGTGGGGGGTGGGGGGGCCGCCCCCCCCCCCACCACCGACCCGGTCGCCACGCAGGAGGCCCGCCGTGGACGTCGACCGATCCATCTCCGCGCTCGCTGAGGTCCTCACCACCCTGGCCGTCTTCGCGGTCGGAGTGGCGATCCTGGAGGGCATCCTCTACCTGATCCTGGTGCGTTGGCTGAAGGCGCGCCTGGCGCTGCCGATCCTGCTCATCGCGCCCGCCTTCGTTGGCCTGCTGGCCCTCATCGTCTATCCGCTCTTCTGGGAGCTGAACGTCTCGTTCACGAACATGAGCCTCAGCCGGCTCTGTGACCCGGGCATTCCGGCCGGTTTGCTGGCCGAGTGCCACGGCGAGCCGATGTTCATCGGACTCGACAACTACATCAGCGTCTTCACCCGGCCCGTCCTGCAGGCGGCCGGCTTCTTCCAGGTCTTCTGGCAGACGATCCTGTGGACGACGATCAACGTCGCCTTCCACGTGGGGCTCGGCCTGGGGCTGGCGCTCCTGCTCAACCGGCGGCTGCGCCTCAAGGGCGTGTACCGCGCGCTGATCGTGCTGCCGTGGGCGATCCCGCAGATCGTATCCCTCGCCGTGTGGCGCACCGAGCTCAATGCCGAGTTCGGGATGGTCAACCAGCTCCTGGCGCTCATCGGCGTCGACGGTCCCAGCTGGATGACCGAGCCGTTCTGGAACTTCTTCGCCATGATCATGGTCAACGTCTGGCTGGGCGTGCCGTTCATGATGGTGATCCTGCTCGGCGGCCTGCAGAGCATCCCCGGCGACCTGTACGAGGCGGCCGAGATCGACGGCGCCAGCAGCCGCCAGTCGTTCCGGCACATCACCCTGCCGCTCATGCGGCCGGTGATGGTGCCATCGATCATCCTCGGAGTGGTGTGGACGTTCAACAACTTCAACGTCCCCTTCGTCATCAACCAGCTCGAGCTCGAGACGAGCGACACGCTGGTGACCGGCCTGTTCCGAGCCGCGTTCCAGTACAACCGCTACGGCTTCGCCGGGGCATACGCGTTCGTCGTGTTCGCGATCCTGCTCGTCTTCGTCATCTTCTACGTCCGCCGCAGCGGCGCCCTGCGAGGAGCCTACGAATGACCACCACCGTTCCCACCGTCCAGCCGGCCGGGGCGGTCGCACCGGCCAGGACGCGCCTGGGAGGCTCGCGCAACGACTCGCCGCTCAAGCGCGCCGTGATCCACGCGGTCCTGTTCGTGACCGCGCTGATCGCCATCGTCCCGGTGCTGCGCGTCATCAGCGTCAGCCTGCGGCCGAACGACCAGCTGCTCAACCGCGAGCTGGACATCATCCCCGCGGACGCGACGCTCGCCTCCTACGGGCACGTCCTGTTCGAGACCGACTTTCCGCAGTGGCTCTTCAACAGCCTGCTCATCACCGTCGGAACGTCGGTGATCGGGCTCATCTTCGCCGCCACCAGCGCCTACGGCTTCAGCCGCTTCAAGTTCCCCGGTCGCGGCGTCGGCCTGACCGCGCTGCTGGCGACCCAGCTCATCCCGGCCACCATGCTCCTGGTCCCGATCCTGATCCTGGCCATCCAGCTCGACCTCGTCGGCACCTACCGGGGCCTCGTCATCGCCTATTCGATCACCAGCGTGCCGTTCAGCATCTGGATCCTGAAGGGCTACTACGACACCGTGCCGATCGAGCTCGAGGAGGCGGCGCGCATCGACGGCTGCTCGCAGCTCGAGGCGTTCGTGCGCGTGCTCCTGCCGCTCTCCACGCCGGCGCTGGCGATCGTGTTCCTGTTCAACTTCCTGGCGGCCTGGAACGAGTTCGTGCTGGCTCGCATCCTCATCGGCTCGTCGACCGAGCTGTTCACCTGGCCGCTCGGCATCCTGCGCTTCCAGGCCCAGTTCCAGACGCAATGGGGCGACCTGGCGGCGGCATCGGTGCTCGTCTCGATCCCGATCGTCGCCCTGTTCCTGTACAGCAGCAAGTGGCTGATCAACGGGGTCACCCTGGGCGGGGTCAAGGGATGACCGATGCGCGGCTCGGCGACCCACCGGCCTGGGTCGCCGACGCCGTCTTCTACCAGGTCTTCCCCGATCGGTTCCGGCGCAGCGGCCGCGTGCCGGCGCCGGGGCCGCTCGAGGACTGGGACGCTCCGCCCACCGTCCACGGCTTCAAGGGCGGTGACCTGTACGGCGTGGCCGAGGGACTGGACCACCTTGCCGGGATCGGCGTCACGGCGATCTACCTCAACCCCATCTTCGCCTCGGCCTCCAACCACCGCTACCACACCTACGACTACGACGTGGTCGACCCGCTCCTCGGCGGCGAGGCCGCGCTGCGCGAGCTGGTCGATGCGGCGCACGGGCGCGGCATGCGGGTCGTGCTGGACGGTGTCTTCAACCACACCGGCCGCGGGTTCTGGCCGTTTCATCACGTCATGGAGGTCGGTCGCCACTCGCCGTACAGCGATTGGTTCTACCTCCACGCCGAGGACCTCGCGGCGGACCGCCCGCTGCGCGCCTACCCCGCCGAAGCGATGAGCCACGTGATCGCCACCGACTGGAGCGAGGCGCACAGTGCCGGCGTCGAGTCGATCACCACGCTCGGCTACCGCGCCTGGTGGGACCTGCCGGCGCTCCCCAAGCTGAACACCGATAACCCGATCGTGCGCGAGTACCTGATGGGCGTGGCGGAGCGCTGGACGCGCTTCGGCATCGACGGGTGGCGGCTCGACGTTCCCGGCGAGATCACGTCGCCCGGCTTCTGGGAGGAGTTCCGCATGCGGGTGCGGGCGATCAACCCCGAGGCCTACATCGTCGGCGAGATCTGGCAGGAGCGTGGCGATCTGCTCGACGGCCGCACGTATGACGCGCTCATGAACTACCCGCTGGCCGCCGCGATCGTGGGGCATGTCACCGGTCGTCACCTCGACCGCGCGGTCGTCGCCCAGCACGGGGAGCTCGAGCGCCAGATCACGCCGATCGATGCGCCGACCTTCCTCGCGCGGATCGAGCGCGCATGTCGAGCGTACGAGCCACGCTGGGCGCGCGCCATGCTCAACGTCATCAGCACCCACGACACGCCGCGCTTCCGTTCCATGGCCGGCGGCGACGCGGCTTCGCTGCGCCTCGGCTGGCTCGCGCTGCTCAGCATGCCCGGCGCGCCGTGCATCTACTACGGCGACGAGATCGGCCTCGCCGGCGAGATGGACCCCGGCTGCCGCGGGCCCTTCCCATGGGACGAGTCGCACTGGGACCGTGATCTGCTCGCCTACCTGACGGCCATGGTCCGCGCGCGCGACGCGATGCCGGTGCTGCGCTCGACCGAGATGCGCGGCCTCGCCGCCGACGGCATGGCGTCCGCCTACCTGCGCGGCAGCGGCGGTCCCGGCTCCGCAGTCGTGGCGCTCAATGCCGGAGACGAGGACATGACGCTGGTCATCGCGGCCCCGGACGGCAGGCTGGACGAAGTTGCCCTTCCCGGGACGCCCCCATCTCCACCGCCCGCGGTGGAGGCGGACAGCCTGGGCGTGCGGATCCCGGCACGCACCGGACGCCTGTTCGCCGTCACCTGATGCTCGCCAGGCTCGGGGTGCGCGGCTTGGTGGCTGCCGGGGCGGCGCTGGCGCTCGCGGTCGCGGTCGTTGCCTTCGTCGCCTGGCCACGCGACGATCCTGCGCCGGGCCCGGACCTCACCGACGTGCCCCAGGCCGCGCTAGTGCCGGATCTCCCGGCGCTCGCGCCGGACGGCCAGGTGGCCGACGCCGACCTCGCGCACGACAGCCGGGCCGACGCCTACCGGCAGCCGTTCGGCGCCGTCCCGGCCGGGACTGAGGTGACGCTGCGCCTGCGCGCTGCCGCCGGCGACCTCGAGGAAGCCACCATCCGCGTCTGGGATGCCCTCGCGGAGTCGCAGGTCCTGGTGCCGATGTCGGTCGTGGCGCGCGACGCGACCGGTGGCGAGCACGGCTACGACTGGTGGGCGGCGACGCTCCCGACCACGAACGTGCCGAGCCTGCTCTACTACCGATTCATCGTGCGCGACGGCGGCACGACCCGCTACCTCGAGGACGATGCGCTGCTCGACGGCGGGTCCGGGGAGGCGCTGGCGACGTCGGATGACCGCTCGTGGCAGCTGGTGACCTACGACCCGGCCTTCGAGACGCCGGATTGGGCCGTCGGTGGCGTGGCCTACCAGGTCTTCCCGGATCGGTTCGCGAACGGCGACGCCGCGAACGATCCGTCGCCGCAGGCCAGCGCGGGCGCGGGCGGCGCTGACCGGTATCGGTACGGAGACGTCTACGGCAACCCGGTCCTGCCGCTCGACTGGGAGACCGACCTGCCCGAGGGCCACTGCCGGACGTATGCGTCCCCGGCCGAGCCGTGCGACGCGGAGCCGCTGGGGCGCGACTTCTACGGCGGGGACCTTGCCGGCATCCGCGAACACCTGCCCGAGCTGGACGAGCTGGGCGTCACCCTGCTCTACCTGAATCCGGTCTTCGCGGCGCCGTCGAACCATCGCTACGACACGAGCGACTACACGGTCATCGACCCCGACCTGGGGACGGCCGACGACCTGAGCGCGCTCGCCGCCGATGCCGAGGCGCTCGGCATGCGGGTCGTGCTCGACGGCGTGTTCAACCACACCAGCAGCGACTCGCCCTTCTTCGATCGCGCCGAGCGCTTCGCCGAGGTCGGCGCCTGCGAGTCCGCCGCGTCCGAGTGGGCCGGCTGGTACACGTTCAGCCCCGGGCCGCCGGCGAAGTGCCACGACGGCACGACCTACACGGACTGGTTCGGCTTCGACACGCTCGCCGTCCTGGCGGAGAACCCCGACACGTTCGGGTACTTCCTGGGCGACGACAGCATCGCGACGCGCTGGATCGAGGCCGGCATCGGCGGCTGGCGGCTCGACGTCATGAACGAGATCGGCCATGACTCGCTGCGTGGCCTGCGCCGCAGCGTGAAGGGCGCCGACCCCGACGCCCTGATCCTGGGCGAGGAGTGGGGCGACGCCTCGGCCTGGCTGCTCGGCACCGAGGCCGACTCGGTCATGAACTACCGCTTCCGGCGCGCGGTGATCGGCCTCGTCAACGGAGAGACGGCCGACAGCGACGGCGCCATCGGCGCCATGACTCCCACCGAGTTCGTCGCCACCATGGAGGGCGTGCGCGAGGACTACCCGCCGGCGGCGTGGAACGTGCTCCACAACATCGTCGACAGCCACGACACCACCCGCATCCTGTGGACGCTCACGCCCGGCGCCGACAACCGCGAGTCGAAGGAGTCTCCTTCGGCCCTCGAGGCGGGCAAGGCCAAGCTGCGCAGCCTCGCCGCGCTCCAGCTCACCTGGCCCGGCATGGCCGGCATCTACTACGGCACCGAGGTCGGGCTGACGGGCCACGACGACCCCGACGACCGTCGCCCGTACCCGTGGGGCT
>CAYVCE010000096.1:0-13007 GCA_964449915.1 uncultured Steroidobacteraceae bacterium | reverse complement strand
CGTACTGAGCGCGGTACGGATCGGCGGGTCCGTACCCTGAGTGCCCGGGGCGCCGTACGCACGATCCGCTCCGGGTACGGACGCGAGGCTCCGTACGCTCGTCCGTAGTTCTCCGGATTCGCGCACCCCATGTGGGCGGCTACCGTCGCGTCATGCACCTGGCAGAGCGGGACCGGGATCCTTCGTCCCCCACGGTCGAACGATCTACGGAGGAAGGTCCCGCGCTGCGGGATGCATCAGCGGCCGCCCATCGCGCGGCTGCGGACGAGGCCGATGCGGCGCTGGCGCGATACCACGATGGCCCGCTGCCGGCCATGGCGCCCGACGATCTTATCGTCAGCCACCTGACACCCGGCGAGTCGGTGCACGACTTGCGCAATCGTGCGATCCTGAGGACACCGGGTGGCGAGAGCGCGCTCGGGTACGGCGGTTCCGTCTACCTCACGTCGCGCCGACTCGTTCACCTCGGACAGGTGAATGTGACCGTGCAGCTGACCGATATCGTCGAAACCTCTCTTGCCGGCGAGCGACTGCTGCTCACGCTGCCGGAGGGCGAGGGCATGACACTCGACATCGACCGGCCACGAGTGTTCCGGGCACAGATGGCGGCCGCGCTTCGAGAGCTCCGCCGATGAGCGTCCAGCGCACGTCCAAGGCCGAGGCCGGCCGCAATGCGGCCGCCGATCCCAGGGCGCCGTCTCCAACCTCGACGCGCTGGACCACCACTCCCCAGGACCGGGAGCGGCCGACCGCCGCCCCGCGCTCACGCGAGGAAGCGGAGGCGCGCTACGTGACCGCCCGCGACGCGTGGACGCATGCCATGCACGCCGCCTCGAGCGGTCGTTCTGCCGACCTCGCCTCGCTGGCCATTGCGCAGCAGGCCTACGAGGAGGCCACTGCCGAGCGCGATCGATGGCAGGCCGGAGCTCCGGTCGCGATCCCGATCGAGCCGGAGGACGAGCGCACGCCCATCGACATCGTGGTGGGGCAGGAGCTCGCCTGGCGGCGCGTGCACGAGTCCGGACAGCGGCCCCCGTCGCTGCTCGGCCGCCTGGCGCGCAGGATCTCGCGCCGGGGCTGACCGCGGTCAGTCCGCCCGATAGCGCTGGGCGGCCTCCGCCCGATTCCGAACTCCGAGCTTCCGCAGCACGCTGCTGACGTGACTCTCGACCGTCCGCGGTGAGATGGCCAGCGCGGCCGCGATCTCGCGATCGGTCATGCCCTCGGCCAGCAGGCGCAGCACGTCGCGCTCTCGCGAGCTGAGCATCCCGCCGATCGTGTCCGAGGCCGGCGTCTGCGACCGCGCGCTGCGAGCCAGATGCTCGACGACGGCGGCTGCGTGACCGCGCGACATCGCGAGGTCGCCGCGACGCACGCCGCGAATGGCACGCAGCAGCGCGTCGCCGGTCAGGTCCTTGGTGAGGTAGCCGCTGGCGCCGTGGCGCACGGCGTCGAGCAGGTCGCGCCGGTCGGTGGACACGGTGAGCATGACGATCCGCGTGTCCGGCAGGCGCGGGGCGAGCTCCCGGACGGCCTCGATGCCGGTGAGACCGGGCAGGTCGATGTCGAGCAACAGCACGTCGGGCCGCAGCCGCGGGGCCATGTCGAGCGCCTCCTCCGCGCTGCTCGCCTCGCCGACCACGACCACGTCCGGTGCCTCCAGCGCCTGGCGGATGGCGGAGCGCACGAGGGCGTGATCGTCGACGAGCATGACGCGCATCGGTCGCTCAGCCTCCATCGGTCTCCTCTCGCCCGCTGACGGGCACCACCAGCTCGACCCGCGTCCCATCCTGCGGCTCGGAGCTCACCGTCAGCGTGGCGCCGATCAGCTCGGCGCGTTGCCGCATGCTCTCGAGCCCGAAGCCACCGGTCACGACGTCGGTCCGGAATCCCCGTCCATTGTCGGTGATGACGACGGTCAGGTCCGCATCGGTCGTCATGGCCACCCGAACGACCGTGGCGTCGGCGTGCTTGCGGACGTTGGTCAGCGCCTCCTGCACGATGCGCATCACTTCGGCCTGGACGCGGGGATCCATCTCGGGCGTGGGGCCGCTGGTCGTGACCTCGGTGCGCACCGCAAAGCGGTCCGAAAAGTCCTCGACCTGCCGCGCGATCATGTCGGGCACGTGCCCCGGCTCCGCGCCGGGGCGCATGGCGACCACCGCGCGCCGGGCCTCGGCCAGCGCAGCATCGATGGCGTCGCCCACCTCGTCGCTCAGGATGCGCGAGTCGCCGTCGGAGGCCAACATCGGCGCCAGCCGGCTCTGCTTCAGCTTCGCGTACCACAGGTCCTGCGCCAGGCCGTCGTGGATCTCGCGCGCGATCCGGGCACGCTCCTCGAGCTGCGCGCTGGCGGCCTGCGCGTCGGCCAGGCGATGCACTTCGACGTTCGCCGCGCGCAGGTCACGCAGGTCGTCGCGGCTGTCGACCACGACGCCGGCGAGCAGCACCCCATAGAACGCCAGGCGCAGCAGGTCGCCGGTGGTGACCTGCGACGCGAAGCTGCCCGGGTGAATCGCGCCGTGCACCTGGCTGACGGCGGCGATCAGGAACCCCGCGGCCAGGAACGCGTCCCCTCCCCGACCGCTGGTGCGATAGGACCGATGTGCGAGGGCGGCCGCAACCAGGTAGGCGGCGCCGATGAACCCCTGCATCGCGATCAGCACCGGTGCCGACGACGGCGTCAGCGGCACGGCCGGGGTGCGAACCAGCTCGTCGAGCGCGGCCTCGCCGGCCACCACCGGCAGGCGGTCCTGCACCAGCCCGGCGAGCACGATCGCCACGCCGACCAGGACGGCCGGCGCGATGAGCATGGCCGCCGGCCGGGCGCCGGGTCCAATCTGGAGCAGCGCGAGCGACCCGGCCAGCACGAGCAGGACGGCGCTGGTGCCACGGGCCAGCACGCCCGCGATCAGCGGAAGCTGACCGGGGTCCTCGATCGAGCCGCCGACGGAAGCCTCGGCGCCGAGGAGCATGATCGCCAGGGTCATGACGTTGAGGAGGCCCAGGACCGCGAACGCCGAGCCGCGCAGGAGCGCCGCCGCGTCACGTGATACCCGGCCGCGCGCCCAGTTGAGCGCGGCCACGGCCATCGAGACGAGCGTCGCAGCGGTCAGGATCGCGAGGTCGAGACGGTCGTTGAGGATGGCCGGCACCACGTTCGGGACCGCCACCAGGACGGCCGTGAACAGGGCGAGCAGGACCGTCAGCCCGACGAGGAGCCCATCCACCAACGGGTCGTGCAGCCGCTGCGCGGATCCCCCGTTTCGGGTCATCGTTCCTCCAGGGTCTCCAGGAGCTGGTCGTGCAGCGCGCCGTTGGACGTGAGGATCTGCGGGTCGGTCCACGACGGGCGGCCCGACAGATCGGTCATCCGGCCCCCGGCCTCGCTGATGATCACATGCGGCGCCGCCATGTCCCATGGCGCCACGCCGTATTCGAGCATCGCCTCGGCCGAACCCTGGGCGACCAGCATGTGGCCCCAGAAGTCGCCGAAGCCCCGGTCGCGCCAGGCTGCCGTGGTCAGACGGCGCAGGCCCGCTCCGAGCCCGGCCGCGTCGAGGCCGCGCAGGGTGCTGAACAGGATCTGCGCCCGGTCCATGGCCGCCACCCTTGAGACGTGGATGCGGCGCTCGACACGGTCGCGCACGTGGGCGCCCTGGCCGCGCACGGCCCACCACCGGCGCTGCATGGCGGGCGCCGACACGACACCGAGCTCCAGCTCCCCGTCGCGCTCGAACGCAAGGAGCGTGGCGAAGACCTCGATGCCGCGGATGAAGTTGTGGGTCGCATCGATCGGATCGATGATCCAGCGCCCGGCGCCCGTATCCTCGGCCGAGCCGTACTCCTCGCCCACCACGGCGTGCGCCGGGTACGCGCCGGCGATCCGCTCGCGCAGGCGCGTCTCGATCTCGGTATCGGCCTGCGTGACGAAGGTCTGATCGTGCTTGGCGGTGATCGCCAGCTCACCGGCGAAGTGGGTGAGCGCGATCCGATCCGTCTCGTCGAGCCACTCGTGGGCGACGCGCAGGAGGCCCGCGGGATCGCGATCATGGTTCACCTGAGGAGCATGACCTCGGCCGACGAGGCGTCCGTCATCGGCCCGGGCCCTCCACCGGGGCCTGCTCGGCGTCCAGGCGGCGCCGGAGCTCCTCGTTGACCACGCGCGCGTCGGCGCGTCCGGCCGTGCGCTTCATGACCTGTCCGACGAGGAAGCCGAACAGCTGCTGCTTGCCGGACCGATAGTCGGCGACCTGCGACGCGAACTCGACGACAACGGCGTCGATCTCGGCGCCGATGGCGTCGCCGTCGCTGACCTGGCCCAGGCCGTCGCGTTCGATGACCGCGCTCGGTCGCTCCCCGCTCTCGAACACCGTGGCCAGCACCGCCTTCGCGTTGGTGCTCGAGACGCGTCCCGCCTCGACCTCGCCGATGAGCTCGGACAGGCCCGCGGGGCGCAACGCCACCCGATCGGCGCGCAACCCTTCGGCAGCATGCTGGTTCAGCAGGCGGCTGAACTCGCCGGTGAGCCAGTTCGCGGCCACCTTCGCCCCCACCCCGGTCTCGACGAGCTCGTCGAAGTAGGCCGCCATCGCCGCGTCGCTGGTCAGGACGCCGGCGTCATACGGCGAGAGCCCGAGCCGTTCGACGTAACGGGTTCGGCGCTCGGCGGGCCGCTCGGGGAGCCCGGCGCGAAGCTCCGCGACCCACGCCTCGGACGGGCGCAGCGGCGGCAGGTCGGGCTCGGGGAAGTATCGGTAGTCGTTCGCCTCCTCCTTGCTGCGCTGCACGATCGTGCGGCCGGCCTCCTCGTCCCAGCCGCGCGTCTCCTGGGTGAGCGTCTGGCCACGGTCGAGCGCATCGGTGTGGCGGGCGACCTCGTACTCGAGCGCGCGCTCCAGGGAGCGGAAGCTGTTGAGGTTCTTGACCTCGACCTTGGTGCCGAGGTCGGTCGAGCCCATCGGTCGCACGCTGACGTTGCCCTCGATCCGCATGCTCCCCGCCTCCATGTCGGCGTTCGAGGCGCCGATCGCGCGGAGCAGCTCGCGCAGCGTCTCGCCGTAGGCGCGGGCCTGGGCCGGGGAGCGCAGGTCCGGCTCGGTCACGACCTCCATGAGCGGCACCCCGGCGCGATTGAAGTCGACCACGCTGTACCCACGCCCGGCGTGCTGCATGCGGGCCGTGTCCTCCTCGAGGTGGGCGCGCGTGATGCCGATGGTGACCTCGCCGCCCTCCGACGGCACTGGGACGAGCAGCCGGCCGTTGCTCGTGAGCGGCAGGGCGTACTGGCTGATCTGGTACCCCTTCGGCAGGTCGGGGTAGAAGTAGTTCTTGCGCTCGAAGCGCACCGCATCGGTCTGGACATGGCAGTCGAGCGCCAGGCCGGTGAGCATGACCAGCTCCACGGCGCGCCGGTTGATGACCGGCAGCGTTCCGGGCATGCCGAGGCAGATGGGGCAGACGCGGCTGTTCGGCTCATCCGTCCCGCCCTCGGGCGGCGCGGTGGGGCAGGCGCAGAACATCTTCGACTCGGTCCGCAGCTGGGCGTGGACCTCGATGCCGATGACCGTCTCGTAGCGCGTGGCCGTGCTCGTCGTCACGGCGTCGATTGTACCGACGGCGCGCGGCGGTCAGTCACTCACCGGAGGCATGACCTGATGGCCTGGGTCACGCAGGGCGCTATCCTGCCCGCCATGAAGATCGGTCAGTGGGAGAACCTGGGGAGGGTGCGTGCCCTGCTGCAGAAGCAGCTCGGTCAGCTCGGGACCCTCGAGTACGCGGCGCACGTGACGGTCAACGCCGACAACGGGCGCCTGCGCATCATGGTGGCCAGCGACATCGGCCTGCTCGATTACCACTACTCGCCGATGACCGCTGATCCGGAGGGCGCCTGGATCCTGCGTGGCCAGGTGACGAAGTGGTCGTCGGTCCGCGGCCTGCGGCTCGTGACCGATGCGCAGCTCGACGAGACGGGCGACGAGTCACGATCGGTGTGGCGATTCATCGGCGAGGAGCCGAAGATCGAGCTCTCGGCGAACAGTGAGGACGGCGACGCGGGCATCGAGGCCCTGCTCGCCTTCGCGCACGCCTGCTACCAGAACGCCGGCTGACTCAGTACTCGTCCATCTGGTAGTCGGTTGGCGTGGGGGCCGCACTCTCGGGGGCCGCGCTCGGAGCATCAGTCGCCTCGGTGCGCTCCGCCGACGGCTGTGCCGTCGGCTCGTCCGCGCCGGCATCGGTCGGGGCGCAGGCGGCCAGCGTCAGCGCGGCCGCCAGGAGCAGGCCGCCGGTCCATCGCTGCTTCATGCGCATGGATACGCCGCGGGGTTACTCCGGGATGACGACGGACGCGATGTCGTCCTCGGGCTCGGGCCATTGCGGGTCCATCGAGCGCGCCGTCTCGGCCAGGATCTCGGCCACCGCCAGGTCGCGGTACCACTTGCGGTCCGCCGGCACGATGAACCATGGCGCCGCGTCGGTGGAGCAGCGAGCCAACGCGTCGGTGTAGGCGGCCCGGAAGTCGCTCCACTTCTCGCGGGTCTCGAGGTCGCCGGAGCTCCACTTCCAGTGCTTCTCGGGATTGTCGAGCCGCTTCTGGAAGCGGGCGCGCTGCTCGTCGCGGCTGATGTGAAGGTAGAACTTGACGATCCGCGTGGCGTTGGCCGCGAGGTGCGCCTCGAAGGCATTGATCTGGTCGTAGCGCTCCTGCCATTCCGCCTTCGGCGCCAGCTCGTTGACGCGCACCACGAGCACGTCCTCGTAATGGGAACGATTGAAGACCCCGATGCGACCCTTGCCGGGCGTGTTGGCATGCACCCGCCACAGGTAGTCGTGACGCAGCTCTTCCTCGGTCGGCACGCCGAAACCGGCGACGCGAGTGCCCTGCGGGTTGAAGGCGGTGATCACCTTGCGGATGAGCCCATCCTTGCCGCCGGCGTCGAGCGCCTGGAGCACGATGAGCAGCGACTGCTTCGACTCCGCCCACAGCCGCTCCTGGAAGTCGCCGAGCTCGGGCCGCAGCTCCTTGAGGCGACCTCGTGCCGCGGCCTTGTCACCCTCGAACCCCGGGGTGCCGCCGGGGTCGAGGGCCGCGAGGTCGGGCGTGGCGCCCGGAGCGACGCGCAGCAGGTCAGCGAAGCTCATGTCGGCCTCCGTGCGGTGAGGAAGAGCGCGCCGAACGGCAGGCGATAGCCGCCGTCGGGGGTGCGCGGTGCGGCTGCCATCAGGTCCCGCGCGAACTGTTCGCGCTGCTGCGCGCTCCAATCCGCGGTCGCGCGTCCTCGCGATCCAACGCTCAGCCAGGTACGGAACAGGGAGTCGCTGGCCAGCGGGATGCCGATCGTGGGGTCGGCCGCCGCCTCGACCTGAGACCAGCCGGCTCGCTCGGCCCAGTCGACGAGCTCCGAGGCGGTCGGGTAATCATCGCCCCGCGCAATGCCGTGGGCGTCGTACACGCGGCCGAGGACCGCGGCCGGCACCACATCGCCCGGACCCGGCACCGACAGCGAGATCCGCCCGTCCGGTACCACCACCCGCCGCCATTCGCGGAGAGCGGCGACACGATCGTCGGCGAACAGGAGCGCATGGACGGCGACGACGACCTCGATCGACGCGTCGCGCATGGGCAGCTCGGTGAAGTCAGCCTCGACGAATTCGACCCCGGGCACGTCACCACGGGCGATGTCCAGCATCCCGGCTGCGGCATCCAGGCCGATCACGCGCCGCCCGTCGCCGGTGGCAAACCCTGCGGCGGAACCGGTACCGGTCCCGACGTCGAGCACCGTCTCGCCCGGTCGCAGGCCGGCGCGGCGGACGACCTTTTCGGCCACGGGTCGCAGCGCGGGCGCCATGGTGGCCGCGTACGCATCCGCGCTGCCGGAGAAGGCGGCCGCTGCCCCGGAGCGCTGGAGCGTCACGCCCCGTGGCGGCCGACGAAGCGCTCGATGCGGTCCATGGCCTCCACGATCTGCTCGAATGCAGTCGCGTAGCAGACGCGCACGTGGCCGGCGCCCGACGGCCCGAAGGCGGTGCCCGGCACGACGCCGACGCGCTCCTCGGCGAGCAGCAGCTCAGCGAAAGCGCCCTCGTCCAGGCCGGTCGCATCGGTCACGCGCGGGAAGCAGTAGAAGGCGCCCATCGGCTCGAAGCAGCGCAGGCCGATCTGGTTGAAGCGGTCGGTCATGTAGCGCCGGCGGCGGTCGTACTCCGCGCGCATGGCCTCCACGTGGGGCTCGCCGCTGCGCAGCGCCTCGATGGCGGCGAACTGGGCCGGCGTCGGCGCGCACATGATCGCGTACTGGTGGACCTTGGCGATGCCGGTCATGAGCTCCGCCGGCGCGGCCACGTAGCCGATGCGCCAGCCGGTCATCGCGTAGCTCTTGCTGAAGCCACCCAGCAGGACGGTCCGCTCGCGCATGCCGTCGAGCGCGCTGAAGGCGGTGTGCACGTGGTCGCCGTAGACGAGGCGGTCGTAGATCTCGTCGGAGTACACCAGCAGGTCGTGTCTGTCGGCCACGGCCGCGATGGCCTCCAGCTCGGAGCGGTCGAGCGCCGCGCCGGTCGGGTTGTTCGGGTAGCCGAGGAAGATCGCCTTGGTGCGCGGGGTGACGGCCGCCTCGATCATCCCGGCCGTGACGCGGAAGTCGGTCGCGTCGGTGGTGCTGACCGCCACCGCGGTGCCCCCGGCCAGCTGGATGCACGGCGCGTAGGCCACGAAGCACGGCTCGTGGTAGATCACCTCGTCGCCGGCGTTGAGGGTGGCGCGCAGCGACGCGTCCACGCCCTCCGAGGCGCCGACGGTGATGACGAGCTCGGTGCGCGGGTCGTAGGCCACGTCGTACCGATCGCGCAGGTTGGCGGCGATCAGCTCGCGCAGCTCGATCATCCCGCCGTTGGCGGTGTAGTGCGTCTCCCCCGCCTCGAGGCTGGCGATCGCCGCGCGCGTGATCGGCTCGGGCGTGGTGAAGTCCGGCTCGCCGATGGTGAGGCTGATGACGTCCTTCATCTCGGCCAGCATGTCGAAGAAGCGACGGATGCCCGAAGGCGGCATCGCGCGCACGCGGTCGTTGAGGAAGTCGGCCGTTGGCCGTCGGATGGCAGGCTGGCTCGTCATGCGGGCACCAGTCTAGCCGGAGCCCGGCGCGGCCACGTCACTCGACGAGGCGCAGGACCGGCGGACCGGGATCAGGGGCTGGGTCGGCGGTGTTGTTCAGGCTCGAGCCGCTGACGTTGATCGACCAGCCGATGAGTGAGCCAAGGAGCGTGTTGCCGGTCGACCCGTCCATCTTGATGTTGCTGGTCGGGGCGAAGATGAAGCCCGCCCACTCGTTGTCGCTGCCGTTCATCGAGACGCCCTGCTTGTCACACCGGTCATCTGCCGGCTGGACGACCGTCGAGAACGCCAACAGATTGTCCATGTACGGCGTGAGGGTGTTCGATGAGCCGCTGATAACGACCTCGGTGTCCGAGACGAGAGTCACTTGCGCCGTCTCGCCGCCGGCACTGAAGGTAATCTTGCCAGTGGCATAGAAGAGCCCCTTCGCGCCGCGGGCGGCGATATAGGACCAGTCCATGTCGCCGGACAGGAAGTACATCTCGGGTTGCCCGGACTCTGCAAGGTCACGGTACTTGACCTTGTCGAACTCGAGGGGCCACGGCAGCTCGCCGGAGGATTCAGGCGCAGGATCGAAGTCGTTGTCTCCCTCTTCGATGTCGGTGACGTAGGTCGTCCCGCCGTTGAATTCGTTGTCCTGGCCGCTGACCCAGATGTTGTCGTTGCTGTGGATCTTGCCCGTGATGATGTTCGTGCCGCCCGAGATCTGGAGCATGTTCTTGCCGGACGGACACCAGTCGCCCCCGGCGAACAGCGCGAATCCACCACCCGACGTGCTCAGACAGTCCGCGACGGCCCGACCGGAGATCCCCATAGTCTGGAAGCCCATCAAGGATGCAAACGTCGTCGACAGGCGCGTGTGAACGACGACCTCGTGCTGGGAGCTCGTCAGCGTCCAGGTCACCCAGGTGGTGGCGTTGTCGGCGGTGAAGCCATTGTCGCTCGCCGCCTGGATCGCGGCACCCTCTGGATCGCGGTTGCCCGGATCGGGGTGATCGATCCGGCAAGCTTCCCAGGCAGCGGCGAGCGCGGCATGCTCGGCGGCGTTCTGCGCCTCGCGTCGCTCCCAGTACCCGCGTCCGCCGTCGATGGCGAGACCGATGACGGATAGGAGCACGACCATCGCCACCGCGGCAATGACGAGAACCTGGCCCGCTGAAGCGGATCGGCGAACTGATCGTCGCATCATGCGCCCGGGGTGGGCTCGCAGGCCCCCTCGGTGAAGTTGGTCCCGACCGACCTTACGTCCAGCGGGATGCTGCCGCCCAGCAGGGTTCCAACCAGCGGCGTGTAGAGCTCCAGGGTGTACTGGATGTGGAGGCCGACCTTGCCCGCCGGCACATCGGGCGGGCACATAATGTCGATCTCGACTGCCGAGGTGTCCGCGAGGTTCACGATGCCGCTCGAGCTGGTGCGGACCCGGTCTGTGATCGCCGTGTAGCTGGTCGGCGCGAAGGACCCGTAGAGCGCGCCCTCCTGCGCCGCCTGCTCGAGCTCCATGTACGAGATGAAACCGCGGCCGAGGTCGACTGCGCCGAGGGCCAGGAAGAGGACGAGCGGCAGAACGAGCGCGAACTCCACGAACGCCACGCCGCGCTCGCACCGGGATGTCCAAGAGGCGCCGATCACGACGACTCCTTGATGATCGTGCGCCGATCCACCGAGACGATGTCGAAGCCCGGCAGCATGTTCACCATCGGCGAGAAGCGCGTCCTGACGGTCACGACGACACGGTCGAGGCGGTGCACATCGGCCGCGTTGGGCGCCGATGGGCAGGTCGCCGCGGCCGGGAGGCCGTCGCTGTCGCCGTCGGCCCAGGTGATGGTCACTGCGGATGCCGGAGCGAGGTTGAGCATCGGCGCGGCGCGCTGCGCGGCAAGCCGGATCCCCGAGCAGTTGACGTAACGCGGAGGCGACTCCCCGGGGCCAACGGCCGACGCGTATCGCGTGGCCTCCCGGCTGGCCGCATCGGCGGCGCTGTGGATGGCCACGTACCGCGCCAGGTCGACGCCGGCGATGATCACCGTGATCAGCAGCGGCAGGACGAGGGCGAATTCGAGCAGCGACTGGCCCCGCGACGATGCGGTGTGGCGGCGTGGCTGGCCGCCGGCGTGAGTGGGACGGGATGCTCGGGCTCGGGTGGGCACGGGACGCTTGCCGGCTTGGCTCGGTGCCGGACGACCCCCTTGTCGGTATGGATCCGTAGGATCGGTACCATAGTACCATCGGTCTTCCCTGACTACTTCCGGTGGGCGTCTGCCGGTGCGCCGCGTCACCGTCCGTGCGGCACCGGGTGCGGTCGATCACCGATGGGTGGCGAGCGGTTCGCTCGGCGCTGGTTCGGAACGGTCCGGAGGCGTTAGAGCGGCGACGCCGGGCTCGTTCGCCTAGGCTGTGCCGCGCCATGGAAGCGCTCGAGGTCGTGCTCCTGCTCTTGGCGGTCGTCGCGGCCGTCACGCTGCTCGCCGAACGGATCGCGGTGCCCTACCCGATCCTGATGGTGGTTGCCGGCCTCGGCATCGGGCTGCTGCCGATCGTGCCGGCGGTCGAACTCGAGCCCGAGATCGTGCTGGCCCTGTTCCTCCCGCCGATCCTCTTCTCCGCCGCGTTCTCCCTGTCGCCGCGCGAGCTGTGGCGCAACGTGCGACCGATCAGCCTCCTCTCGGTGGGACTGGTGTTCACCACCACGCTGGCGGTCGCCGCCGTGGCAGTGGCGGTCGCTCCCCAGCTCGGTTGGGCGGCGGCCATCGCGCTGGGCGCCATCGTCTCGCCGCCGGACGCCATCGCCGCCACGTCGATCGCGCGCCGACTCAACCTACCGCGGCGGCTGGTCCTCATCTTCGAGGGCGAGAGCCTCGTCAACGATGCGACCGCGCTGACCATCTATCGGCTGGCGGTGGCGGCCGCGATCGGCACGGGCACGTTCGCCGTCGGCGATGCGGCGGTCACGTTTCTCACCGTCGCGGTGGGCGGCACGCTGGTCGGGCTTGTCGTGGGCTGGGCCGCGGCCTGGCTGCTCTCCCTGATCGACGACCCGCCCGTCGAGGTCCTCATCGGGCTGCTGGTGCCCTTCGCGGCCTACCTGCCGGCCGAGGCGCTCGGGGTCTCCGGCGTGCTGGCCACCGTTGCCGCCGGCCTCCTCGTCGGTTGGCGCTCGCCGCGGGTCATGAGCTCGGACACGCGGCTGCTCGGGACCTCGACCTGGAAGATGGTGATCTTCGTGGTGAACGGTCTCGCCTTCCTCCTCATCGGCCTCCAGCTTCCGACGGTCATCGGCGACGTCGGCGGCTATCAGTTGGGCGAGCTCGTCGGCATGGCGGCGGCCGTGTGCATGACCGTCATCGTGGTGCGGCTCGTGTGGGTCTACCCCGCCACCTACCTCCCGCGATGGCTCATCCCGTCGATCGCGCGCCGGGATCCGGCACCTCCGGCGGGCGTCCCGCTGATCCTGGGCTGGGGCGGGATGCGCGGCGCCGTCTCGCTGGCCGCCGCGCTCGCGCTGCCGCTGCAGACGGGCGCCGGCGACCCGTTTCCCGGACGGGGGCTGATCATCTTCCTCACGTTCGTCGTGATCCTGGCCACGCTCATCGGCCAGGGACTGACCCTGCCGCTCCTCATTCGGAGGTTGGGCGTCGTGGACGACGGCGCGACCGAGCACGAGGAGATCCACGCGCGCACGGTGGCCACCGAGGCCGCCCTCGTGCGGCTGGAGGAGCTGCGCGCCGAGGTCCCCGGCCACCTGCCCCTCGTCGATCAGCTGCGGGAGCGGTACCAGCACCGCGGCGAGCACCTGGCGCACGAGCACCGGGACGAGCCCGCCCCTCCGAGTCCGGAGGATCTGACCCCGGAGGAGGTCGAGGAGCTCGAGCACGACGAGATCCGGCGCGCGGTGATC
>CAYVCE010000095.1:0-2735 GCA_964449915.1 uncultured Steroidobacteraceae bacterium | reverse complement strand
GGCGCCGGCGCGTGGGGCACGACGCTGGCCGTGCTCCTCGCCGACGCGCAGCGGCCCGTCGGGCTGTGGACCCGGTCGAGCGAGTCGGCGGAGCGGCTCGCCCATGCGCGCGCCAACGAGCGCTACCTGCCCGGCGTCGTGTTCCCGCCGAACCTGCGCGTCATCACCGACGACGGCTTCCTGGGCGAGCCGCATCGGTTCTTCGTGGTGGCCGTCCCATCGGAGCATCTGCGGAGCACGCTGCGGCGCCTCGCCGAGCGGCTGCATCCCGCGGTGCCGGTCCTCTCGGTGGTGAAGGGGATCGAGGAAGGGACCCACCTGCGCATGAGCGAGGTGATCGGCCAGGAGCTGCCGGACCGCCCGATCGCCGTGCTGTCGGGCCCGAACCTGGCGCGGGAGATCGCGGCCGGCAAGCCCGCCGGGTCCGTCGTTGCGTCGGCCGATACCGACCTCGCGACGGAGCTGGCCGGCATCCTGTCGTCGGATCGGTTCCGGGTCTACACGAACCCCGACGTCGTCGGCGTCGAGCTCGGTGGAGCGCTGAAGAACGTCATCGCCCTGGCGGCCGGCATGGTCGACGGGCTCGGCTTCGGCGACTCGGCCAAGGCCGGCATCATCACCCGCGGCCTGGCCGAGATGACGCGCCTGGGCGTCGCGGCCGGCGCGCATTCGCTGACCTTCGCCGGGCTTGCGGGCGTGGGCGACCTGATCGCCACGTGCATGTCGCCGCTGTCGCGCAACCGGCGCGCGGGCGAGATCATCGCCTCGGGGGTGCCGTGGCCGGAGGCTGGGGAGCGGATCACAGGAGTCGTCGAGGGGGTTGCGACGGTGAGCGGCGCTCTCGAGCTGGCCGCTGCCAACGGGGTCGAGATGCCGATCGCTGAGCAGGTGCGCGCGGTCGTCCACGAGCAGCGCCCGCCGCTGGCGGCCGTCGCCGAGCTCATGTCGCGCACTCCGAAGGACGAGCTCGACGCGGCAAGCGCCTGATCGAGGGCCCGGTAATGAGCCGCGGCTGTCGTTGCGGACCGGTTGACCCGTGGGGCGGGTCAACGGGCGCCGGAAGCGGTGTCAGGCGGTGGCTCCGTGGCGATTTGACCCGTGGCTACGGGTCGACAACTCCTAAGCCCCGATTTCTTGGTCCGTTGACCCGTGGGGCGGGTCAACGGCTCCGACGAGCGACCCGAGCACCCCGGACGCTCCCGCTATACTCGTGCCCCTCGGTCGGGGCGTAGCGCAGTCTGGTAGCGCACTTGAATGGGGTTCAAGAGGTCGGAGGTTCGAATCCTCTCGCCCCGACCAATCCACTCAGTCGCCGCGGCTGACGCGCAGGATGCGGTCGTCGGCGCCGTTCGAGGTCGAGACGTAGAGCGCGCCATCGGGACCGATCACGACCGCCCGAAGGCGACCGAATCGCCGGTCCAGCAGCGTCTCCTCGAGCGTTGCGATGCCGTCGGCGCCGATGGAGAAGCGCCGCAGGTCCTCCTCCTTGAGCGTGCTCACCATGAGCTGGCCCTGCCAGTCACCCCATGCTGAACCCGACAGGAACGTGGCGCCCGAGGTGGCGAGGGTGGGGGAGCCTGATGCCCACAGCGGCGGCGCGTACTCCGAGGCCAGCCCGCAGCCATCGGAGATCGGTCCGGGCGCATCGGCCCCGGTGAAGCACGGGTAGCCGTAGTTGCCGCCGGGCTGGAGGCGGTTGAGCTCGTCGTTCTCATCGGTCCCGTGCTCGACCGCCCACGCGGTGCCGTCCGGGCCGAAGGCCAGCCCCTGCGGGTTGCGGTGCCCCAGGCTGTAGACCGGGCTGTCGAACGGGTTGTCCGCCGGGACCGATCCGTCGAGCTCCAGGCGCAGCACCTTGCCGTTCAGCGCATCCCGATCCTGCGCGCGGTTCTCGCCGGCGGGCAGGTTGGCGTCGCCGACGGTCAGCCACAGGTGCTCGGTCGCGTCGACCTCGACGGCGCAGCCCTGGTGGCGCGGTCCGCCCGTCACTTCGCCGATCGGCATAACCTCGAACGCCGCCAGCGAGCCGTCGGCGGCGAGCGTCGAGCGCAACAGCTCGACCCGCCACGCGTCGCCCGGGTCGCGCGAAGCGCACGCGAACACGTCGTCGCCGTGGACGGCGATGCCCATGAGCCCTGACTCCAGCTCGGCGCGGACGTCGGGAACGGTCGCCGTGAACAGCAGCTCGGCGTCTGCATCGGCGCTGGCGTAGACGCGCACGCGGCCGATGCGCTCGGTGACGAGCATGCGGCCGTCATCGGCGAAGGCGATGTCCCATGGGTGATCGAGGCCGTCCTGCACGACCTCGACCCGCACGCGATCGAACGGCCGAACGAGCAGCGCGAGGCCGGCGGCGGCCAGGACCGCGAGACCGATCAGGAGCGTGACGACGACTCTGGGGCCGATCACAGTGCAGACGCTCCAATGGCGACAGGGCAGCGAAAAGGCGGCTGCCGATCGTCCAGGTGGACGTCATCCAGCCGCCTCGTGCGCGGAAGGTCGGGGGCTACTCGCCCTCGGCCTTGATGTTGGCTGCGCGCGGACCGCGCGGGTTCGACTCGACGTCGAAGCTCACACGCTCCCCGCCGACGAGTCGATCGAAGTCGATCGACTCACTGAGCCCGTCGCGGTGGAAGAAATAATCCTTGCCATCCTCGCCGGTGATGAAGCCGAAGCCACGATCGGCAACGACCTTCTTGATGGAACCACTGGCCATGAGAGGCCTCCTAACGGTA
>CAYVCE010000094.1:0-15828 GCA_964449915.1 uncultured Steroidobacteraceae bacterium | reverse complement strand
ACCTCGGCGCGGAGGTCACCGAGGCCGAGGTAATCGAGGAAGAAGAGCGGATCGGCTCCGCTGACGACGATGTCGTTCAGGCACGCGTTGACCAGGTCGACGCCGATCGTGTCGTGGCGGCCCAGGCCCAGCGCCACCCTGAGCTTCGTCCCCACACCGTCGGTGCTGCTGACCAGGACCGGGTCGGGATGGGTCGAGGGGTCGAATCGGAAGAGGCCACCGAACCCTCCGACGCCGGAGAGGACCTCCGGGGTGAGGGTCGCGGCCGCCGCCCGTGCGATGCGCTCGACCGCGCGCTCGGCTTCGGCCACGTCGACGCCGGCCTCGCGATACGTTCGCGCCACGGCTCAGCGGCGCTCCATGGCGAGCTTGTCGAGCTCGAGCGGCACGTCGGTCGGGTAGATGCCGTCGAAGCAGGCGGTACAGCGCGCGTCGGTCCGTCCGCCGACCGCTGCCAGCAGGCCCTCCTTCGACAGGTAGCCCAGCGAGTCGGCGCCGATGGCGGCCCGGATCCCCTCGAGCGAGTGGTTGGCGGCGATGAGCTGGCTGCGGTCGCCGGTGTCGACCCCCATGTAGCACGGATGGCGCATCTGGGGGGAATGGATGCGGACGTGCACCTCGGCGGCTCCGGCTCGGCGCAGCATCTCGACGATCGGCCCCGTCGTCGTGCCCCGCACGATCGAGTCGTCGACGACCACCACCCGCTTGCCGGACAGCAGCTCGGGCAGCGGATTGAACTTCATGCGCACCGATGCGTCGCGGCTGGAGGGCTGGATGAACGTGCGGCCGACGTAGCGGCTCTTGATGAGCCCCTCGCGGTACGGCAGCCCTGCCTCCTCCGCGTAGCCGATGGCGGCCGGGATGGCCGAGTCGGGCACGGCGATGACGAGGTCGGCATCGGCCGGATGCTCCCGCGCCAGGCGGCGACCCATCTCCAGGCGGGCCTCGTACAGCAGGCGCCCGTCGATGACGCTGTCGGGGCGCGCGAGGTACACGAACTCGAAGACGCACAGGCGCTCGCGCTCCGGCCCGGCACGCTTCGAGCGGTATGACTGCACTCCGTCGTCATCGATGGTCAGCACCTCGCCGGCCTCGATGTCGCGGACGAACTGGGCGCCCATGGCATCCAGCGCGGCGCTCTCGCTGGCCACGGCCCACCCGCCGCCTGGCAGACGCCCGAGCGCCAGCGGCCGGAAGCCGATCGGATCGCGGGCGGCCACGAGGGCGGTCTCGGTCAGCATCGTGAAGGTGAAGGCCCCGACCGCGCGATGGAAGGCGTGGTCGACGCGCTGCGCCCAGGTCCGGCCCGGCGCGTGGGCGATGAGCTTGGCGAGGACCTCGGTGTCGGAGGCCGAGCCGAACTCGACGCCCTGCTCGCTGAGCTCGTCGCGCAGCCAGCGGGCGTTGGTGAGGTTGCCGTTGTGCCCGAGCATCAGCTCGCCGAGGTCGCTGGCCGAGTACACGGGCTGGACGTTGGGCAGCGTGTTCGAGCCGGTCGTGCTGTAGCGGGTATGACCGATAGCCGCGCGCGGCGGCCGGCCGCCGGGCTCGCGGCCCTCGAGACCGACCAGGGTCTCCTCGTCGAAGACGCTGCTCACCAGGCCGAGCCGCTTGTGGAGGGCGAGCTGGGCTCCGTCGGTGACGGCGATGCCGGCCGACTCCTGGCCGCGATGCTGGAGCGCGTGCAGCCCGACGTACGCCATGCGTGCCACCGATGCGCCGGGAGCCCAGATGCCGACCACGCCGCACTCCTCGCGAGGACCGTGGGGCTGGTACGTGGGCAGTCTGTCAGGCGGTTGATGTGAAAGCTGGATGGGCGCGCGGACGGGGCGGGTCACGCGGGTCGGTGCGGGCCTTGCACGGGGGCATCATAGCCGTCGCGGCGGTCCGCTCACCGCCCATCACGACGATGGGCCCCGACGTACCACCGGGGTACTGCACCAATCCGCACTCGCCGCGAATCCGCCCGGTTCGGCGCGATTTCCGACCGTGGAGGTCGACGCTGCGGGACTATCAGCCCATGGCCGGCCGGGACGCGGCTGGCCATGCTTCGGACGATGCTCATCATCGTTCGTGCCCTGGGCTTCCTGGCACCCCTCGCGATCGCCGTGCTGCTCGTCGTCTCGCTCGCCATCGCCGCCGAGGTCGAGCCAGCCCACCGCGAGATCCTGGCCGTCGTGGTGACCGTCGCCGTCGCGGCCGGCGCGACGACCATGGCGCTGCTGGCCTGGAGCTACGTCGGATGGCGGCTCAACCGGATCGCCGCGGCGCTGGAGCGCACGCTGGAGACCGACGAGCCGATCCACCTGCGCGAGGGCGGCATCCCCGGCGAGCGGCGGCTGGCGCGCGCCTTCAACACGGCCAGCGGCGCATTCCTCCAGGTCGAGGCGCGCGCGACGCACGATCGGCTGACGGGCATCCCCAACCGCGAGACGCTGCTCGCCATCCTCGGCGCCGAGGTGGAGCGCGCGGGTCGCCACTACAAGCCGCTGAGCGTCGCGTTCATCGACATCGACCGCTTCAAGCCGATCAACGACACCTACGGCCACAACTCGGGTGACGCGGTCCTGCGCCAGGTGGCGCGCCTGATTTCCGACGGCGTGCGCGTCAACGACACGTTCGGACGCTACGGCGGCGAGGAATTCATGCTCATCCTGCCCGAGACGACCCCGGAGGACGCCCACGGCCTGGCGGAGGAGCTGCGCGCGCTGGTCATGCACGAGCCGTTGCGCATCGCCGGCGAGCAGTCGGTGAACGCCACCATCAGCATCGGTGTGGCGGGCGGTCGCGGCTCGGAGCTTCAGCTCGACATGCTCGTCGACCGCGCGGACGCCGCCATGTACGCCGCCAAGTCGCTCGGCCGCAACCGGACCTACATCTTCCGCGACGTCGACGAGGGCGCACCGGTGCGCCGCGCGCCGATCTCGGCCGAGCACCGTGCCCAGGCGACCGCGATCGGGCGCTGGGCGAGCGATACCGCCACCCAGGCGCTCGCCTCCGTCCTGGCGCCGCAACCGAATCACCGCGGGCGCCCCTCGGACATGATCGCGTCGCTGGCCACCGGCATCGCGCTCGAGATGGGCCTGCCGGTCGAGGAGATCGAACGCATCCGGATTGCGTCGTTGCTCCACGACCTGGGCAAGATCGCCATCCCGGAGGAGATCCTCGACAAGCCGAGCACGCTGTCCGACACCGAGTGGCAGACCATCGGCGAGCATCCCCGCATCGGGCAGGTCATCCTCGAGCAGGCGTCGACGCTGCGCGAGGCGATCCCGGTCGTCCTCCACCACCACGAGCGGTTCAACGGCGGTGGCTATCCGCACGGCCTGCGGGGCAGCGAGATCCCGCTCGGCGCGCGGATCGTGTCAGTCGCCGATGCGTACCACGCCATGGTCCACGACCGCCCGTACAGCGCCGCGCTCAGTCACGATGAAGCGCTCGACGAGCTCCGGCGCAATGCCGGCACCCAGTTCGACCCGAACGTGGTCGAGGTCTTCTGCAGCGTCTACCTGACAGCGGTGCCGCCCGACGGCCTCGAGGAGGTGTACCGGCTGCACCAGCGCGCCAGCGGTGGGCTCGACCACATCGATCGGCATCACGAGCACCAGCACGGGAACGGAGCCGGCACCGCCGGCGACGGCAACCGCAGGGCGAAGGCCCCGCGCCGCAGAACGGCGCGTTCGCGTGAGGCATCGGGCTGATGCGCTCCCGCATTCTCCTCGCAGTCGGGCTCGCGACGGCACTCGGGGGAGTGCCGTCATTCGCGTCCGCGGCCGACGGCACGGTCCCCGAGCAAGGGCCGCTCGACGGCTCCGCGGTGCCCATCGTGGTCGGTGCGGCCGCCATCTCCCTGGCAGGCATCGTGATGCTGGTGACGCGACGCCGGAGCCCTCGGGGTGAGCTGGCCGCCACGGCGGCCGAGCGTGCCATCGAGGCTGCCGACGACGAGGTCACGGCGGCCCTGCAGCGCCGCACGCTGCGCCGCGGGCGGATGCGGGTCGACGACGAGCAGGCGGGGCCCGTCCAGCCGATCGCACCACGCCGCCGCATCGGCTAGAGCCCCCGCTAGAAATCTCGGCGCCAGGCCTCCGCCAGGCCCTCGACCACCACCGCCACTCGGGCGGTTCCGACACGCAGGTCGAGCGCGTCGCCGCCGGCAGTGCCCAGCCGCGTCGCCGCCACGGAGTCGGGCGCCAACGCGCGTCGCATCTCCGCCGCCCGATCGGGCGCCACGGCCACGACGACCCGACCGGCGCGCTCCCCGAACGAGGCGGCAGTGGCGGTCGCGTCGCCGCCCGGCAGCGTGACGCTCGCCCCGCAACCCGACGCGATCGCCATGCGCGCCAGTGCCACGCCGACGCCACCCACCGATGCGTCGTGCGCGGCCCGCAGCAGCCTGGCGGCGCCGAGGACCGTCAGCGCGCGGACCACGCCGGCCGCGGCCGCCACGTCGAGGGTCGGCCGTCCACCGCGCGCACCGCGCCGCCACGCCAGCTCCGAGCCGGCGAGCGCCAATGCGTCGGCGGCGGGATCGCCGAGCAGCCACAGCTCGTCGCCATCCGACCACGAGGTGCCGATGGCCGCCGCGCGATCCTCCAGCAGCCCCACCGTGCCGATGACGGGAGTGGGCAGGATCGGCCCGCCCGGCGTCTCGTTGTAGAGGCTCACGTTGCCCGACACGACCGGCAGGTCGAGCGCACGACAGGCATCGGCAATACCGTCGATGGCGCGCTCGAGCTGCCACGCGCCGAGCACGGTCTCGGGCGACCCGAAGTTCAGGCAGTCGGTGATGCCGATCGGCGTGGCGCCCCCGCAGGCCACGTTCATGCTGCCCTCGATCACCGCCGATGCACCGGCCAGGTACGGGTCCAGCGCGCCGACCCGCGCCGGACCCGGCCCGTCGATGGCCAGAGCCAGTCCGGACGACGTGCCCTTGACGCGCAGCAGCGCTGCGTCAGCGGCGCCCGGCCCGACGAGCGTATTGGTGCCGTTCATGTGGTCGTAGCGCCGCCAGATCGGCTTGCGGTCACGCGCGTTGGCCGACCCGAGCAATTCGAGCAGCGTGGCCGCCGTCGGCGCCTCGGCGGCCAGCGCGGCGAGGGCGTCGTCGGAGGCGGGCGGTGGCGCTTGCCCGGCGATCGCGTAGCGCGGCGCCTCGTCGGCGAGTGCGCGGCCAGGCACCTCGCAGGCCACCGCGCCGCCCGAGCGGCAGCGGACCAGGGGGCCGTCGGTGATGGTCCCGATGGTGGCCGCCTCCAGCTCGTAGCGGTCGAAGATGGCGCGTACCTCGCCGACCCGCTCCGGTCGCACCACGATCAGCATGCGTTCCTGCGACTCGGAGAGGAGCACCTCATAGGGCGTCATGCCCGTCTCGCGGCGCGGGACCGCGTCGAGGTCGACCTCCGCGCCGACGCCGCCCCGCGCGGTCAGCTCGGCCAGGGCGCAGGTCAGGCCCGCGGCGCCGAGGTCCTGCATGGCAACGACCGCGTCCAGGCCGGCGAGCTCGAGGCATGCCTCCATGAGCAGCTTCTCGAGGAACGGGTTGCCGACCTGGACCGCCGGCCGGCGCTCCTCGCGGTCCGCGCCGAGCGTGGCCGACGCGAACGACGCGCCCTGGATCCCGTCGCGGCCGGTGGATGCGCCGACGAGCAGCAGGACGCTGCCGATGCCGGCGGCGCGCGCCAGCGTGATCTCGTCGTGGCGCGCGATCCCGACACACATCGCGTTCACGACCGGATTGCCCGAGTAGCTCGGGTCGAACACCACCTCGCCGCCGACGTCGGGGATGCCGATGCAGTTGCCGTAGCCCGCGATGCCACCCACCACCCCGCCGAACAGGTAGCGGTTGCGCGCGGCCGCCTCGGCATCGGTCTCGGCATCGGCGTCGAGTGGCCCGAATCGCAGGCTGTTGAGGAGCGCGATCGGCCGGGCTCCCATGGTGAACACATCGCGGATGATGCCGCCCACCCCGGTCGCGGCGCCCTGGTAGGGCTCGACCGCCGACGGGTGGTTGTGCGACTCGACCTTGAAGACAACGGCCAGCCCGTCGCCGATGTCGAGGGCACCGGCGTTCTCGCCGGGGCCGACGAGCACGCGCGTGCCGCGCGACGGCAGCCGGCCGAGGAGCGGCCGCGAGTGCTTGTAGGCGCAGTGCTCGGACCACATGGCCCCGAACATCCCGAGCTCGACCTCGTTTGGCCTGCGGCCCATGGCCGCCACGACCAGCTCAACCTCGGACTCGGTCAGGCCGTGCCGTTCCTCGGCCGAGAGCAGGGCCAGGCTCATGCGCTCAGGCTCGCGGACCACCCAGTGGCTGGTCGCGCCCGAGCTCGAGCAGGATGGCGCCGATGGCGGCTGCCGCGGCACCGAGGAACAGCAGCAGCTCACCGATGCCGGCGAAGCCGAAGCCGATGCGGTCGAGCCCGATGCCGAACACCACCAGCACCACTGCCAGCGTGGCCAGTCGCAGGTGGGGGATGTCGGGCACGCTCGCCGAGAAGAAGACGGTGACCGCGATGCCGAGCAACAGGAGCAGGAGGAGCAGGTCAAAGGGGTTGATCGTGCCGCTGAACAGGGCGATCACGGTGCCCAGCGCGGCCACCAGCGCACCGCCACCGATGAGCCAGCCGGACATCGTGACGGGCAAGGTCAGCGGCACGTTCACGGCGGGCGAGCGTGGCGGCTCGTGCTCGGCGGGGGCCGTCGGCGGGACGCTGCGCATAGGCGGCGGTGCCACCTCGACGCGCGTCGCGTCGGCGACGCGGGGCGGCTCCGCGACCGCCTCACCGGCGGCGGCAGGCTCGACCGGAGCGGGGCGCTCGACCGCGACCGGGCCGGCTTCCTGCGGGGGATCGGGCCATGCCGGCGCGGCCGGGATCTCGGTCTCGGCCGCCTGGTCGATCGGCTGCCCGCAGGTGGGGCAGAACACCGCCGTCTCGTCGACCTCGGTGCCGCAGTTGCCGCAGTAGCGAGCCATGCGCTAGCTGCGCCCGAAACGGGTGAGGGTCCCGATCAGGACGATCAGCGATGACAGGAAGAAGATGATCCCAGCCGGCGAGAGCACGCGGAGCATGCCGACCAGGTCCCCGTCCCAGTTGCCGGCCAGCTCGACCACCGGGAACAGGACGATGAGGCCGACGCTCCACAGCAGCGCAATGCCGAGCCCCGCGGTCTGGAGCGGGCCGGGCGTCGCGCGCGCGAAGCCGGCGATCGCCAGCAGCAGGAGCAGGAGGCCGAGCAACGGGATCGCTGCGGCGAGACCGAAGTAGGCCCGGTCGGCCAGCTGCGCACCCACGTCGGGATACGCCGTCCAGAAGGCGATGCCGTACCCGTCGCCGCCGAAGGCGCGGTCGAACAGCGAGCCCGACCCGTACAGGAACGGCAGCATGTACCCGGTGACGATCCCGATCAGTCCGACGAGGAGCACCACCGGTCCTAGGACCGCGCCGCCACGTCGTGCCTCGACTGGCTCGGCCGCCGCCTCGCCGGCCACGGCCGGCGGGACGTAACCGGCGGCCGTGCCGCGCAGGTTCGCGCCGCAGTTCTGGCAGAAGGCGACGCCGGCGCGGTTGTGCGTGCCGCAGCGTGGGCACGCCATCGTCCCTTCCGGCGTCCCCGGGCGCTCGACCGTGCTGGCCACGCCGGCGGCCACGAGTCGCTGGCCGCAGCTGCGGCAGAACGCGAGCCCCGGTCGGTTCTCGGTCCCGCAGCGCGGGCACTGGGTGCTTTCGCCGGTGGCGCTCTCGGCAGCCGGCACGCTGTGGGCGGCCATCCCGGCCGCGGCCGCGGTCTCGGCACCGTCGGCCGGCGTCGGCTCCGCGGCCGGATAGGCCTCCACCTCGGGTGGCGGTGGCTCGGTGGCCGCGGCGGCCGCCGGTGAAGCGGCCTCGTCCCATGCGGGCTCGTGGATCGGCTCGTCGCCGCGCTCCGGCGCGGCGGTCGGCCAGGCGTCGACATCGGCCGATCCGGCGGCGGGCGGCTCGGTCGGCCACGGCGCCGACTCGGCCGGGGCGTCCTGGCTGGGCCAGGTCTCCACATCGTCGGCACCGGGGGTTGCCTCGGTCGGCCCGGCATCCGGTGGCGCAGCCGCCTCCGCGGCGGGCGCCTCCCACGCCGGCGGCTCGTCGGCCGGGGTCGGCTCGTCGGGTGGCGACGGCTCGCGCGGCGCGTCGGTGGCAGCGGGCTCGTCCGCTGACGCTGGCTGTGTTGAATCGGGGGGCACCGACGACGCGTCCTCCGCGTCGGCCGAGTCGCTCCGGTCCCGCTGGTCGTGCTCCACTCGTTCGCCTCGTGCGGCAGGTCTAGGCGTTGAACGCGATCATAGCCGACGCTCCGCGGCTGCCGGCTGGTCCTGCAGCCAGCGTTCCAGCGAGCGGAAGAGGCGAAGCCCATCGGTCCCGCCGACCTCGTCCTCGGCCGCGCGCTCCGGATGGGGCATGAGGCCGAGCACGTTGCCGCGCTCGTTGACGATGCCGGCGATCCCGCGTTCCGACCCGTTCGGGTTCGCGCCCGGGGTGACGTGCCCGGCGACATCGCAGTAGCGCAGGACGACGCGTCCGTCGCGCTCGAGGGCGTCCAGGGTGTCGACGTCGGCGACGTAGCGACCCTCGCCGTGGCTGATCGGGAGCCGGATCAGGTCGCCATCGGCGAGGTCCCCGAGCCAGGCCGCGGCGCGGTCCGGGCGTTCGACGCGCAGCCACTGCCAATCGCAGCGGAACTCGAGGTGATCGTTGCGCAGCAGCGCGCCCGGTAACAGGCCGGCCTCGGTGAGCACCTGGAAGCCGTTGCAGGAGCCGATCACCGGGCCACCCGCATCGGCGAAGGCCTCGACCGCGCGCATCACGGGCGAGAAGCGGGCGATGGCGCCAGTGCGCAGGTGATCGCCGTGCGCGAAGCCGCCCGGCAGGACGACGGCGTCCGGGGCCCCGAGCTCGGCATCGGCATGCCAGACCAGGCGCGCCTCCCAGCCGAGCACGGTGCCGGCGACGTGGGCGAAGTCGCGCTCCGACCAGGTCCCGGGAAAGACGACGACCGTCACGCGGGGCCGCCGACCGGTGATGGTCACGGGTTTGCCTGTTCCGGATCCTGCTGCTCGTCGGCGCGCAGGTCCCACGTCGCCGTCTCCATCACCGGGTTGGCGAGCAGCCGCCGGCACATCTCGTCGACGGCAGCCTCGGCGGTGGCGTGGTCATCGGCCTCGAAGCTGATCCGCAGCAGCTTGCCGCTGCGCACTTCGCTCACCGACCGGTAGCCGAGGGCGCGCAGCCCGGAGCCGATGGTCTGGCCCTCGGGGTCGGCGATCCCCGGGCGCAGCGCCACGCGCACCTCGGCCAGCCAGTGCATGCCGCTCACCACGCTCGCTCGGTCAGCCGCTCGGACGCCGCCACGTAGCGGTCGCGGGTCCCCGCGATGACCTCGTCGGGCAGTGCCGGCGCCGGCGGCTCCTTGTTCCATCCCGAGGACTCGACGAAGTCGCGCACGAACTGCTTGTCGAAGCTCGGCGGGCTCGCCCCGGGGGCGTAGCGCGCGGCGTCCCAGAACCGCGACGAGTCGGGCGTCAGGACCTCGTCGATGACCGCCAGCTCGCCGTCGATCCAGCCGAACTCGAACTTCGTGTCGGCCAGGATGAGGCCGACCGACTCGGCCCGGCGCGCGCCGGCGAGGTAGAGCGCGATCGAGCGCTCCTCCAGCGTTTCGGCGAGCTCGACACCGACGAGGGCGGCCAGCTGGGCGCGGCTGATGTTCTCGTCGTGGCCGACCTCGGCCTTGGTCGACGGGGTGAAGATCGGCTCCGGCAGGCGGTCGGCCTCGCGCAGGCCGGCCGGCAGCACGTGCCCGCAGACCGCGCCGCTGCGCCGGTACTCGGCCCAGCCCGACCCGGCCAGGTAGCCGCGCACGACGCACTCGGCGTCGATCCGCTCGGCGCGGCGCACGAGCATCGAGCGCGGCGCAAGCTCGGGCGTGCGCGCCGCCGCCGGCAGCCTGTCGGGATCGGCGGAGACGAAGTGGGACCGCCCGAGCCCACCGAGCTGCTCGAACCACCACGACGACAGCCGCGTCAGGACGGCGCCCTTGTCGGGGATCGGCTGCTCGAAGACGACGTCGAACGCCGACAGGCGATCCGTCGCCACCAGCAGGAGATGGCGCTCGTCGACCAGGTACGTCTCGCGCACCTTGCCACGATGCACGAGGGCCAGCTCATCGATCTCCGAGCGCAGCATGGCGGTGGACACGTGGGTCACTCCCCCTTCTCTGGGTCAAATGGTCCGTCCCCGGAACTGGGCCGTTCGCGAGGCGGGATGTCGAGGCGGCGCTTCATCATCGGCTCGAGGCGCTGGAACAGCTCGAGCCCGACGATGACCAGCACGGTGCTGACGCCGGCAACCACCAGCAGGCCGGCGCCGGCGGCCATGCCGACCGCCGCGACCGACCACAGCGACGCGGCGGTCGTCAGGCCACGGACCGTCCCGCCGTAGTGCAGGATCGCGCCGCCGCCCAGGAACCCGATGCCGGACACGACCTGCGCGGCGATGCGCGTCGGGTCCGAGCCTGGCCCGGTGAACGCGTAGGCGCTGATGACGGTGAAGATCGCCGACCCCAGTGAGACGAGCGCGTGCGTTCGGAAGCCGGCCGGCATGCGCTGGAGCTCACGCTCCCAACCGATGACGGCGCCCAGCAGCAGCGCGGCGACGAGCCGCACCGTCAGCTCGAGCTGCGTTCCGATGTCGTCCACGCCGGCTCAGCTCCTGTGTGGGTGGATCGGTCGCGGGCCGGCCGCGAGGAGCCGCGACCACGTGGAGGCCGACCACGCGTGGAGCGCTCCGCCCGCCAGGACGAGGCAGAGCCAGATCGTCACGAAGCCTACCAGCAGCAGGCCTGTCGCGAGGTCGAACTCGCCGCGGACCACCAGCTCGGCGCCGATCGGCTCCCAGAGCACGCCGAGCAGCAGCGCGCCGATGCCCAGGTAGGCGACCCCGACCACCGTCCCAACGGCCACCTGGGCGAGTCCGGCAGCGCCGAGATGGGCGAGCCGTCGCATGCCGCTGCGCAGCCCATCGGTGCGCGCCGCGACCGCCGCGAACGCTGCCCCGATCACCACCGCCACGGCCAGCCCGGCCAGGATCGGCGCCAGTCGGACGGCCAGCCGCAGCAAGGGGCCGCCACCATCCTCGCGCGGAGCGTTGAAGATGCCGGTCGCGATCACGGCCGTCATGCCCAGCAGCGCCGCCACCAGCAGGGCCGCCGGGAGGGCGGCCACCAGGGCGATGCCCAGCAGGCGCCGCGCGCCGGTGGGCGGCGTGGCGCCGGCTTCGAGCAGCGCGATCAGCGCGGCGTTGGCGGCCGCCACGACACCGAAGGCGGCGAACACGACGGCCGCCACCCCGACGCCGATCGCGACGGCGTTCCAGGGCCATGCGCCCGACGTCACGATCCGCGCGCCGAGGAACGTGAGCTCGGCCGCGGTCGGCGGCCGCGCCACCGCTACGACCAGGGGCAGCCAGCCGACACTCGCGATCCACGCCAGCGAGCCGGGCAGCCAGAGTGTCGGGCGCCCGGATACCAGCCGCGCCGATGCCGAGGCGGCGATGAGCCAACGACGCATGATGGTCGCCTAGGCGCCGGGGTCGAGGCCCAGCGCGCGGTAGGTGACGTCGATCCCGGCGAGGTGGTGGCCCAGGTCCATGGCGCGGTCGATCTCCTCGGCGGTCAGCCACTCCCCGACCGCCGGGTCGGCGCGGAGCGCGTCGCCGAAGGCTGCCTCCGCGGCCCATGCTCGGCGCGCGGCAGCCTGCACCAGCCGGTAGGCATCCTGGCGGTCGGCGCCCTTGGCGACCATCGCCAGCAGGAGCGCCTCGGAGTAGACCATGCCGCCGAGGAGCTCCAGGTTGGCCACCATGCGCTCCGCGTCGACCTCGAGGCCGTCGAGGATGTCGGCCAGGGTGCGGGTCGCGTAGGCGGCGACGCCGAGGGCGCGCTCGAACACGAAGCGCTCGGCCGAGCTGTGGCTGATATCGCGCTCGTGCCAGAGCGCCATGTTCTCGAGGCCGACCAGCGCATCGGCGCGGAGCAGGCGCGCCAGCCCGCTGACCCGCTCGGCCAGGATCGGGTTGCGCTTGTGCGGCATGGCGCTGCTGCCCTGCTGCCCCGACCCGAACGGCTCGAAGGCCTCGGCGACCTCTGTTCGCTGCAGGTGCCGGATCTCGACCGCGATGCGCTCCAGGGTGCCGCCCAGGATGGCGAGCGTGGTGAGCAGATCGGCGTGGCGGTCGCGGCTGACGACCTGGGTCGGCGCCGGGTCGGCCTCCAGGCCGAGTGCGTCGAGGACGTGGCGCTCCACCTCGCCGCTCACGTTGGCGTGGGTGCCGACGGCCCCCGAGATCGTCCCGACCGAGATCCCGACCCGCGCCCGCAGCAGCCGCTCGGCGTCCCGCCCCAGCTCCGCGTACCAGCCGGCGACCTTGAAGCCGAACGTGATCGGCTCGGCGTGGATGCCGTGGCTGCGCCCGGCCATCGGGGTGTCGCGGTACTGGAGCGCGAGCCGATGAACCACCTCGACCAGCCGCGCCAGCTCGCCCTCGACCACGGTCGCCGCGTCGCGCAGGACCACGGCGGTGGCGGTGTCGAGCACGTCCGAGCTGGTCAGCCCGTAGTGCAGCCAGCGGCCCTCCGGCCCGAGCTGCTCGGTCACCGAGCGCAGGAAGGCGATGACGTCGTGCTGCGACTCGCGCTCGATCTCGCGCGCCCGCCGGGGATCGACGTCGGTCACCGCGCTGCGGATCCGCTCCCAGTCCGGTGTCGGCACCACTCCGGCGGCGTGCAATGCCTCGACGGCGAGCAGCTCGATCCGCAGCCAGAGCGCCAGCTTGCGCTCCTCGCCGAAGATCTCGCGCAGCTCCGGCAGCGCGTAGCGATCGATCACCGGCTCACGCCCGCGGGTCGATGCGCAGCTCGGCCCCGGCCGCCTGCTCGGCGCGGAACGCCGCCACGCGGCCCGCGAGCTCGGCGTCCGAGAGGGCCAGGATGCGCGCGGCAAGGTGGGCCGCATTCCTGGCGCCGGGGGTGCCGATCGCGACGGTCGCCACGGGCACGCCGGGCGGCATCTGGACGACGGCGTACAGCGCATCGGCGCCGCCGAGCGACCCCCCATCGAGCGGAATGCCGATCACCGGCTTCGCCGTCAGCGACGCCAGCACTCCCGGCAGGTGGGCGGCGAGCCCGGCCGCCCCGATGAAGAGGCGCACGCCGGCCCGCTCGGCTTCGACGACGTAGGCGTGCAGCGCATCGGCCTGGCGATGGGCGCTGATGACCGAGGCCTCCCACGTGATCTCGTACTCGTCGAGCACGTCGAAGCACGACTTCAGGGTCGACAGGTCGGAGCGGGAGCCGCAGACGACGGCGACGGTCGGCATCGGTGCCCAAAGCATAGCCGCCGATTGACCGTGGCTCGCGGTTGTTGGCCCACGATCACCGCGGCCGTTCCGCGAGCTCCTCCCCGCCGCCGTCCCTGAGCTCGCGGGCGGCGACGTCGGTCCGATAGCGACCGCCGTCCAGGGTCACCTCCGCGACACCCCGATAGGCGGCCGCGCGGGCGGCCGCATGCGAGGCGCCGCGGCCGACCAGGGTCACCACCCGGCCGCCGGTCGTCTCGTAGCCGCCGTCGACGACGCGGCGGGTGCTCGCGTGGAAGCACAGCAGGTCGCCGTCGTCCGACGTTGACGATGGCTCGGCACCTGTGATCCTCAGCCCGGTGCGCGACGCATCGGGGTAGCCGGCCGAGGCGACCACGACCCCCACCGCCGCGCCGGGGCGGACCGCGACCGAGCTCTCCATCAGACCGCGGTCGGCGGTCGCGCAGCCCAGGAGCGCCGCGGCGAGATCGCCATCGAGCATCGGGAGCAGGACCTGCGCCTCGGGGTCGCCGAAGCGGGCGTTGAACTCCAGCACCATCGGCCCGTCCGAGGTCAGGATCAGGCCGGCGTAGAGCACCCCGCGGTACGCGGACCCGTCGCGGGCCATGCGCCACGCGATCGGCTCGAAGACCTCGGCGGCCATGCGCTCCATGGCCGGGCCGCCGAACCACGGCACCGGCGCGTAGGCGCCCATGCCGCCCGTGTTCGGCCCCGTGTCGCCGTCGCCCAGCCGCTTGTAGTCGCAGGCTGCCGCCAGTGGCGCGACGGCCTCATCGCTCACCAGCGCGAAGACGCTCACCTCGGGGCCATCCAGGCGTTCCTCGAGCACGATCCGCGCGCCCGGCGCCACGCTGGCGAACAGGTCGCGCACGGCCGCTTCGGCCTCCTCGACGCTGTCGGGCACGACCACGCCCTTGCCGGCCGCCAGCCAGTCCGCCTTCACGACCGGCGGCCGCTCGGCCGCCCTGACGTGCGCCAACGCCGACTCCGGATCGGTGAAGCTCTCCCCCAGGGGGGTGGGCACGCCCGCCCGGCGCATCTGCTGCTTGGCGAAGGCCTTGCTCGACTCCAGGCGTGCCGCCGCGCGCGTCGGTCCGAAGGTCGGGATGCGAGCCGAGGTGAGCTCGTCGGCCACGCCCGCCGCCAGGGGAGCCTCCGGACCGATGACGACCAGCCCGTAGCGCTCCCGCGCCGCGTGACGGGCGACCGCGTCCGGGTCGGTGACGTCGAGGTCGACGCTCTCGCCGACGGCGGCCGTGCCGCCGTTGCCGGGAGCCACCCGCACGGACCGCACACCGTCGTCACGCGACAGCCGCCAGGCGAGCGCATGCTCGCGCCCGCCCGTCCCGATCACCAGCACGTCCATCGCCGCCGAGTCTATGCGGGCTGGGTCCGGATCGACCGACCCATACCGCCAATCAGTGGATTCGAACCCGAACTGTCGGCGCACACTGGCACGAAGGCCATCCCAAGCGCGGTTCGTCCGATATTTCGGCTCAGGCTCGGCGCGGCTGCCGCTGCAGAGGCACGACCAGGCCAGGAGCCAGCCGAAATAGCGGTCCATCCCCTCCGGAACCGAACATCTGGCCGGAAACGACCGAAATATCGTCGGGCCAGCGGCCGTGCCGCGCGGAACGATCGGCGTGAACCGCCATCCGGCTGGAAGCAGGCAGGCGGCCAGCCGGGTGCGCACCGCTCCGATGGATCGGTGCAAGCCAACCCGAGGCTCCCTCGGGTGCTGTCCGTACGATCCATCGGCGCGCGCCGAGCCTGAGTTGCACCCGTGGGCCGGCCTCGTGCGAGATTCTCACCGATGGATCGGCGACACCCAACGTGGCGGATGCTCCCGGCGCGATACATACGATCTATCGGCGCGATGCCGACGGCGTCATGCCGGGAACGGGCGACGTGAGGCGCCCGACGGGCCCTACTCCCCGGCCAGCTCCGCAAGCCGGTCGAGCACCGACTCGAGCTCGTCGATGCGCTCCTGGTAGGTGCCCAGGTCGCCGTCGGCCAGTGCGGCCTGCGCCTCGTCGTACAGGCGCTGGGCCTCGGCAACCAGGCCGGCGACGTCGTCCGGCAGCGGTCCCGGCGACGGGCCGGGCGATCCGCCCGGCGACGGCTCGGGATCCGGCTCCTCGACCGGCGGCGGTGCCGCCTCGCCCAGAATCTGGCGCAGGCCGTCCTCGACCGATTCGGCGAAGGCGACGCGCTCCTGGTCGACCATGATCACCCGCACGAACTCGGGGAACGGGGCGCCCTCGGCCTGGAGGAAGATCGGCTCGACGTAGAGCAGCCCGTCGTCGCCGATCGGCAGCACGAGCAGGTTGCCGCGGATGATCGAGGAGCCCGAGCGGCTCCACACGCCGAACTGGGCGGCGATCGCGTCGTTCTGGTCGATCCGCGCCTCGATCTGCGC
>CAYVCE010000093.1:0-5463 GCA_964449915.1 uncultured Steroidobacteraceae bacterium | reverse complement strand
GGCCAGCGCGCCCCCGACGCTCTCGGCGGTGTAGGGCATGAGCGGCGGCCGCGGCACGTCATCGGCCTCCAGGCGGGCGACCAGCACTCCCACGGGAAGGTCCAGCCAGGCGACCGTGCCGTGATGCCACAACGCCCATCGGTTGAGGGGATCGAGGACGGCACCGCCGCCGGTCGAGATAATGGCGCCGGCCTCCGCGCAGGCCTCTGCCACCGCCTCAGCCTCGGCGATGCGGTAGGCCGGCGCCCCGTGGCGCTCGATGTAGGCGGCGACGGGCATGCCGACGCGCCGCGCGGCGATCTCGTCGGTGTCGAGGAAGGGCCGCCCCAGCCGCTCCGCGACGATGCGGCCGACCGTGGACTTGCCACTGGCCGGCATCCCGACCAGCACGATGCCGTCAGGCACCTGCGACGCGCTCCAGCTCATCGTCGAGCGCATCGCGCATGATCTCGACCGGTGCCTCGCGGCCGGTCCACAGCTGGAAGCTGGCCGCAGCCTGGCGCAGCAGCATCCCGGCACCGCCGCGCGCCGAGGCACCGCGCTTGCGCGCCTCGCGCACCAGCCGGGTCTGACGCGGCCGATAGACGAGGTCGAGCACCTTGAGGTCGGCTCGCAGCAGGTGGGCGGGGATCGGCGTCTCGTCGGAGTCCGTGCCGATGGGGGTCGCGTTGATGACGAGGTCGGCGGTCGCCAGCGCACCCGGCAGGTTGGACCAATGCGCTCGGTCGACCACCAGCGTCTGGGGATTGCCCGTGGCGCGCAGCGCCGCCACGGCCGCACGCGCGGCGCCGCCCGCGCCGAGCACGACCGCGCGCTGGACCCGCGGCGGCAGCTCGGCGATGAGCGCCCCGAGGTCCGTGTTGTATCCCACCAGGCGGTGGCCGATGCGCACGATCGTGTTCGCCGCGCCCATGCGGTGCACGTCCGGCGCGAGCTCGTCGACCAGCTCGCACACGTCGATCTTGTAGGGCCTCGTGATGTTGGCGCCGATGGCGTCGCTCTCGCGCAGCGCGTCCACCTCGCGGGCGAGGTCGTGCATCGGCACGTCGCGCAGCTCGTAGCGCGCGTCCATCTCGAGCGCGGCGAAGGCCGCGTTGTGCATCGCCGGCGAGGCCGAGTAGCCGATGCCTCGGCCGAGCAGCACGGCGAGCTGGCTCATCGGCGTCGTGTCGTTCGGCGCCGCCGCCGCGTCACCGCGGCACGCAGGTCGCCGATCGTGTCGCCACCGAACGAGTAGAGGAGCTCATCGGCCAGGACGAGGGCGACCATCGCCTCGCCGACGATCGCGGCCCGCGCCAGCACCGTGACGTCCGACCGCTCGATGTGGGCGCGTCCCGGCTCGCCGGTCGCCAGGTCCACGCTCGGCAGCGGCGTGCGCAGCGTGGAGACCGGCTTCTGTGCCGCCCGAACGATGATCGGCTCGCCGTTGCTGATGCCGCCCTCGATCCCGCCGGCACGGTTCGTCGCCCGCCGCCAATCGGTCGCCGCGGTGTCCAGCACGTCGTGCACCGCGCTGCCGCGGCGGTCGGCGACCCCGAATCCCATCCCGATCTCCACCCCCTTGACGCCCGGGATCGCCATGGTGGCACCGGCCAGCAGGCCGTCAAGGCGCGTGTCCCACTCCGACGACGAGCCGAGTCCGATCGGCGTGCCCTCGACCACCACCACGAACGAGCCGCCGATCGAGTCGCCGGCCTCCCTCGCCGCGTCGACCTCGGCCAGCATGGCGCGCTCCGCCTCGGGATCCGGGCAGCGCAGCGGCGACGGATCCACCAGGTCGCGGTCCGGCCACTCCGCCGGGATGGCGGCGAGGACGTCATCGGCGTCGGGAAAGGCGCGAACCGGGCCGAGCTGGTCGACGAAGCTCCAGATGCGCACTCCGCACGCGGCCAGCAGCTGCCGGGCGAGCGCCCCCGCCACGACGCGGGCCGCGGTCGACCGGGCCGAAGCGCGCTCGAGGACGTCACGGACGTCGTCGGTGTCGTACTTGAGGGCGCCGGCGAGGTCGACGTGTCCGGGCCGCGCCCGCGTGATCGGCTTCGGGCGGCGCTCGGCGGGGATCGGCTCGACCGACATGCGATCGGTCCAGTTCTCCCAGTCCCGGTTGTCGACGGCGAAGCCGATGGGCGAGCCCAGCGTGCGCCCGTACCGGATGCCGGCCGTCCAGCGCACCCGGTCGCGCTCGATCTGCATGCGCTTCCCGCTGCCGTACCCGTGTTGCCGTCGCGCGAGGTCGCGGTCGACGAGCCGGGTGCTGACCCGCATCCCGGCCGGCATGCCCTCCATCACGCCGATGAGCCCGGGCCCGTGCGATTCGCCGGCCGTCAGCAGCCGCAGGCGCCTCACGCGGAGACCTCGGCCAGGTCGTCCCAGAACCCCGGATACGAGACCGATACGCAGGCAGGGTCGTCCAGCTCGACCGATGCGGCCACCCCGGCCGCCGCGGCGACGGCGAAGGCGATGGCGATCCGATGGTCGCCGTGGGTCACGATCCTTGCCGCGCGCGGCGCGCCGCGGCGGACGCGCCAGCCGTCGGACAGCTCGGTCACCCCGGCGCCGATGGCCCCCAGCCCGGCCACCACCGCGCCGATCCGATCCGACTCCTTCACGCGCAGCTCGGCGGCATCGCGGACCTCGGACTCCTCCGGAACCGATGCCATCGCGATCGCCACCAGCGGCAGCTCGTCGATGAGATCGGTCACCTCGCCGCCTCGGATGCTCACCGCCTCCAGCGGCCGGCCGCCGTGCACGGAGATCTCTCCGACGGGCTCCGGACCGGCCACGTCGGTGACGCGCGTGGTGATCTCGACGCCCATGCGCTGGAGCAGCCCCACGAGCGCCAGGCGGGTCGGGTTGAGCGCCACCTCGACCATGGTCAGCTCGGCGTCCGGATGGAGTGCCGCAGCCACCAGCCAGGCCGATGCGGCCGACGGGTCGCCCGGCACGGACAGCTCGAAGGCTCGCGGCCGCGCCGGCCCGGTCAGCGTGGTGACGCTGCCATCCCGATGGATGGGGACGCCGGCCCAGGCCAGCATCCGCTCGGTATGGTCACGCGTCGGGCCCGGCGACTCGATGCGCGTCTCGCCGGTGGCGCGCAGGCCGGCGAAAACGGCCGCCCCCAGCAACTGGGCGCTCGAGACCGATAGCCGATGGTGCGTCGCCGTCAGCCGGTGTCGCCCGGTGACGGTCATCGGCGCATGGCCGTCGGTCGTGGTGACCTCGGCTCCGGCGGCGCGAAGGAGGACTGCGACCCGCTCCATGGGACGGGCGCGCAGTGACGCGTCGCCGTCGAGCGTGACCCGCAGCGGATGGCCGGCCAGGGCGCCGGCCAGGAGGCGCATCGTGGTGCCCGAGTTGCCGCAATCCAGCACGGCGTCGCGAGCCATCCGCCCCGATAGCCTGACGGTGCCGCTCGACTCCTCCTCGACGGACACGCCGAGATCGCGAAGGCAGGCGGCCGTCGAGCGCACGTCCGCTCCCGGCGAGCGGAGGCGCACCGTCGTGGGGCCACCGGACAGCGCGCCGATGATGAGCGCGCGGTGCGAGATCGACTTGTCGGATGGCAGGCGCAGCCGCCCCCGCAGCCGAGCTGCCGGAGCGACGAGCCTCGACGTCGGAGGCGCCGGCGTCACAGGCCGGTCCCGGCGGACCGGCGATCCGCGTCGGACGCCGCCTGGGTGTGCCGCCGCTGGACTGATCGCGACGCGCGCAGCACCGCGTCGAAGACCATGGTCAGCTCGATGGGGCTCATCGGTCCGGTCGTCCCGGTCGCTGCGCGCTCGAGGAGCGCTCTCTCGCGGCGGACGTCGTGGCCGTGGGCGTCGGGGTCGCGCCGGCGCTGGACCTCGAGGGCCAGGGCGGCCCGCTCCTGGACCATCTCCACCAGCCGTGCGTCGAGGTCGTCGATCCGGTCGCGGACCTCCTCGATCCCCTCGGCGGCGATCGGCGTCGTGGTCGCGGGCGGGGGCGCCGCATCGGTCGATCGGACGAACTGGAGCCGGCGCAGCTCGTCCATCAGCGCGCCGAAGTCCTCGAAGCTGAGGCTCTGGTCGCCGTCGGAGCGGGCGTTCGCCGGGTCGGGATGGACCTCGATGATCAGGCCATCGGCGCCGGCGGCGGCGCCCGCCAGGGCCATCGGTCCGACCAGGGCTCGGTGGCCGGTGCCGTGGCTGGGGTCGACGATGATCGGCAGGTGCGTGCGGGTCCGGAGAACCGGCACCGCCGAGAGGTCGAGCGTGTTGCGGGTGGCGGTCTCGAAGGTGCGGATGCCGCGCTCGCAGAGGATGACGTTCGGGTTCCCTGCCGACAGGATGTACTCGGCGGCCAGCAGCCACTCCTCGATGGTCGCCGAGAGGCCGCGCTTGAGGAGCACCGGCCGGCGGGACTGGCCGACCGCCTTGAGCAGCACGAAGTTATGCATGTTGCGAGCGCCGACTTGGAGGATGTCCACGTGCTCCTCGAAGGCCGGGACGTCGGCCGGATCGATGATCTCGCTGATGACCGGCAGGCCGAACTCGGCGTGCGCCTCCGCGAGGAGCTTGAGCGCAGGCAGGCCCAGGCCCTGGAACGAGTAGGGGGAGGTTCGCGGCTTGAAGGCGCCGCCGCGCAGGACGCGGGCGCCTTCGCGCTTCACGGTACGGGCGGTGTCGAAGAGCTGCTCGCGCGATTCCACCGCGCACGGCCCGGCCATGACGACCAGCTCCTGGCCCAGCCCCAGCTCCACGCCGTTGACCCGCACCCGGGTCCGCTCGACCTGGTGCTCGGCGCTCGCCAGCTTGTAGGGGGAGCTGATGCGGATGACCTGCTCGACGCCCGGCAGCGTGCCGAGGTGCGCGACGCGCTCGACGTCGCTGCCCACCACGCCGATCACGGTCCGCTCCTCGCCAACGCTCAGGAACGCCTCGAGGCCATGCTCCTCGACAATCCGTTTGACCCCTTCGACCTCTTCCTGCGTCGCCGTCGGACGCATCACCACGATCATCGAATCCTGCCGCGCCTTTCGCTCAGATCCCGGCCCCTTCATCCGGAGGAAACAAAAGACGCAGGAGCTTTCGCTTCCTGCGTCTGCGGGCACGAGTGCCTGCGCTGGCGAGATCTACTCGCCTGCCTCGTACCCGCTAGCCGTAAAACCACCGCTGTGTCATTGGACCGCGGAGCCTAGTCGCCCGCATGGGCCGATGTCAACGGTTGCTGCGTCTGTGGGCCGCAGCGATTCCGTCACTCGCCATCGGCGGGTCGATGTCGTACCCCGACGCGAAGACGAAGAAGGCGGGCCCGCGTGGCCTGTGAGGCTCCGACGCCGACGGATCGGCGTAACCCAACCTGCGTCTCGATCAGGTCAGATCTCTACGATCGATCGCGGCGCGTTGAGCCTGACTGGCACCTCGAGGCGCGGTCTAGGCGAGGTGCCCGCCGATCTGTCGGCGCCACCCAACCGGGAAAGTCGTTCGGGCTCGACCGCTC
>CAYVCE010000092.1:0-3231 GCA_964449915.1 uncultured Steroidobacteraceae bacterium | reverse complement strand
CGATGCGGGAGCCGAGCCGCTTGCCGGCGCGATCGTCGGTCTGCGCGAGCACACCAGCTCGATGCGCGTCCTCGGGTCGTTCGATGCGGGCGGAGAATAGCGACCGATGCGCATCCTCGTCCTGAACGGCCCGAACCTCGGTACCCTCGGTCGCCGCGAGCCGGAGACCTATGGGTCGATGTCACTGGCCGAGATCGTCGAGGCGGCGCGCGCCCACGCCTTCGAACGCGGGTCCCTGCTGGAAGGGTTCCAGTCGAACCACGAGGGCGCCTTGATCGACCGATTGGAGCAGCTCGACTACGACGCGGTGATCTGCAACTTCGGCGCGCTGTCTCACACGAGCTACGCGCTGCACGACGCACTGGTCGCCTGTGAGCGCCCGTCGGTTGAGGTCCACATCAGCGACATCACCGCCCGCGAGCCGTGGCGGCGCGTGTCGGTGACCGCGCCGGCGACCCGGCACCAGGTCATCGGTCGAGGGTGGCGCGGCTACCTCGATGCCATCGACTGGCTGCATGAGGTGTCTGCCGACACGGGCTAGCCATGGACCATGCCGATCACGTGGCGTTGATCCGGGACGGCCTCGACGGCGCCGGCTCGCGCTGGCTCGAGCTCGGGCCCGGCAGCGGGGCGTTCACCCTGGCACTGGTCGACGTGCTCGGCGCTTCGGCGCAGGTGGTCGCCATCGACCGTGACTCCGCCGCACTGCGGAAGCTGGAGCAGGCAACGGCAAGCCGCTTCCCATCGAGTGACGTCCGGACAATCGTCGGTGACTTCACGCGCCCGCTGGCCGTCGAGCCGCTGTCGTTCGACGGCGTCCTGATGGCGAATTCGCTGCACTTCGTGCGCGACAAGGTGCCCGTCCTGCGGGCCGCCATCGACGCGCTGCGGCCCGGGGGTCGACTCCTGATCGTGGAGTACGGGGCGGACCGGGGAAACCCGTGGGTGCCGTGGCCGATCGGCTACGCGAGATGGGAGAAGCTGACGGCTCAGGTCGGCCTGCTCGACACGCGTCGCATCGGAGAGGTGCCGAGTCGGTTCCTCGGCTCGATGTATGCCGCGGTCAGCCAGCGGGACGGCTAGCGCTCAGTAGACCTCGGGGATGAACGCCTGGTCGGTCATCGGCGGGCGAACGTAGCCCGCGTCGGGCTCGCGCGGTGGCAGCACGATCTCCTCCGGCGTGAGGTCCTGGTACGGGATGAGGCTGAGGAGATGGTGAATGACATTCAGGCGCGCGCGCTTCTTGTTGTCGGCGTTCACGACGTGCCACGGTGCCTGCTTGATGTCCGTGTGGGCGAACATAGCGTCCTTGGCCATCGAATAGGCGACCCAGCGCGTGCGCGACTCGAGATCCATCGGGCTCAGCTTCCAGCGCCTGGTGGGGTCCTTCATCCGGCTCTTGAAACGGAGCTCCTGCTCGGCGTCGCTGACGCTGAACCAGTACTTGACCAGGATGATTCCAGACCGGACGAGCATGCGCTCGAACTCCGGACACGAGCGCAGGAACTCCGTGTACTCCTCATCGGTGCAGAACCCCATCACCCGCTCGACGCCGGCCCGGTTGTACCAGCTCCGATCGAAGAGGACCATCTCGCCGGCCGCGGGCAGGTGCTCCACGTAGCGTTGGAAGTACCACTGGCTCCGCTCCCGCTCGGTCGGCGTGCCGAGGGCCGCGATCCGTGCGTAGCGCGGGTTGAGGCGGAGCATGATCGTCTTGATGGCGCCGCCCTTGCCGGCAGCGTCGCGCCCCTCGAAGACGAGGACAACGCGGAGGCCGGCCTGCTTGATCCACTGCTGCATCTTGACCAGCTCCACCTCGAGCTTCGCCAACTCCTCGAGGTAGCCCTTGTTCGTAATGCTGCGCACGGGCTCGCTGGTCTCGCCGGCGGTGGACTCGACCCCGGCGTCGGCCAGCTTCGTCCCGGATCGCCTCCCGTTCGCCTTCGCCTTGCTCATTGCGGAGGCAATTGTCGCCCCCAACGCAACCCCGACCAGGTCAGGCGAGTGTCGAGACCCTCGGCGGATGCGATGCCTCGTAGGCCTGGAGGTCGGGCTCGCGGGCCAGCAGGTATCCGAGCTCGTCGGTCCCGTCGAGGATCATGCGGCGCGCGAAGCCGTCGATGTCGAAGCCGATCGCCGATCCGTCCGGCAGGCGCAGCTCGCTGTCCTCGAGGTCGATCGTCAGTCGGGCATCGGGCTCGGCCTCGAGGATGGAGCCGATGCGCTCCAGCTCCTGCGGCGGCACGGCCACCGGAAGGAGGCCGTTCTTCAGCGCGTTGCTGCGGAAGATGTCGGCGAAGCTGCTGCTGACGACGGCGCGGATGCCCCACGCGGTGAGCGCCCACGGCGCGTGCTCGCGCGACGATCCACAGCCGAAGTTATCGCCGGCGACGAGGATGGCGCGGCCGGCCATCTCGGGTCGATTGAGGATGAACTCGGGATCCGGCGACCCATCGGCGAGGTAGCGCCAGTCGTTGAAGAGCTGGTCACCGAGTCCCTCGCGGCTCGTCGTCTTCAGGAAGCGCGCGGGGATGATCTGGTCGGTGTCGATGTCGTTGCGTGGCATCGGCACCGCCGCCGAGGTGACCGAGCGGAACGGCTCGCGCGCGCTCACAGCAACGCCCTCGGGTCCGACAGGCGCCCGGTCACCGCCGAGGCCACCGCGGTGAGCGGCGAGGCGAGGAACGTCCGTCCGCCCTTGCCCTGGCGGCCCTCGAAGTTGCGGTTCGAGGTGCTGACGCTGTACTGGCCGGGCGACAGCTGGTCGCCGTTCATGGCGATGCACATGCTGCATCCGGCCTCGCGCCACTCGGCGCCCGCCTCGAGGAAGACCGCGTTGAGCCCTTCCTCCTCGGCCTGGCGCTTCACCTCGGTCGAGCCCGGGACGACCATCACGCGCACGCCGTCGGCGACGTGGCGACCGCGCAGCATGCGCGCCGCCTCGCGCAGGTCGCTGATCCGGGCGTTCGTGCAGGAGCCGATGAAGACGACATCGATCGGCCTGCCCAGGATCGGCTCGCCGGGCGTGAGGGCCATGTAGGCCAGCGCGGCACGCAGCGAGTCGCGCTGGGTCGCATCGGTCAGGGCGTCGGGGTCGGGAATGCGGTCGGTAATCGGGAATCCCATGCCGGGGTTCGTGCCGTAGGTCACCATCGGCACCAGGTCGCCGGCGTCGAAGGCGATCCTGCGGTCGTGGGTGGCGCCCTCGTCGGTGGGCAGGCGGCGCCACCC
>CAYVCE010000091.1:0-6041 GCA_964449915.1 uncultured Steroidobacteraceae bacterium | reverse complement strand
CGAAGCTGCGCGAGTGGGGAATGGTCGACATCGTTCGCCAGTTCCACCCCGAGCCCGGCTTCTTCAGCTGGTGGGATTACCGCGCCGGGCACTTCCACAAGAACTTCGGCATGCGGATCGACCACGTCTACGTCTCGCCGCTGCTTGCGGATCGTGCCATCGCTGCCGAGCGCGACCGCGATGCCCGAAAGCCCTCGACCTACGCCGGCATCCCCTCGGACCACGCTCCGCTGATCGTCGATTTCGCCGACTGAGGATGATGCCGCCGATCCGTTGCGCGGCGGTCATGCTTGAGATCCGCCAGCGTCTACGCGGCCGCGAAACGGCCCAGGGCTGACGCGATCCGGCGGCCTGCGCGGGTGCGCGGCCAGGTGATGTCATCGGCGCCGATGAAGGAGCGATAGGCATCGATCGCCTCTCGCAATGCCGGGATGAAGCGTGGCTCGTCGCTCGGCTCGAAGGCATCCTGGAACCAGATGCCGAGGATGTTCAGCGTCTTCGTCTTGCGATCGAGCCGCGGCTCGATGCGGCCGACAAAGCGGTCGCCGAACAGGATCGGCAGGACGTAGTAGCCCCACTTGCGCCTGGCCTCGGGGACGTAGACCTCCCACAGGTAGTCGAAGTGCCACAGGTCGAGAAGCTGGCGCCGATCCCAGACGAGCGGGTCGAGCGGCGCGAGGAAGCTGACGTCCTCGCGAGCCAACGAGGAAGGGTCAGCGGTGGCCTCGAGGATCGACTCCTCCGAGGCGATGATGTAGCGCATGCCCTTGAGCCCATCGATCTCGATCGGCAGCAGCTCGCCGTCCTCGACCAGACGCGCGGTGCGCCGGGCTCGCTCGGGACCCGACCCGGCGCTGTACATGACCTCGCCCTGCGTACCGATGGCCTTCGTCAAACCGGTCGCCCGAAACCGGCTCAGGAGGCGGTGGGTCAGGGCAACCTCCTCAGGCTCCTTGAGCGCGAGCAGCTCAGCCGGGACGAGTCGTTCCATGAGGTCGTAGTAGCGCCGGTTGCCGTCCCGCCGCGAGATGCCGATACGCCCGGTCACGAAGAGGGCCTCCATGACCGCGCGGCTCGCGCGGGTGGGCGCCCACCACCAGTCGACCGCATGGCCGTGCTCGCTGAAGGCGGCGGTCGACTGCGGTCCATCGGTCTTCAGGCGCCGGAGGATCGCCTTGGCCACCTTCGCCTGCTCCTTCAGGATCCCGTTGTCGTGCGAGGCCAGGTTGCGGTGCCAGGTGATTCGGTAGTGTGGCAGCTCGTGCATCGGCACCAGGTTCAGGCTCTTGTTGTAGAGCTCGATCAGTCGCCGCTCGGGGCCGTACAGCCACTCCTCGCACCATTCGCGCCGGTACCCGGCGATGCGGGCATGCAGCACGAGGTCGTGATTGCGGGCGCCGGGCACCTCGAGCGGGTCGAACTGGAGCAGACCGAGCCGCTCGACCGCCTCGAGGACCGATGCCGGTCGCGCCGGGAGCGCGCGCGGCGGCGCAAGGAGGTGGCGGGTGACGAGGAAGCGGCGGGCGTGATCCGCCGAGATCTGGACGGGTGTCATCGGACCCGATCGTAGCCGAGCGTTCCTGACGGAGAGTGTCAGGATTGAGAACCTCGCGCGGATGGGGCGGTCTCCGGCGCGGTGGCCATCGATAGATCGGCGCCACCCAACCCGGCCGACATCCCGGCTCGGTCCATACGATCTATCGGCGCGCAGCGAGCCTGAGCCCCACCTGCGGGCCGGTCTCCAGCGCGGCGGCCACCGATGGATCGGCGCCACCCAACCCTGCCGACCATTCGGGCTCGGTCCATACGATCTATCGGCGCGCAGCGCGCCTGAGCCCCACGCGGGGCCGGCGTCCAGCGCGATAGCGTCCGATTTCGGACGATGCGCCACGGCGTGGACGCTCATCACTGGTCTCAGCCTCACTGGCACTCTGAATGTCGGAGTGCCAATTGGTATGATCCGCCACGCCATGGCCGTGAAGCGCGATTACTACGACGTGCTGGGCGTGCCGCGTGACGCGGACGACGCCGCGATCAAGCGCGCCTTCCGCCGGCTGGCGCAGCAGCACCACCCCGACGTCGACAAGAACGACGGTGCCGAGCAGCGCTTCAAAGAGCTCAACGAGGCGTACCGGGTGCTCTCCGATCGGCAGCGCCGCTCCGCCTACGACATGTTCGGCCATGCGGCGGTCGATGGAGCCGCAGCGGGCGGCTTCGAGGGCTTCGGCGGCGGGTTCGGCCCCTTTGGTGACATCTTCGACGCGTTCTTCGGCGGGTCGCCGGCCGGCGCGCGCCGACGCACGCGGGTGGTGGCCGGCGCCGACCTGCGCTACGACCTGACAATCGAGTTCGCGGAGGCGGTGTTCGGGATCACCAGGGAGATCGGCTTCCCCACGCTCGTGACCTGCACGCACTGCGACGGGGCGGGCGGCGAGCCGGGCACGCAGCCGGAGACCTGTCCGGAGTGCAACGGCAGCGGGGAACATCGGCGGGTGGCGCAGACGATCCTGGGGCAGATGGTGAACATCGTGGCCTGCGCGCGCTGCCGAGGCGAGGGCCGCATCATCGGCACGCCCTGCGGTGTCTGCTCCGGCGACGGGCGGGTGCGCGAGGAGCGGACGCTCCAGGTCAGCATTCCGGCCGGGATCGACGACGGGCAGCGCATCGCTCTCGAGGGCCAGGGCGAGGCCGGGCCTCGCGGCGGCCCGAACGGCGACCTCTACGTCGCGGTCAAGATCCGCCCGCACCCGCAGCTCCTGCGGCGCGGCACCGAGCTGTACCACGAGCTGCCAGTGACCTACCCGCAGGCCGCTCTGGGAGCCACGTTGACCGTGCCGACGGTCGAGGGAGAGGAGGAGGTCGTCGTTCCTGCCGGCGCGCAATCCGGGCACGAGATCAGGCTGCGCGCGAAGGGCGTTCCCCGGCTGCGCGGCGCCGGGCGAGGCGACCTCCACGTGATCGTCAACGTCGTGGTGCCGACGAAGCTGAGCAAGCGCGAGCGGGAGCTGCTGCGCGAGCTCGACGAGGTTGGCGAGCCGGCGGTGCTGCCCAGGGGCGGCTCCTCGGTGTTCGACCGCCTGCGCGACCTGTTCGGCTAGCCCGGTGGAGGACATCGGCCGATGCGCTGGCTCGAGCTGAGCGTCGAGGCCGACGTCGAGGCCGTCGAAGCGATCAGCGAGATCCTCGGCCGCGTGGCGACCGGCACCGCGGTGCACCCCACGCGCCTGGTGCGAGACCCGAACGACGAGCTTGCCGCTCGCGAGGACCCGACCGCGCCGTTCGTCATCACCGCCCACGTTGCCGACGACCCGGCAGCGGCGGCCACGGTCGAGTCGACCGAGCGGGCACTGTGGCACCTCCAGGCGTTTGGGCTGCGCCCGGTCGGGCCGCTGCGCGTGCGGCCCGTCGACGACGCCGACTGGACCGATGCGTGGAAGGAGCACTACGTCGCGCAGCGCATCGGTCGCGTGGTGATCGTGCCGTCGTGGGCGGACGAGCCGCTGGCGGCCGGCGAGGCGGCGATCAGGCTGGACCCGGGGATGGCCTTCGGCACCGGGCTCCACCCGACGACGCGCGGCTGCCTCGAGCTCCTGCAGGAGCTGACGCCGATCCCGGCCAGGCTGCTCGACGTGGGCTGCGGCTCCGGGATCCTCGCGCTCGCCGCGCTGCGCCTCGGCGCGTCGTCGGCCGTCGGTCTGGATACCGATCCGCTCGCGGTCGCCGCTGCGACCGAGAACGCGGCGCGCAACGGGCTGGCCGATCGGCTGCAGGTCACGGCCGGGACGCTGGGAACGGTCCCCGCCGAGCGATATCCGCTCGTGGTCGCCAACCTGGTGGCGGCGGTGCTGGTCGAGCTCGCGCCCCGGCTGGCCGCGCACGTTGCTCCCGGCGGCACGCTGCTGGCCAGCGGCATCATCCAGCCCCGCGCGGCCGAGGTGCTCGCCGCGCTGGTTGCCAACGGCCTGTCGCTGGCCGCCCGTCGCGACGACGGCGAGTGGGTCTCGCTCCGGCTCGAGCAGCCACGGTGACCCTGCACCGCTTCTTCGTCACCCCCGCCGAGGCCGCCGGCGAACGGTTCCCCATCCCGTCCACCATCGCGCGCCAGGTGCGCACGATCCTGCGACTGCGTGACGGCGAGCGGATCGTCCTCCTCACCGGCGACGGCGCCGAGACGCTCTGCCGTCTCGACGGCGAATCGTGCGTGGCCGAGGAGCGTCGAGCGGCGGCCGGTGAGCCGGCCCATCGGCTCAGCGTGGCCCAGGCCATCCTGAAGGGCGATGCCCTCGAGGAGGTCGTGCAGCACGCCACCGAGCTCGGGGTGGCCGCGTTCCGGCTGGTGGTCAGCGAGCGCTGCGTGGCGCGCGACGTCTCGCCGCGCAGGCTCGAGCGGCTGCGGGCCATCGCCCGCGAGGCGGCCGAGCAGTCGGAGCGTGGGATCGTGCCGCCCATCGCCCCGCCGGTGGCGCTGCGTGACGCCCTCGAGCGCGGGTCGGTGATGCTCGTCGAGCGGCTCGGGAGCTCGCGGCTGGTCGAGCTCGACGCGCCGGCAACGATCCTCATCGGCCCGGAGGGCGGCTTCAGCCCCGCCGAGGTGCGCACGGCCGGGGCATCCGGCGTCGAGCTTGCCTGGCTGGGGCCACGGATCCTCCGCGCGGAAACGGTCGCGACCGCGGCCGCCGCCGTGATCTTGTCGCGGACCGGCGACTTCGCCTAGGCTCAGCGGCATGACCGAGCGCGATCCCGACTGCCTCTTCTGCCGCATCGTGGCCGACGAGATCCCATCCGACCGCGTCCACGCCGATGACGACGTGATCGCCTTCCGCGACATCGCGCCGCAGGCCCCGACCCACGTCCTCGTCGTCCCGCGCCGCCACGTGGCCGATGCGCACGCGCTGACCGACGCCGACGGCGAGCTGCTGGCCAAGCTGTTCGGGGTGGTGCGCAAGGTCGCCGACGAGGCGGGCCTGGATCGAGGCTACCGGGTGGTGACGAACGTGGGGCCCGAGTCGGGGCAGACCGTGTTCCATCTTCACCTCCACCTGCTCGGCGGCCGGCCGATGACCTGGCCTCCCGGCTGAGCCGCGGGCGCCGGCCGATGGACGTCAATGCCTTCTACGGTGTGCTGGCCGGCCTCAGCTTCACGCTGCTCGGCCTGTGGTGGGTGGCGTGCCAGAGCCGGATGGCGTGGCTGGTCGACAGGGTGGGCCGAGGGATGGCCTACGTCGTGTCGCTCCACTTCGCGCTGCCGGGCGCCATGTCGCTCCTCTCGCTCGTCGCTCCCGACGTCCCCGCCCTGTGGCGGATCACGTTCGCCACGGCCGGCGCCGCCGGGCTGATCGGCTCGGGGCTCATGGCCGCCACCATGCGCCGCCGCTCGTCGGACGCCGGACTGGTGGTGCTGCTGCAGTGGGTCGCCATGCCGCTCTACGCGGTGGTGACCATCGTGGCGATCACGCCGACACTGGTCGGCGAGCTGGGTATCGGGCTCAGCCCACTGCAGGTCGAGGGCGTCGCGCTTGTCCTCCTGCTCCTGCTCGGAACGCAGAGCGCGTGGCTCGTCACTTTCGCCGCCGCGTCCAACGCTGATTGACCCGCATCGGCTGCGCTGGTACCCTGCGGTCCGCTTGCGCGCCCGGCGACTGAGGTCGCCGTCCGACCATGGGCGCGACTCAAAGGCGGGAAGGAGGCGAGACGTTTGGCAGAAGTTCGCGTGGGCGAGAACGAGACGTTCGAGAGCGCGCTGCGTCGATTCAACAAGAAGATCCAGCAGTCGGGAATCCTGGCCGAGGCACGACGCCGCGAGCATTACGAGAAGCCCAGCGTGAAGCGAAAGCGCAAGGAAGCCAAGAAGCGAAAGGCAACCTCGCGTTCGTAGCCAGACGCACGCCTCAACCGAACCGGGCCCCGGCGCACCTGAGGAGTCATCCAGTCCCATGACGCCGGAGACCGATGCCCCCCTGTCGCTATCGGCGCGGATCGAGTCCGCCATGCGTGACGCCATGCGCGCACGCGACGACCAGCGCACCCAGACGCTGCGGATG
>CAYVCE010000090.1:0-45111 GCA_964449915.1 uncultured Steroidobacteraceae bacterium | reverse complement strand
CGGCCAGGGCGGCGGCACCGACGGGGCTGCCACCGTCCAGGAGGAGGCAGCCGACGCCGCGGCATCGGCCCCCGCCGCCGGTGGTGCACCCGCCGCGGCAGAGACCCTGCGCTCCGCAGCCGAGCCCCTCGGCGACAACGGCCAGCTCAGCGCGGCGACGGCGTCGCCGAGGGTCGCCTACGAGGCGCCCGATCGAACCTCCGACGACGGCGGTGCGGCGGCCGTGCCCACGACGCTCGCCGCCGAGCGCTCGCCATGGCCAATGGTCCTCTTCGCCGGCGTGGCGCTCATGATGGGCGCGCTCGTCCTGCGCTGGATCCTGGCGCCGCGCGCCGGCTGACGTCGCTCCAAACCGCCCCGCACAACGCACTCCGCACGGGAATTCGGACGGTTCGCGGCCGCGGGCGAGGGTCAGAGGGTCAGGCGACCCACCACGATGGCGCCTACCAGGATGACCAGGAAGAGCGCTGCGGCCAGTACAGCCGCCCAGCCTGAGTCGCGGAACGTCGCAGGCATCGGCTCGGGGCGCGGCGGCCGGCGCGTGCGGGGGATCGGCGCGGCCTCTCCCGGCTGACGGACCGTTCGCGGGGCGGCGCGCGTCTCGGCGGCGGTGGCGCGCCAGGTGGCCCACGTGCGGGTCGACGATGGGGCCGAGGGCTGGATCGGGGAACGTGTCGGGCCCCAATGCGTGCCCGGCGGTCGGCGGACCTCGGGGTGGGCCTGGTCGTAGTCGGCGCGGCGCGCCGGGCTGGAGAGGACCCACCATGCCTCGTTGATGCGGCGCATCCGGTCGGCCGCGTCGTCGGCGCCCTCGTGGAGGTCGGGGTGATGCCGCTTGGCGAGGCGGCGATGGGCGCGGGCGACCTGGAGCGGCGTCGCGTCACGGGGGACGCCGAGGACCGCATAGGGATCGAGCGTTCGGCCGACCATGGCCCCGATTCTACGGCGGTCGCGGGGGCGGCATCGGTCTAGACTGGAGCCCACCCATGAACGAGCGCCGACCTCTCCTCATGCTCATCGACGGTCCGAGCCTCGTGTACCGCGGGTACTTCGCGCTCCCGCCGCTGACGATGTCTGACGGGACGCTCGTCAACGCCGTCTTCGGGTTCCTCCAGATCGTGCTGCGCGGCATGCAGGACGTGAAGCCCGACTTCGCGATCGTCAGCTTCGACGTCGGCAAGCCGCAGTTCCGCTTCGACGCCTTCCCCGACTACAAGAAGGGCCGGCCGTCGATGCCGGACGACCTTCGCGCTCAGTTCCCGATCGTGCGCGAGATCACCGCCATGATGGGCATGCCGGTGCGCGAGCTGGAGGGGTACGAGGCCGACGACGTCATCGGCACGCTCACCAAGAAGGCGACCGCGCAGGGCGTCGACACCATGATCGTCTCGGGGGACCTCGACGGGTTGCAGCTCGTGGACGACCATGTGCGGCTGCTCACTACGCGCATGGGCGTCGCCGCCACCGTCATCTACGACGAGGCGCGGGTGATGGACCGATACGGGCTGCGCCCGGACCAGATGCTCGACTACAAGGCGCTCAAGGGCGACACGTCGGACAACATCCCAGGGGTGCCGGGGGTGGGGGAGAAGACGGCCAGCAGCCTGCTCCAGCAGTTCGGCACGCTCGACGGGATCTACGAGCACCTCGACGAGGTCAAGGGCAAGATGCGCGACCGGCTCGCCGAGCATCGCGAGTCCGCGTTCATGTCGCGCGAGATCGGCCGCATCGTCACCGACCTGCCGGTCGAGCTCGGCCTCGAGGAGGCGCGCACGGGCCGATACGACCGCCGCGCCGTGGCGCAGCGATTCCGCGAGCTCGAGTTCCGCTCCCTCATCGACCGCCTGCCGGCGTCGAGCATCGCGCCGACCGGCTACGACAGCCCGGAGAGCGAGACGAAGGGCGGGCTCCAGCTCAGCCTCGACCTGCTCGGTGGCCGGCCGGCCACCGAGGCCGACGCAGCCGGTGGCGCGCCCCGCGCGCGGCCCGACCCGCTCGCCGATCCGGGGGGAGCCATCGAACACGTCGACCCGCGCATCGTGCGCTCGGCGGCCGACCTCGACGAGCTGTCCGCGTGGTTCGCGGGGCACGGCGACGACATCGGCCTGGGGTGGTCGGTGGGGACCGGCCGGCCGCTCGAGCGACACCTGTTCGGGATGGCGTTCGCGGCCGGCGACGGGAGCGCCTGGTACGTCAGCTGCGACCCGAGCGGGGACGCCGTGCAGCGCCTGCCGGCCGAGTTCGTGCGGCCCGACCGCGTGCGCATCGGCCATGACCTCAAGCAGCTGGTGACGACCCTGTGGGCCGACCGCGACCTCGAGCTGCGCGGCTCGTTCGTCGACACCCTCGTGGCGGGCTACATGGTGAACCCGGCGCTGCGCTCGCAGACGGTCGACGACCTCGCCGCCCAGCACTTCGGCGTCGAGCTGCCGCCGAAGCCGGGGAACCCGGAGACCGGTGCGGAGGAGCTGGGCGCTGCCCGGCGCGCGGCCGCGGAGGCGCTCACCGCGCTTCTCGTCCAGCCGATCCTGCGCCAGCAGCTGACCGACGGCGGGCTGGCGCACCTCTTCGACGAGGTCGAGATGCCGCTCCTGCCGGTCCTGGCGCGCATGGAGAAGGCCGGTGTTGCGATCGACCTCGAGGCGCTGGCCGGCATGAGCATGGAGTTCGGCGCGACGCTCGCCGGGCTCGAGGCGCGCATCTTCGCGCTGGTCGGCCATGAGTTCAACATCGGCTCACCGCGGCAGCTGGAGACGATCCTGTTCGACGAGCTGGAGCTGCCGTCGACGAAACGGACGCGCACCAGTCGCTCGACGGACGCATCGGTGCTGGAGGAGCTGCGCGACAGGCACGAGGTCATCGGCCTCATCCTCGAGCATCGGCAGGTGGCGAAGCTGAAGTCGACCTATGTCGACGCGCTGCCCAGCCTTGTCGACGATCAGGCCCGCCTGCACACCACCTACCAGCAGGCGGTGGCCGCCACCGGCCGGCTGTCGAGCACCGATCCGAACCTCCAGAACATCCCGATCCGAACCTCGCTGGGGCGGCGCATCCGTCGGGCCTTCGTCGCACCCGCCGGCCGGCTCCTGCTCGGCGCCGACTACTCGCAGCAGGAGCTCCGCATCCTGGCCCACGTCTCGGGCGACGCGGGACTGAAAGCGGACTTCGCCGCGCACTCCGACATCCACCTCGCCGCTGCCGCACGCGTGCTCGGCCTGGCACCCGACGAGGTCGGCCCGAAGGAGCGCAGCGTGGCGAAGATGATCAACTACGGGATCGCATACGGGCTCTCCGATTTCGGCCTCGCCGATCGGCTCAAGATCCCGCGCGAGGAGGCCCAGAAGTTCATCGCCGACTACTTCGCCGCATACGAGGGGATCCGGCGCTACACGGTGGAGATGAAGATCCTGGCCCGCGACCAGGGATTCGTGACGACCCTCCTTGGACGCCGCCGTTACCTGCCGGAGCTCACGGCACGCAACGGCGCGCTGCGGTCGGCCGGCGAGCGGATGGCGATCAACATGCCCATCCAGGGCACCGCCGCCGACGGCATGAAGATCGCCATGGTCCGCCTCGACGACGCCATCCGCGAGCGCGGGCTGCGGTCACGGATGCTGCTGCAGGTCCACGACGAGCTCGTCTTCGAAACCGACGAGGACGAGCTGCCTGCCCTCGCGGCGCTGGCCAAGCAGATCATGGAGACGGCGCTGCCGCTCGACATCCCGCTCGACGTCGACCTCAAGGTCGGCCGCAACTGGGAGCAGATGGACCGTTACCAGCCGGATGCCGATGGCGGATGGCGGCGCGTCCCGAAGTCGGCCGGCGAAGTGGCGCGCCTGGAAGCCGAGGAAGAGGTCGCGGCCGAGCTCGTCGGGTAGCGCCCCAACCGTCGCTCGATCCGCCACACTTTCGACCATGCCGGAGCTACCCGAAGTCGAGACCGTCGCCCGCGACCTGCAGCGCTGGGTGGCGGGCGCCACGATCGCCGATGCCGTCGTCCACTGGGAGCGCACGGTCCGTCATCCCCAGCCGGGCGAGCGGTTCGCGGCCGAGGTCGCCGGCGCGACAATCCGCCGGGTGTCGCGACGCGCGAAGTCCGTGCTGCTCCACCTGGATGACGGGCGGGTCATGACCGTCGCGCTGCGCATGACCGGCGCGCTCATCGTGACGCAGCCAGGGATGCCGGACGATCCGTACGCGCGAGTCGTGTTCCTCCTCGCCGACGGCCGTGAGCTGCGCTACCGCGACGTGCGCAAGTTCGGGCGCATCGGGCTGTGGCCGGGTGGTGGGCTGCGCAGCGTCGGCGCCGGGCGGGGCACACGCTCGAGACGGGTCGCCGAGGGCGGCCGGGGATACCGCATCGGCGAGGTGTTCAGCGGGCACGGGCCGGAACCTCTGCAGCGCAGCTTCACGGTCCGTCGATTCGCCGAGCGGTTGTCCCGGCGGTCCGCGAAGCTGAAGTCGCTCCTGCTCGACCAGGGCTTCATCGCCGGGGTCGGCAACATCTACGCCGACGAGGCGCTGTGGCGGGCGCGGCTCCACCCGCTCCGTGCCGCCGACACGCTCGCCGACCGCGACGTGCGCCGACTTCACCGGGCCGTGCGCCAGGTGCTGCGCGAGGGCATCGCCAACCGGGGCGCCAGCTTCAGCGACTACGTGAGCGCCGACGGCGAGCCGGGCGCGAACGCGGAGCGCCTGGCGGTCTACCGCCGCACCGACCAGCCGTGCTACCGCTGCGGCCGGCCGATCAAGCGCATCGTCGTCGGCCAGCGCAGCACGCACTTCTGCCCTCGCTGCCAGCCCGCGCCGGTAGGATCGGACGCGGCATGAGGGTGATCGGCCTGACCGGCAACATCGGCTGCGGGAAGAGCACGGTGGCGGGCATGCTCCGCGACCGCGGGGTGGCCACCATCGACGCCGACGAGGTCGCGCGCCGGGTGCGACACAACGATGCCGAGGCGCGCACCGAGATCCTGGATCGCTTCGGGACCTACGATGCCGACGAGCTGGCCCGCATCGTGTTCAGCGATGCCGGCGCCCTGCGCGATCTCGAGAGCATCCTCCACCCGCGGGTGCGCGGCGCGGTTCGCGCGCGCCTGGCCGAGCTGGCGGAGGCCGGGGTCGCGACGGCCGTGGTGGAGGCCATCAAGCTGTTCGAGTCGCCGCTCGCCGACGCGTTCGACGCGATCTGGGTCGTGCGCTGCGACGAGGGCGACGCCATTCGCCGCCTGGCGGCATCGCGCGGCATGGACGAGGCGGCGGCACGCCGCCGGCTGGCGAACCAGTCTTCGCAGGACGAGAAGGTCTCCGCGGCGGACGTGGTGATCGACGGGTCCGCGCCGATCGACGAGACGCGTCGCCAGGTGGAGGCGGCCCTGGCGACGCTCCGAACTGGCTAGTTCCCTGCGGACTGGAGCTCCTCGAAGTCGGGCAGCCGCGGCACCGGGAACCCGTACTCCTCGACGAGCCGGTCGATCGTCGAGCCCTCCGTCTCGGCAGTTCGGTCGTCCTGCTCCGGACGCAGGACCATGGTGAAGGTGCCGCCGGCAGCGGTGAGTTCGGTGATCTTCTCGGCCGTTGCGAGGTCCGATCGCAGGATGTAGACGTCCCCGTCACGGGCAAGGATCGTCAATGACTGGAGCGTGACCTTCGTCGACGGGCCGGCGAGGAACTCGGCGTTCACCGCGGGATCGGCCTGGCCCTCCTGCCCCGCCAGCGGATTGATCGGCATGGTCACGAGCAGGTCGACGCGCTGGCCGGGGACGAGAGTGCCCGCCACGGCGTTTGCCGAGCCCACCGTGAGGCTCAGCGCGCGCAGGTCAGGCCCCGCTGGATCGAACTCCTGGCCAGGCTCGAGGATCGAGAAGGTCATGCCCTCGGTGGTCGATGCCAGCAGGTTGGGGCCGACGAGCTGGCCCGCGGCGATCGAGACGCCCGTGACGCGCCCGACCGCCTGGTCGACGCTCGTGAACGCGGTCGCGTTCGTTGGGTCGGCTGCAACCTCACGGGTTGCGACATCGGCTTCGGTGATCGGCTGCCGCGAGGCGATGTCGTTCACTGCCACGACGACACTGCGCATCTCGACCTCCACGCTGCCCGCGAGCCCGCTGGCCTGGAGGGCGATGTAGACCGTGGCCGCCACGAGCAGCGCCACCACGACGCCGACTCCGATGTACACCTTTGACCGTCTGTTGTTCTTGTTCGAGTACTCGAGTTCCACGGTGTGCTTGCGCTCCTTGTCGGGATGATCAGTTCCAGGGGATGAGGCGGGGTCGCTGCGCCGTCCGCAGCGCCAGGTCATTGGGGTCCGCGTAGATGCCGGTGATCGCCCGGCCGCGGAAGCTGTTGGAGTCGATGTCGGTGATCTCGAAAACGGCGAAGCCGATGACGTCGACGTACTCGTTCGGGCCGGTCGCCGCGGCCACCGTGAATTGGACGTGCTCGACCCGCACGACCGGCTCGCCGTCGGCGTTGACGCCCTGCGCGCGAAGCGGGAAGAGGTAGCACCCGGAGGCGAGGCTGCCAGCCTGGATCGTGAGGGTCACGCTCGTGCCCGTGCCTGTCGACGGCGTCACGCTGGGCGAGCTGAACGTGATGCTGCCGGTGCCGAGGGGCGTCGGGTTGTGGCTGCAGTCGGTCAGTGAGCCGGTGTCCCAGGAAAGGGAGACCGGTGTTGCCGTGGCGGTGCCGTCGTCCCACGCCGAAGGGCCGGTTCCCGTCTTGACCCTGAGCGGCAGCGTGACCGTCCCGCCCAGCGTCTCCGTCGCGCCGTCGAGGACGGAGCCGGCGAGGCTGAACTGGCGCGGGACGGCGCCGATCCGCACCGGGACCGGCTGGCGCCGCGTCTGGTAATAGATCGCGTCGGCCTGTCCCTCGAGCCAGACGGTGTAGATGCCCTCCGGGATGGCGTTCGTCGAGATGTCGAGCATGTCGACGTCGGATCCGTTTCCGGCCGGGACGAATGCGTTCGGAGAGAAGGTCGGCTCATCCATCTGCCCGGTGGCCGGGGGCGTCGTCGGCGTGGCGGGCAGGATGTCGTACTCGGGATGGCCGGTTGCGACCGCACCCGCGTCTCCGACAAGCGAAAGGCTCACGTTGCTCGAAAACGCGGAGTTCCTCGACACCTCGAACGTCGGCCCGTCAACGGGCGAGGTCGTCGTCGCCGGCAGGGCGATCTCGACCGGCGGCTGGATGGAGAAGTCGGGGATCGTCATCACCGTGCCGTTGTAGACGGCGAACATGAGCCGATCGCCCTCGTTGTGCTCATCGTCGAACGGGCCGGTCGAGTGCGCGGCGCTCACGCCGGTCATGATCCCGATCTGGGTGGCGCCGGTGGGCGGGCTTAAGACTGCCGGGATGCCGGGGGGCGGGTACGGATTCGTGATGTAGGCCGCGTGATGAGCCTTCAGCGTGTTCGAGCTCATCGTGTCGGTCGCGCCGTTGTAGTACTGGCGCGATCCGTCGTCGGTGAAGTCGCGGACGTCAAGCGCGATGAACCCGCGGAACGAGTTGTTCGTTGCCTGGGTGCCCGGGCCGTACATCTCGAACTCCGGTCCGGGGTTGAGCGTGCTGGCCGGCAAGCGGCCGGCATACCCGCGTGGATCGACCGGATCGACCGCCCAGCTCTCGCTGGTCGCCTCCGTGGCCATGAAGTCCACGAAGTTCGTGCCCGGACCCGGTGGGTCCTGGTAGCGCCGGACGATGAACGGGAGCAAGGGGTCGGCCTCGAGCGTGCACCGGGCGCGGCCGAGCGCAGGGAGGGTCTGGCGGCCGAGGATGCGACCGATCGTGGTGTCGATGTTGGAATCGATCGCCACGAACACGCTTTCGTCCTGCAGGAGCGCACCGCTCGTCATCTGGTACGGGTTTCCCGCATATCCAGCCACGAAGGTCTCCGTCCCGGCCGCGGCGATGGACGCGCCCGAGCCAGCCGGCGAGCTCGCCAGGTTGATGCCGGCGACTTCGCGCGCCTTCTGGAGCGCCGTGGAATCGGTCGCGCCGTCGACGATGGCGTTGCACGCCGCGAGGGCGCCAGCATCGGCCGCGTTCTGGAGGTAGCGCTCTTCCGCGGCGCGACGCCCGAGGTCGATCGCGAATGCCGATGCACCGAGCAGCACGACGAGAGCCAGCGCCACGATGACGAGGACTTGGCCAGGCTCGCTGCGAGCCATCAATTGACCACCATCGTCACATTGGCCCTCAGGTCGATGTCGTTGCCTCCGCCCGAGCTGAAGAAGGTTCCGACCAGCGGAACCAGGAGCGGTTGGCGGAAGGTCAGCGTCACGCGGAGCTGGCAGCCCGTTCGGGACGAGCCCGTGCACGTGGCGGAGTCGGGATACGCAATCGCAATGTCCCCGCCGCCGGTGACCGTCGAGCAGTTCCCGGAGAACCACCCTGGAACGCCGAGGTCGAGCGACTGCTCCGCCGCCTCCAGGATCGCCTGGCAGCGGAGCAGGTCGTTCTGGCCCTGGCCCTCGTTGGCGTCGTACTGGTAGATCGTGCCGGCGCGGGCCGCCTCGCGCGCGGAGTTGCTGACGCCGACGTAGGCCGCGAAGAGGAATCCGAACTGGATGATGCCGGCCAGCACGAGGATGAGCGGGAGGAGAACGGCAGCGAACTCGACGAGGGCCTGGCCACGCTCGCGGTCCCGCGGATACGGGCCGACAGCCGGCGTGGCCGGCATCGGGGCAGGGGTAGGCGCAACGGGGAGTCTCAACGTGGTGGTCAGCAGTTCACTTCAACATTGGGCGTGGGCACGGGCAGCACATCGATCGTATGGAAGGACCCGTGGTACCGGTATAGGCCGTTGGGGGTGATTTGGGTGGGACCGATGGGAGGTCGTCTAGAATCGGCTCCCCATGCCCGACCTGAAGGTCCATGCCCCGTACGAGCCGACCGGCGATCAGCCCGCCGCGATCGCCTCGCTCGTCGACGGCATCGGCGCCGGCCTCAAGCACCAGGTCCTGCTGGGCGCCACCGGCACCGGGAAGACCTTCACCGCGGCCCGCGTGATCGAGGCTGTCCAGAAGCCGACGCTGGTCATGGCGCACAACAAGACGCTCGCCGCGCAGCTCTACCAGGAGTTCAAGGAGTTCTTCCCGGACAACGCGGTCGAGTACTTCGTCAGCTACTACGACTACTTCCAGCCGGAGGCCTACCTGCCTCGGACCGATACGTACATCGAGAAGGACTCGTCCCGCAACGACGAGATCGACCGGCTGCGGCACAACGCCACTCGGGCGCTCTTTGAGCGGCGGGACGTCGTGATCGTGGCCTCGGTGTCCGCGATCTACGGCCTGGGAGCGCCGGTCGACTACGGCGCGACGGTCATCAACCTCAAGCGCGGCGGCCACTACCGGCGCGATGGCGTGCTGCGCCACCTCGTCGACCTCCAGTACCAGCGCAACGACATGGACCTGGCGCGAGCGCGCTTCCGGGTGCGCGGAGACGTGCTCGAGGTGCGCCCACCCCACGGCGACTTCGTCGTCCGCGTCGACTTCTTCGGCGACGAGGTGGAGCGGATCACGGAGATGGACGTCCTCACCGGCGAGATCCAGGCCGAGCGCGGCGAGGTGAACTTCTACCCGGCGTCCCATTACGTGACCCCGCGCGAGAAGCTGCTCGTGGCGGCCGAGAAGATCGAGGCCGAGATGGAGGAGCGGGTCCGCTGGCTGAACGACCAGGGCCGGGACCTCGAGGCCGCCCGGCTGCGTCAGCGGACGCTGTTCGACCTCGAGATGATGCGCGAGGTGGGGTACTGCTCGGGCATCGAGAACTACTCGCGCCACCTCGCCGGGCGCGAGGCCGGCTCACGGCCGTGGACGCTGATCGACTACTTCCCGACCGACTTCCTGCTGGTCGTCGACGAGAGCCACATCACGATCCCGCAGGTGCACGGCATGTACAAGAACGACCGGACCCGCAAGGAGATCCTCGTCGACTTCGGGTTCCGGCTGCCATCGGCGCTCGACAACCGGCCGCTCACCTTCGAGGAGTTCGAGGACCACATGGCCCAGGTGGTGTACATGTCGGCCACGCCGGGCCCGTACGAGACCCAGCGCGCCGAGCGTGTCGCCGAACAGTTCATCCGCCCCACCGGCGTTGTCGACCCGACGATCACGGTGCGGCCGACCTCCGGGCAGATCGACGACCTGCTGGCCGAGATTCGCGCCACCGTCGAGCGCGGCGAGCGCGTCCTCGTCACGACGCTGACCAAGAAGATGGCAGAGGACCTCGCCGACTACCTCGGCGAGCTCGGGATCAAGGTGCAGTGGCTCCACTCCGAGGTCGACACCCTCGAGCGGATCGAGATCCTGCGCGACCTGCGGCTCGGCGTGTACGACGTGCTCGTCGGCATCAACCTGCTCCGCGAGGGCCTCGACCTGCCGGAGGTGACGCTCGTCGCCATCATGGACGCCGACAAGGAGGGCTTCCTGCGCTCCGGCGGCTCGCTCATCCAGGTCATCGGCCGCGCCGCCCGCAACATCGGCGGTCGGGTGCTCATGTACGCCGATCGCGTGACCGATTCGATGCGCGCCGCGATCGACGAGACCGACCGCCGCCGGGCGAGGCAGGTCGCCTACAACACGGAGCACGGCATCACGCCCGAGACGATCATCAAGGAGATCCGCGACATCCACAAGGGACTCCGCCGCGTGGCCGAGGAGCGTGCCGAGCTCCAGGTGGCCGGCAAGGAGCCGGCGGAGTTGGCTGCCATGGTCTCGCGGCTCGAGGCGCAGATGAAGGAGGCGGCACGCGGCCTCGAGTTCGAGCGCGCGGCCGCGCTGCGCGACGAGATCCTCCAGCTGCGACGCCTGCGCGAGGAGCTGGCCGCGGCGCCGGGCTCGATCCCCGCAGAGGTCTACGCTGCGGCAGCCGCGGGCGACGATGGGAACGGCCGGCGGGGAAGCGAGTCGTCGCAGGTCTTCAGCGTCCAGACGCGTCCGAACGTCATCGCCGCCGGATCGCGCCGACGCCCGCCACGACGGAGGCGCGCGTAGATGGCGGGCACCATGCCGCATGCCATCTTCATCGAGACCGACGTCGATGGCCGGGGGTTGGTGGGGGCCTACGCGGCCGAGCTGCCCGGCTGCGCCGTGTTCGCCGCCACCGACGACAAGGCCGCCGCCGCGATGCCGCGCCGCGTGAGCCGCTTCACCGCATGGCTGCGGGCCGGCAGCGAGGCCCAGCCCGATTTCGTGGGCGACAACTGGTACGAGGTCGAACGCGCCGCCGCGACCGATGGCGGACGGCGTCGTGCGGCGTTCACGCTCGACGAGCTGCCGTCTTCCGACGCCGAGTTCGCGACATGGCTCCGCTGGCTCGAGCTGGCGCGGGAGGAGCTGGCGGCTGCGATCGACGAGAGCGATGCATCTTCGTCGGCCGACCTCCTCGACGCGATCGAGCGCCAGGATGTCGCCTTCGTGCGCGACCTGGGCGGCGGTGCGCCCGGCATGTCGCCCGACCCGATCGACCGCCTCTACGCGGCCCGTGACGCGCTGACCGACGCGCTCGAGGCGGCCGGCCCGTCCCACGACGGCGTGCGGCGCATCCTGCGCGTGGCAATCGCCGACGACCTGCGGGCGGCCGAGGCGCTCCGCCCGCCGGCGTGATCGACCTCGCCACCGCGTCCCCGAAGCGGCTGCGGCATGCCGGGGAGTGGCCGACCCCCGCGCCGCGACGTGCCGCGGCCGGCACCGAGCTGCGGGCGCTCCAGGACGCCATGCCGTCGTGCGACGACGACGCCGTACCGGTGCTCTCCGGCGACGGCACCGAGCGCGCGATGCTCATTGGGCAGGCGCCGGGGTGGCGCGAGATCGAGACGGGGCTGCCCTTCGCCTGGGACGCCGGGAAGCGGCTGTGCGGGTGGCTGGCGGCGGCGGGCATCGGCGTCGACGACTTCCGCCAGCGCTGGTACGTGACCAGCATCGGCAAGTGCTACCCGGGGCGAGCACCAGGATCCTCGGTCGACCGCCCGCCGTCGCGGACCGAGATCGAGCGCTGGACGCCTTACCTCGGCGCGGAGCTGCGGCTCGTCCGACCGCGCCTGGTGCTGCTGGTCGGCGGGCTGGCACACCGGTTCGCGTTCGGCCCGGCGGCCAGGCTCGACGACCTGGTCGGCCGCGAGCTTGCCTGGCAGGCCGCCCCGGGCGCATCGGCCCTGTGCCTGCCGCACCCGTCGGGAGCGTCGACCTGGCTCAACGACCCGGCCAGGGTGGAGCTGTGGCGGGCCGGCGTCGCGCTCCTGCGCGACCGGTGGTCGGAGCTCCACGCGTGACGCGCGAGGTCCGGCTGGGCGTGCTCGCCGTGGCGGCGCTCGGGGCGCTCGTCTTCTTCCTCCTCGTCGTCGGCTCGCTGGGCGGCACGCGGCCGGAGGTGGATCCGCTGACCGTCGAGGAAGTGCTGGCTTCCCCGGGCCGGTGGGGCAGCGACGAGCTCCACGTCACCGGCTGGTATGCCGAGCTGGACGCGGACTGCGAGGGAGACACCGGCGGCGCCGACGCATCGGTGTCATGGCTCCAGCGCGACTGCCCGTTGCGGGTGCTGCTGCCGTCACAGCCCGCGGCGGACGTCACGCAGGAGGAGCTGCTGCGCGACGGCCTTCGTATCGCGGCGCCCGAGGGCCGGGCCTTTCCGTCGCGGGCAGAGCCGACGGGGCCGAACCTGCGCGGCCAGCAGCTCGTGTTCGTCGGCCACTTCGATGACCCCGCCGCGGCGGGCTGCGTCCCGGAGCGGGTCGAGCGGTGCCTGAACACGCTCGTCGTCAAGGACTACGAGGAGTACGTCCGCTAGCGGGCTTGACCCGTGCGGCGGGTCAACGGAGTCGGAGCTGCGGCGACGGCACGGCTCCGCGTTCGGATGACCGATGGATACGGGTCGATCACACCTCATCCCGGGGGTTCTGTGGGCGTTTGACCCGTGGGGCGGGTCAACCGACGTCGGAGCTCCCGAAACGATGGGGCTCCTTGGTCGTCTGACCCGTAGATACGGGTCGATTGCGCCTGGGCTCAGGCTCCGTGGTCGCTTGACCCGTGGGGCGGGTCAAGCGACGTGGTTCTGCCGAGACGGCAATGGCGTCCGGCTAGCTCCCCGTCACCATGTCCAGGATGCCGGCCTGGCGCGCGCGGCGCATGAACCAGCGGAAGGCGACGAGCGAGAGCGGGAGCGAGATGGCTGTCGTCACCACCAGGAGCAGCAGCACCGTCCCGTCGGGAATCCCGCCGAGCATGCCGGGCGAGCCGTGTCCCAGCAGGCCGCGTCGCGACGCTTCCAGCCACCAGGTGGTCGGCGTCGCATAGGCGATCGGGTGCAGGAATGCCGGCAGCACGTCGATCGGGAAGATGGCGCCCGAGACGAGGTAGAGCGCGCCGGCGATCGCCTCCGGGTAGTGCCACGCCTCCTGTCGCAGCTGAAGGCACCAGCCTGCCATGAAGATGCCGAGCCCGATGACGGCCAGAACGCCGATGACGGTGGCCGGCACCAGGATGAGGAAGTTCGGATCCAGCTCGACGCCGAGGAAGACGACGCCCACGAGCAGGGTCAGCGCCACGGCCACGAAGGAGACGACCACGCGCGCCAGCGATCGGCCGAGGAGGAAGGGGAAGAGCGAGGCCGGCGTGACGACGACGTACTTGAGCATCCGGTAGCGCTCTCGGTCCTCGAGGATCGACTGCACCAGGCCGGCCATGACCCCGAACACGACGTTCCAGAGCGCGCTGCCGACGATGAGGAACTGGAGGAACTCGGTGTTCTGTCCCTGGGTGATGACCTGGAACATGACGACCAGGATGCCGGCCGCGGCGAGCGGCTTCGCCATGGTGTAGACGGCGAACAGGAACGGATCGGACCAGTTCGATTCGATCGCCCAGCCGAGCCCGATCGCGGTCCGGAAGCTGCGCCAGGCGTCGGCGAGGGTGATGCCGCGCACCATGTCCGCGCGGTCGGTCATTGCCATCGCAGCGTCAGGCGTCCCTCGCGCCGCGCGAGGTGCTCGAGATAGCTGAGCGCCAACCTCGCCCCGACGATGAAGACGACCCCCATCGCGACGAGGATGCCGACCTCGGTGCCGACGGGCAGGACGCCCTCGACCCCGCTGCCGGCGAAGGCGAGCTGGCGCATGGCGTCGAGCCCCACCCCGAGCGGGAGTGTCGCGATCACGACCCCGGCGACCGCGCCGATGGCGCGCAGCGGGAAGTTGACGCCGCCCAGGAAGTAAATCGGCTCCTGGAGGAGCTCGGCCAGGTGATGGGCCTCGCGGCCCCACAGCAGGAAGAGCGACGCGAAGAGCATCCCCATGCCGTAGAGCGGCACCATGGTGAGCAGGAAGACGCCGGCCAGCAGGAACGGCTGCTCGATGTCGTAGGTAACGCCGTACAGCACCGAGCCGATTCCGATCACCGCCAGCGCGCGTGAGCTCGTCAGGACCAGCCCGCCGATGGCCATGCCGGCCAGGATGCTCATGAGGTGCATCGGCGCGGTGAAGTAGAGCTCCAGGTTGCCCTGGTCCTTCTCCCAGTAGAACTGGGCGGCCATCATCCACACCACGTTGAGCCAGAAGGCGGTCACCGCTCCGCCGACGACGACAAAGCCGATGTACTCCTCGGGCGCATCGAGCGCGCGGTAGACGAACACGAAGGCGCTGACCGCCAGGAACGGCAGCAGGATCTCGAAGAAGACCCACGACGGCTCGCGCGTGAGACCGATGACGCGCGGGTACGCGCGCCCGACGATGGCCCGCAGGTTGGTGCGGATCACGCGGCCGGTCGACCACTCGGCGGCCTCCTGCGCGTTCGTCGCAGGCGCCGCTCGATAGGTGGTCACGAGCCGCCCTCCTTCGGGCGCGCGCCGTCCTCGTCGCCGAAGCCCCGTCCGACGAGCTCGACGAAGACGTCCTCCAGGCTCGGCTCCGACTTGGCGAGCCCCACGAGCTGCGAGCCGCGCTCGGCGACGGCGGTGACGACGCTCGTCAGCGCCGAGTCGTCGGCCAGCGCGACCTTCAGCGCGACGCGGTCGGATCCCGCCGCATCGGCCGCGTCATCGTCGGCGCGCACCGCGGACAGGACGCCGGGCAGGTCGCTGATCGCCGCGATGCCGCCGTTCTGCGGCAGCCGGTCGAGCTCGATGCGGAAGATCGACTCGGCCTGGACCCGCCGGCGCAGCTCGTCGGGCGTCCCGAGCGCGAGGATCTTGCCGCGGTCGACGATCGCGATCCGGTCGCACAACTGTTCGGCCTCGACCATGTAGTGCGTCGTGATCAGGACCGTGCGCGCGGGAGCGGCCGCACGCCAGGCCAGCGTGTGCTCGCGAAGGTCGCGGGCGGCGGCAACGTCGAGGCCGAGCGTCGGCTCGTCGAGGAAGAGCACCCATGGGTCGTTGAGCAGGCCGCGCGCGAAGTTGAGCTTCTGGCGCTGACCGGTGGACAGGGTGCGGACCTTCTGGTCGCGTTGCTCGGTCAGGCCGGTGATCTCGATGAGCTCGTCGACCCGCCGCCAGCCGTCACGGTTCGACAGGCCGTAGAACTGGCTGAACATCCACAGCTGCTCGCGGGTCGTCAGCAGGCCGTACCCGGACTGCTCGCCGCCGGAGACCATGTTGATGACCCGGCGGATCTTGGCCGTCTCGGTCACCACGTCGAACCCGGCCACGCGCGCCTCCCCGCTGGTCGGCAGCAGGAGCGTCGTCAGGATCTTGATGAGCGTCGTCTTGCCAGCCCCGTTCGGCCCGAGCAGGCCGAAGTACTCGCCCGGCTGAACGTCGAGGTCGACGCCGCCCAGGGCGATCACGGGGTCCGGCTTGGCCTTGTACTCGCGCGTGACCGCGCGGGCGTGGATGGCGGGTTCGTCAGGCATGAAGAGGCAGCACGTGAGCTACGGGCGTGAGCTGGCGGGAGCCGAATGCTAGCACCGGGCCCAGCCGTGGGGCACCTGCACGAGGATGCGATGCTGAGAGCGCTCTCTTGACATCGGCGAGTAGGATGGGTCGATGAGCGTGAGAGCGCTCTCACGACGATGAGAGCCGAGTTGCGAGGCGGCCAGGGCGTCACCCTCGAGCAGGTCGCGAGCGTCGCCCGGGTGTCGCGCGCCACGGCGTCCCGGGTCGTGAACGGTGACCAGCGCGTCGGCCGGCTCTCACGTGCCGCGGTCGAGGCCGCGGTGCGCGAGCTCGGCTATGTGCCGAACCAGGCCGCGCGCAGCCTCGTCACGCGGCGCAGCGACTCGGTGGCGGTCGTCATCCCGGAGCCGACCACGCGGGTCTTCGGGGATCCATTCTTCCCGCGCATCCTGCGCGGCATCAGCGATGCGCTGGCCCGCGAGTCGATGCAGCTCGTGCTGCTGATGCCCGAGGGCCGGCCGGGCGAGGAGCGCGTGGAGCGGTACCTGGCGGCGGGGCACGGCGACGGCGTGATGCTGATCTCCCTCCACGGATCGGATCCGTTGCCCGACGCGCTCCGCCGCCACGGAATCCCGGTCGTCGTCGGTGGCCGACCGCCGGGGACCGGCATCTCGTACGTCGACGTCGACAATCGCGCCGGCGCCGGCAGCGCTGTGCAGCATCTGCTCGACGGCGGTCGGCGGCGCGTGGCGACGATCGCCGGCCCCGAGGACATGGCCCCCGGCGCCGATCGGCTCGACGGCTACCGCCAGCGCCTTGCGCGTGCCGGCCGCGCGACCGCCGCCGAGCTGGTCGAGAGCGCGGACTTCACCCTGGAGGGAGGCCATGCCGCGATGACGCGGCTCCTCGCCCGCGCGCCTGATCTCGACGCCGTCTTCGTGGCCTCCGACCTCATGGCCGTCGGGGCGATCGGCGCGCTGCGCGCCGCCGGTCGCGACGTCCCGCGTGACGTTGCCGTCGTCGGCTTCGACGATTCGCCGCTGGCGACCACCACCCAGCCGATGCTCTCGAGCGTTCGGCAGCCGATCGAGGAGATGGGCCGAGAGATGACGCGGCTCCTCATGCACGAGATCCGTTCGCCCGGCGGCCCGCCCCGGCACGTGATCCTCGACACGCAGCTCGTCGTTCGCGAGTCCAGCGTCGCTTCCGCGGGAGGTGATGCCCCCCGCGCGTGAGCCATACCGACCGACCACGGACTCCGACGTGGAGAGAGGAGAGGCATGCATCGGCGAACACTCATCATCCGCAGGTTCGGGGCGCTCGACTTCGGCCTCGGCTACTTCCGCGACGGCACATGGGTCGATCACGCCGACGCCAACGGCGCACTCGACGAAGCGGAGCCCGACGGCTCGCCGTCGATGGACGCCGTTCACGAGTGGCTCGCGTGCTGCGGCCGGCCCGCCGACGGGCTCCGCGCGGTCAGTGATCGCGTGGTCACGGTCGCGCAGGAGCCCGGGCTTCACGTCGCCGCTCGATGAGCACGCGGGCCCACCGCGCTCAGGAAGCCACGTCACCCGAGGCGCTGCGCACCCTGGCCGAGCGATTTCCGCCGGGCTTCGCGTGGGGTGCCGCGACCGCCGCGTACCAGGTCGAAGGAGCCGTCGAGCTCGACGGCCGCACGCCGAGCATCTGGGACACGTTCAGCCACACGCCCGGGTCCACGCTCAACGGTGACACCGGCGACGTCGCCTGCGACCACGTGCGCCGCTGGCGCGACGATCTCGACCTCATGGCGTCGCTCGGGCTGCGGGCGTACCGGTTCAGCATCTCCTGGCCGCGCGTGCAGCCGGGCGGATCCGGCGCTGCGAACCCCCGCGGGCTCGACTTCTACGATCGCCTGGTCGACGGGCTCCTTGAACGCGGCATCGAGCCATGGCTCACGCTCTACCACTGGGACCTGCCGCAGCCGATCGAGAACAGGGGCGGCTGGCTCGAGCCCGAGGTCGTGGACCGATTCGGCGCGTTCGCCGGCATCGTGGCCGGACGGCTCGGCGACCGGGTGCGCTCCTGGATCACGCTGAACGAGCCGCGGACCTTCACGCTCATGGGCTACGGCACCGGCCGGCATGCGCCGGGCCGGCACGGGGCGGCCGGCGCGCTGCGAGCGGCGCACCACTCGCACCTCGCGCATGCGGCCGCAGCCGCGGCCGTGCGAGCAGCCGCGCCGGCGGCCAGGGTCGGGATCTGCCACGACGTCGCCCATTTGGAGCCCGGCAGCGACCGCCCACAGGACCTGCAGGCGGTCGTCCGATACGACGGCGCAATGCATCGCTGGTTCCTGGACCCGTCGTTCGGGCGCGGCTATCCCTCCGACCTGGTGAGCTGGTACGACGGCCTCGGGCTGCTCGACGGCATCGATCCCGATGCGGTGGCCGGGGCGCCGCCACTCGACTTCCTGGCGCTGAACTACTACCGGCGCGAGCGGATCGTCGCGACACCGCCGGAGCCGGACTGGGGGATCGGCGCCCGCGCCCTCGAGGCGACCGGCGATCGCACGGGGAACGGCTGGGAGATCCACCCCGACGGCCTGCGCTCGACGCTGGTGCGGATCCAGCGCGAGTACGCCCCGCGGGCCATCGCGGTCACCGAGAACGGCGCCACGTTTTCCGACGAGGTCGCGGCGGACGGCCGGGTCGTCGACGCGGACCGGCTTCGCTACCTCGCCTCGCATGTCGAGGCCGCCGGCGCCGCGATCGCCGAGGGCGTGCCGCTCATCGGCTACTTCGCCTGGTCGCTGCTCGACAACTTCGAATGGGGGCTCGGCTACGGCACGCGCTTCGGCATCGTGCACGTCGACTTCGCAACCCAGCGACGGACGGTCAAGGCCAGCGGACAGTGGTATCGCGCGCTGCTCGCCCAGGCACGCTGAGGGATCGTCGCCCCGATTCAGGTCACTCGATGTCAGGTTTGTCGCCGATGATCCGGGGCGACGATGCTGGACCGAACGGGCGGCCTGCCTGAGGCCGGAGAGTGGCACGAACGCAAACAGAACAGGCGTTCGCATCGGTCTCGTTCCTGTTACGATGTCGATCCGATGCCCTCCGACAAGATCGTCGTCCGCGGCGCCCGCGAGCACAACCTCAAGAACATCGACGTGGAGATGCCGCGCGACCGGCTGATCGTGATCACCGGCCTGTCCGGGAGCGGCAAGTCGAGCCTCGCCTTCGACACCATCTACGCCGAGGGACAGCGACGCTACGTCGAGTCCCTGTCCGCCTACGCGCGCCAGTTCCTGGGGCAGATGGAGAAGCCCGATGTCGACCAGATCGACGGCCTGTCGCCGGCGATCAGCATCGACCAGAAGGGCGCGTCGAAGAACCCGCGCAGCACCGTCGGCACCGTCACCGAGATCTACGACTACCTCCGTCTGCTCTTCGCGCGCATCGGGCACATGCATTGCCCGATCTGCGGGCGCGAGATCGAGCGCCAGACCGTCGAGCAGATGGTCGACCAGGTCTATCAGCTGCCCGAGGGGACGCGGGTCATGCTCATGGCACCGCTCATCCGCGACCGCAAGGGGGAGCACGAGAAGCTCCTGGCCGGCGCCAAGCAGGCGGGGTTCGTGCGCGTCCGAGTCGACGGCCTGCTCCACGACCTCGACGAGGAGATCAAGCTCGACAAGAAGTACAAGCACTCGATCGACGTCGTCGTCGATCGCCTCGTCGTACGGGCGACCGATGACGACGGGACTCCGCGTCCCGACGCGACCCGCATGGCCGACTCGATCGAGACCGCGCTCGGACTGTCGGAGGGCACCCTGCTCGTCAACCTGCCCGACGCGCCGGCCAAGGAGGCAGACCGCATCTTCAGCGAGCGGTACGCCTGCCCCGAGCACGGCGGCAGCTTCGAGGAGCCGGCTCCCCGCAACTTCAGCTTCAACTCGCCGCACGGCGCCTGCCCGGACTGCACCGGCCTCGGCTCGCGGCTCGAGATCGACCCGGATCTCGTCCTTCCCAACGACGAGCTGTCGGTCGACGAGGGCGCGATCCTGCCATGGCGGCGCATGGCGGCCACCGAGAGCTGGTTCAGCAAGATCCTCGACGCCGTGGCCGAGCATTACGACTTCCGGACCGACATCCCGGTGCGCGATCTGACCGTCGAGGCGCGACAGATCCTGCTGTACGGCAACAAGGGTCAGCGGGTCGACGTGAAGTACCGGGCTCGCAACGGGAACACCCACACCTTCAAGACGACGTTCGAGGGCATCATCCCGAACCTGACGCGCCGCCATCGCGAGACCGGCTCCGACTCGATGCGCGCCGACTTCGAGCGCTACATGACGAACAAGCCGTGCCCGACCTGCAACGGGATGCGCCTCAAGCCGGAGTCGCTGTCGGTGACGATCGCCGGTCGGAACATCATCGAGACCACGCGCCGATCGGTGACCGATGCGCTGGCCTGGTACGACGCGCTGCCGAAGCGCCTGAGCGATCGCGAGAACCAGATCGCCCGGCAGGTGCTCAAGGAGATCCGGGCGCGGCTCGGGTTCCTCGTCGACGTCGGGCTCGACTACCTGACGCTCGACCGGGCGTCAGGCACGCTCTCGGGCGGCGAGGCGCAGCGCATTCGACTGGCGACCCAGATCGGCTCGAGTCTGATGGGTGTGCTCTACATCCTGGACGAGCCCTCGATCGGGCTGCACCAGCGCGACAACGACCGGCTCATCGCCACGCTCGTCCGGCTGCGCGACCTGGGCAACACGCTCCTCGTGGTCGAGCACGACGAGGAGACGATCCGCGCGGCGGACTGGGTGATCGACATCGGGCCCGCGGCAGGAGAGCACGGCGGCCGGCTCATCCACTCAGGGCCGCTCGAGGGCCTGCTGGAGAACCATCGGTCCGTCACCGCCGCGTACCTGCGCGGCGACAAGGTCGTCCCGGTCCCGAAGCGACGCCGCAACGGCAAGGGCGACGCGATCGTGGTGCGCGGCGCCCGGGAAAACAACCTGAAGCAGATCGACGTGGCGTTCCCGCTCGGCAGGTTCGTGGCGGTGACCGGCGTGAGCGGATCGGGCAAGTCGAGCCTCGTGACCCAGATCCTCCACCCCGCCCTCGCGCAGCGCATCTGGGGCTCACGCGAGCCGGCCGGTAAGCACGACCGGATCGAGGGGATCGACCTGATCGACAAGGTGATCGAGATCGACCAGTCGCCGATCGGCCGCACCCCGCGCTCCAACCCGGCCACCTACACCGGCCTTTGGTCGCCGCTGCGCGAGCTGCTGGCGGCCGTCCCCGAGTCGCGCCTGCGCGGCTACAAGCCGGGGCGCTTCAGCTTCAACGTCAAGGGCGGCCGCTGCGAGGCGTGCGAAGGAGCGGGGATCGTGCAGATCGAGATGCACTTCCTGCCCGACGTCTACGTCGCCTGCGAGGTGTGCAAGGGCAAGCGCTACAACCGCGAGACGCTCGAGATCCACTACAAGGGCAAGAACGTGGCGGAGATCCTGGAGATGAACGTCGAGGAGGCGCTCAAGTTCTTCGAGGCGGTGCCGTCGATCAAGAACAAGCTCCAGACCCTCAGCGACGTGGGGATGGGCTACATCCACCTCGGCCAGCCGGCGACGACGCTGTCGGGGGGCGAGGCGCAGCGCGTGAAGCTCGCCACCGAGCTCTCGAAGCGGGCCACAGGGAAGACGTTCTACATCCTCGACGAGCCGACCACCGGCCTGCATTTCGACGACGTCTCCCGCCTGCTCCAGGTCCTCTCCAGGCTCGTCGAGAGCGGGAACACGGTCGTCGTCATCGAGCACAACCTCGACGTCATCAAGACGGCGGACTGGGTGATTGACCTCGGGCCCGAGGGCGGGGACAAGGGCGGCTACCTCATCGCCTCAGGGACGCCCGAGCAGGTCGCGCGGGTCGCCGAGTCCTCGACCGGGCAGTACCTCCGACGCGTGCTCGGCCTGCCGGCCGAGCTCGAACCGATTCCCGATGCACCGCGCCGCCGTCGGCGGGAGCCTGTCGCCGCCGGCTGATTGTCGTCGTGTCGACGAACTGGGAAACGGAGGAACGCCCCCGACGCTGGTCGGGGGCGCTCTCTGCGCGGAGGAGGTCAGTCTCCGATGCCGCCGTCGGGCTCGACGGGGAGAATGACCTCGCCACCGATGCCGCCGTCCGGCTCGACGGGGAGGACGACTTCGCCGCCGGTACCGCCGTCGGGCTCGACCGGAAGAACGCCGGGTGAGTTCGCCAGGGCGACCGCAGCCACGCCGAGGACCGCGACGGCGACCAGGAGGAAGATGACCGCGGCACGACTCACGCGCTGCCGCAGAGTGGAAACGAGGGGCATTGAGAGATCCTTCTTGTTCGAGTGGTGATGGGTTGTGGCGCGCCCGGTACCGAGACGGCGCGACCGCCTTCGGGGGTTCCTACGCCAAGTGTCTCGTTCGACCGGGTCGTCGACTCAATCGTTCCTCGCCATGGCCGACCCGAATCCGAGGTCGCCAAGGAAGGGCGACTGCCGCGCGGGATCGAACGCGAGGATGAGCCTGCGCGTCGCGCGGGTGACTGCGACGTACGCGAGGCGGCGCTCCTCCTCCATCGCTCGATCGCCGTCGTCGGCGTCGACCAGCGAGCGACGGTTCGGAATCCGGTCGGACTCGAAGCCGATGAGGACCACGGTCTCCCACTCGCGACCCTTGCTGGCATGGACGGTTGCCAGCTCCACCGGCGCGGCAGGGTCGCGCAGGGCGGCGATGCGCGCGCGGGCCGCGTCGTAGGCGGCGACGAACGCATCGGTCCGGGCGAAGCCGGTGGCCCAACCGAGCAGCGCGTCGAGGGCGAGATGGTCGTCGTCGCCGAGGAGGTCGGCAGCCGGACTGTCGCGAACCCAGCCCCGGCCGGCACGGAGCCGGCGGAAGACGTGGAACGGGTGCTCCCGAGCCTCGAGGCCCCGTGCCGCGTCGACCAGCGCGACGACACGCTCCGACTCGACCAGCGGCGGGATGGCGGTGGTGTGCCGCACGCCGGCCCGGGTGAGGGCCAGGAGGATCGGGATCAGCTCCCCGCGGGTCCGCGCCAGGAAGCACAGGCTGCGGCCGGCCTCGTCCTCGACGGCTGCCAGGCGCGCTAGCGCGTCGCCTGAGCTCGGATTGGCGGCGTCCCAGGCTGCGATGGCGGTCGGATCGAGCTCGACGTTGGCGGGGGAGCGGATCGGCTTGACGAAGCGCTCGCGGTTGAAGGCCACCATCCGGGCTGAGGCGGCCACCACGGAGGGCGGGCATCGGTAGTTCGTCGCCAGCATCACGCGCCGGGCAGCCGGGTAGTCGTCGGAGAACCGCAGGATGCGCCGCACGTCGGCCAGGCGCCAGGCGTAGATCGTCTGGTCGTCGTCGCCGACCACGAACAGGTTGTCCTCGGGTGCCGCCAGCAACCGGACGAGCCGCAGCTGAGCCGCGTCGACATCCTGGAACTCGTCGACGCAGACGTGGAGGAAGCGCGACTGCCAGCGCAGGCGTAGCCGCGCATCGGTTTCGAGCAGGTGGCAGGCGCGGACCACGAGGTCGTCGAAGTCGACAGCGCCGCGCACGCGCAGGAGATCGGCGTACGCGTCGAGGATCGGTCGGGCCTCCGCCGGTGGCTCCCGACGCTCGATCTTCCAGGCCGAGAGCCAGGTTTCGAGCTGCGATGGCTCCGCGAGCGCGATCGACGGGTCGGCGGCGTGAACGCGGCGCCGCGCTGCTCGCAGCACCGGCAGGCGGTCGGCGACGATGTTCCTGCCCTCGCCGGCGTCGAGGAGGACCTGCCGGGCGAGCGCATGGAGGGTCCGGATCTCGATGGAGGACGCTGCCGGCGTCGTGGGCGACAGCCGGCGCTCGACGCGCGCGGCGAGGTCGACGGCCGCGTCCCGGTTGAAGGTCACCACGCAGATCTGGTCGGGCGGCACACCCCGCGCCAGTAGCACCGCCAGCCGGGCGACCATCGTCGTCGTCTTGCCGCTGCCGGCCGGCGCGATGATCTGCGCGGGCCCGTCGGGCAGCGTGGCGGCCGCGCGCTGCTCGTCATCGAGAGCGGCGAGCATGGGATGGAGGCCCGCCCTGGGACGCGCCGCTAACAATGTCATCGGCCCATGATCGCGACCACCGCTTACCAGCCGATCACGGCCGGCTTATCGAGCCGCCCACACGTGGATCATTCGCATCGGTCGATTACCGCAGTCGCGCCGCAGGTATGCCCGCATACGGTGCGGACATGCGTGAACCCGACAACGCCTCCACAACCCTGGGCCGGATCCAGGTGCTCCGGGCCTGGGTGGCCCGCGTCATGGCCACCCGGCGCCGGCGCGTCGCGCTCGCGGGGTCGACCATCGCGGTGGTTGGCGTCGCGATCCTGTTCATGGCTGGCTTCTTCTCCGACGCGACGCCGCAGGCGGGCGTCCCGGAGACCTCTCCGGGCGCGAGCGAGCCCATCGCGAGCGGGGCCCTACCAGTGGAGGTCGGGCGCGATACCAGCTTCGAGATGATGGCGACGACGGCCGACGCCATCGGCGTCGACCCTGCCACGGAGTTCATCCTCGCCAGCAGCGAGGATCTCGACGCGGATGCGGTGCGCGCGCTCCTGCACGTCGAGCCGGCGGTGGAGCTCAGCGTGGCACGCGAGAGCGCTGGTCGCTACCGCATCGGCGCGACGGAGCCGCTGCACCCCGGCACGGTGTACCGCTTCCTGGTCGCGGACGAGACCATGTCCACGCCGCATGTGCTCGCCTCCTTCGCGTTCCAGACCAAGGCGTCGGTCGGGATCCTGCAGACCGTTCCGCGCCACGAATCGACGGGGGTCCCGGTCAACACCGGGATCGAGCTGACGTTCGCGCAGGAGGGCGTCCAAGGGCTCGAAGAACACTTCCAAATCGAGCCCGCGGTGCCGGGCCGTTTCGAGGCCCATGGGCGCATCACGGTCTTCGTTCCCGAAGGCGGGCTCGCGCCTGCCACGCTCTACACGGTGACGGTCACGGGAGGGCTTGCCGTCGAGGGCTCGGCGGACGTGATGGTGAACGACTTCGTCGTGCAGTTCGAGACGGAGATCGACGCGACCGTTGGGGTGCCCGCATCCGTCGTCAACTTCACGCGCAGGACCGCAGAGTCCTCCCCGAGCGAGGCCCCTGCGCTCGAGACGAATACCTACGAACCTGGCGAGGTGAGGCTATCGGTGAAGGTCTATCGCTTCGACGCCGTCGGGGCGTTCGTCGACTCCCTCGATGCCTTCGACGCGCTGCCGGCCTGGGCCGGTGCCACCCGCGAGGCGTACGTCACCGATACCACCCCCCTCAGCCAGGTCGCGACGTTCGACGCGGACCTGCAACGGCTTCCGGTGTCGGGCAGGAGCTTCATCCAGTTTCCCGCCCCGCTGCCCGCAGGCTTCTACCTGGTCGATTCGGCATTCAATGGACGACCGTTGCAGGCATGGCTTCAGGTGACGGACATCGCCACCTACGCCGCGCTTGCCGAGGACCGCACATTGGTGTGGGCGAACGACCTCAGCACGCAGGCGCCGATCGCCGACGCGCGCGTGGAGTTCGTCGGGACGGACGTCGCCGGAGAAACCGGCGTCGACGGCACGCTGACGCTCGCTTCGCCCGAGCAGGCAGGCGGAAACCTGCTCGTCACAGCTCCTGACGGACGCGCCGCCATCGTTCCGTTGAGCAGTCGGGCTGAATCCTTCGGGTACTTCGCGCCTCCGGGCGGCAACTCCGGCGACGACTACTGGGACTACCTGTCCGTCGATCGACCGCTGTACCTGCCGAGCGACACCGTTCGGTTCTGGGGCATCGCGCGGCCCAGAGAGAATCCCGGCCCGCGCACCGTGACCGTCCGGCTCATGAGCCACTCTTACCTGGGCTACGACTATCAGCCGGTGGTCGTGGCGGAGACGGACGTGGAAACGAACGCGCTCGGCACGTTCAGCGGCGAGCTCGCCTTCGCTGGCCTCTCGCCGAGCGGGTATCGGCTCACGACGAGCGTCGATGGGCAGGTCATCAGGGAGGCGAGCGTCGAGGTCCAGACCTACACGAAGCCCGCGTACCAGATCAGCGTGGCGCCCGACAGGCTCGCCGCGTTCGCCGGCGACGAGATCACCTTCTCGATCGATGCCACCTTCCTGGAAGGCAGCCCTGTCCCCGGTCTCGCGCTCAGCTACGGCGGCGCAGCAGAGGGCCAGGTGACCACGGACGATACCGGACACGCCGCCGTCACCGTGATCGCCGGCGCCGAGGAGCCGGGCTATGTCGCCACCGAGTCGTACGTGAACGTCACCCCGGTCCGTCCGGAGGAAGGGGAGATCGTGGGCGCGGCGTCGGCCTCGGTCCACCCGGCGAGCGTGACCGCGCTGGCGACAACCGACGTGGAGGGCGACCAGGGCGTCATCTCAGGCACGGTGCGCGAGGTCGACCTCACGCGCATCAACGAAGGCACGTTCGAAGGCCCCGATGACTTCATCGGTGGGTTGGCGGGGGGTGTCACGGTCTCGCTGGGGATCACCGATGTCGCGTACCGCCAGACCGAGATCGGGGAGTACTACGACTTCATCGCCAAGGTCGTACGCAAGCACTACCGCTACGACCTGGTGGAGACTGGCCTCGGGACGTTCACCACGGTCACTGACGCGAGCGGGGCGTTCCTGCAGGCGTTCCCGGTCGACCCGGCGCGCGACTACCGCATCGACATGCAGGTGCAAGATGGGCAGGGCCGCACGGAATCGCATCAGCTCTACCTGTCCGGCTCACAGGACCGGTCCGACTACGCCGCCAGCAACGTCTACCTCGCCGACCCGGACGGCGTCGCCACCTTCTACGGCGGCGGTGCCCAGTTCGCGATCGACACACAGGTCTCCTTGGCCATGCACCGCGGCACCGATGTGCTGCCATCGGGCGGCGAGAATCGATACCTGTTCATCAAGGCGCAGTCCGGGATCCACGACTACGCCGTGCAGGCGGGATCGACCTATCGGTTCGACTTCACAGAGGCCGATGTGCCGAACGTCACCGTTTCGGGCGTGTGGTTCAACGGGCGCACTTACGCCGAGGTGAACTACGGCTACCAGGTCCGACTCGATCCGGCCGAGCGGGAGCTCGAGATCGAGATCTCACCGGACGAGGATCGCTACGGGCCGGGTGACCAGGCCACGCTGGACATCACGGTGTCGGACGGGGACGGCAACCGGCAGCGGGACACCGAGGTCAACATCGCGGTGGTGGACGAAGCGCTGTTCCTGTCCCAGGGCGCGAACACGTGTGTGTGCGCGCTCGATGCGGTGTATGCGCCGGTGAGCCCGGGCATCTTGCGGACGTATGCATCGCACCAGGTCCCGACCGACGTCCAGAGCCCTGGATTCGGCGCCACCACCGGTGGGCCACGCAGCCAGTTCGCCGACGTCGCCTTCCATGGCGCGGTCACCACCGATGCGGACGGCCACGCATCCATCAGCTTCGAGCTGCCCGATAACCTCACGTCCTGGCGCGTGACCGCAGAGGGGTTCAACGACCGCCTCATGGCGGGTGGCGCGATGCACAGGATCGTCGTTGGCCTTCCATTCTTCGCCGACGTGACGCTGAGCGACGAGTACCTCGTCACGGACGAGCCCGAGCTCCGTCTGCGCTCGTTCGGACGGGCCCTCGGCGCGAGCGACAGCGTCACGTTCTCAGTGGCGGCACCCTCGCTCGGCCTCGATACGCCGATCGAGGTAACGGCGCCGGCGTTCCAGGCGGCGCACCTCTCGCTGCCGGAGTTGCACGAAGGAACGCACGAGGTCCTCATCGAGGCCCGCTCGGGCGCGCTCGAGGACAGCCTGGTGCGCACGATCCGGGTGGTGGCCTCACGCCTGGTGTCCGCACAGACCCGCTATTACGACGTCGTGAGCGGTCTCCGCGTGGAGGGAAGCGAGACCGGCCCGACGCGTGTCGTCTTCTCCGACGAGGAGCGCGGGCGATACGTTGGCGTGCTGCAGCGGCTGACCTGGGGCTACGGCGACCGGCTCGATCAGCGACTGGCCCGTGACGTTTCGGCTGACCTCCTCGCGACGTTCTATGACGGGGTCGCGGCGCCCAGCGAGCCGTTCGACGCCACCGCCTACCAGACCCCGGAGGGCGGGGTCGCGCTCTTCCCATACGCCGGCCAGGACCTCACGCTCACCGCACGCGCCGCCGCCGTCTCGGCCGACCGCTTCGGCACCGGCGGCCTCAGACAGTCCTTCCTGGGTGTCCTCGAGGACCGCGGTGAGACCCGCGAGCGCCAGCTGATCGCGCTGTACGGCTTGGCGGCGCTCGGTGATCCTGTGCTGATGCAGCTCCAGGCGCTGCTCGACGAGGCCGACCTCACTTGGCGAGAGCGGATCTATGCCGGCCTGGCGATGATGGAGCTGGGCGACGACACTACCGCACGGCAGGTCTACGAGAGCCTGGTCGCCGAGTACGGAGAACGCACCGCGCCCACCTATCGCCTGCGCGTCGGTGACGACCAGGACGAGATCCTGGAGGCGACGTCGCTGGCTGCGATCCTCGGCGGCGGCCTGGGCGACAGTCGCGCGCCGCAGTTCTTCGCATACACGACCAAGAACGCCACGACCAACATCCTCGTCGAGCTGGAGCAGATCAGCTACCTCGCAATCGCGCTCCCCCGGCTGTCGTCCGAGCCGGTACGGCTCGCCTACACGGTCGACGGCGAGCGCACCGAGCTGACGTTGCAGGGCGGGGAGTCCTTCGGGATCCAGCTGACCGCCGGGCAGCTGGCGAACCTCGGAGTGGAGCGGATCGAGGGCGCCGCAGGCGTCGCCGCGTTCTACACTGCACCCATGGATCCGGCCTCGACGGCAGTCGATGCCGACGTGACGGTGACGCGCACGTACGGCAAGGACCCGGCGTCGTTGGTCGAGGGCGAGCTTGTGCAGATCACCCTGAACGCCGAGTTCGGAGCACAGGCGCTTGATGGCTGCTACCAGCTCACCGATGTGCTGGCGTCCGGCCTGCGGCCCGTCGTGCGCAATGACGCCTGGGGCCTGGAGGGCGGCGTGAGCTACCCCTATCGCATCGAGGGTCAGCGCGTCAGCTTCTGCGTCTCCACTGCGCCGATGAACCAGGCCGCGACCTACTGGGCGCGAGTCGTCAGCATGGGTGAGTACACGGCGGAGCCGGCGATCATCCAGTCGATGCAGAGCAGCGAGAGGCTCAATTTCTCCGAAGCCGACCGGGTGATCATCCACTGACCGCCCGACCGAGTCCGTCACCGGCGGCGTGCCGGTGGAGGCCGTATCCTGTGCACTCGTGATGCGCTCCGCGAGATACGCCCGTGGCGACGACACGCAGCCGTACGACCGCGAGCTGATCCGGTCGGGCGGGGTGTCCCGGCGCGGTGCCAGTCGTCGCCAGGCGAGGCTCGAGCCGCCTCGTCGGCGCCGGGCATCCCCCGCCCGCCCGGGTTCGCTCGGGCGCACGCTGCGCATCATCTTCCTGCTGCTGCTCCTCGCCGTGGTCGTTGGCGGCGTGCTGCTCTTCATGCGCGCCGCGACCTTCAACGCATCGGTCTCGAGCGCCCTGTTTCCCTCGACCACGCTGCTCGGGCCGCTCAACGGCAGCGACCGCGTCAACGTCCTGCTGGTCGGCTACGGCGGTGCCGAACACGAGGGCGCTTTCCTTGCCGACTCGATCCAGATCCTCTCGATCGATCCGGCCACCGACATGACGACCACCATCCCCATTCCGCGCGACCTCTGGATTGAAGGAGTCGATCAGTTCAGCCAGAACGGCAAGGTGAACGAGGTCTTCGCCGCTGGGCACAGCCCGCAGGACGTCGACGAGATGGCGAGGCTCGACCGCGCCGCAACGCTGCTCGCCGCGGTCCTGTCGGAGGTGACCGGCCTTGAGATCCAACATTGGCTGTCGATGGACTTCATCGGCTTTCGGGACATGGTCGACGCCGTCGGCGGCGTGACGCTCGAGAACCCGGTGGCCTTCATGTACACGGGCCCCGAGGAGAACCACAACGCAGGCTACTGGGATGAGGGCCCGTTCGAAGCCGGGGAGATCCACTTGTCCGGCGAGGAAGCGCTCTGGTATGCGCGAGCGCGCTACACCAGTGTTGTGTCCGAGTCGAACGACTTTGCGCGATCGGTGCGCCAGGCTCGAGTGCTCTCCGCGCTCCGTGCGAAGCTCGGCGAAGGCGGCATCGGCTCGATCCTGCCGGGACTGGCGCTGATGGACGCGATGGAAGGGCGCGTCCGGACCGACCTGTCGGCCATCGACCTCTTCCTCCTGTCGTCGCACCTGGACAGCGACCGACGCGTCGAGCTCAGCGAGGATGTCGTCCTCGCGGCCACCACCAACACCATCGGCCAGTACATCCTGATCCCGGTCGACTGGTCGGGGCCGGGCGACTACGGCGGGCTGCGCTCTTACCTGTCACGCGAGCTCGCCAGCCCGATCGGAACCATCGCAACCGATGCGCCGTAGGCGGCAGATCCGGGTCGCGGACGTCCCGGGCCTGCTCGTGCGCGGGGCCGTCCAGGTGGCCGGCCTGTTCGGCGGTCGCTATCGCCGGATCGAGGGCTCGCACATCCTGGCGACGGACGACCAGGGGCGCATCCTCGTGGTGCGAACCACCTACCTCGGGCCGGGATGGATGCTGCCGGGAGGCAGGGTCGAGCGCGACGAGGCTCCACACGAGGCCGCGGAGCGCGAGACGCGCGAGGAGACGGGACTCGAGGCGCGCGTCGACCGGCTCGTGCTCGTGGATGGACGCCGCGGCCGCGACGTGAGCTTCGTGTTCGTCGGCACGATCGTTGGGGGCGAGCTCGAGCCCCAGCTGGGGGAGATCGCCGAGGTCGGATGGCTGGGGCGCGACGAGATCGCCACGACCTCTCCACGCCTCCATCGGCTGCTGGAAGTCATCGCCGAGGCCGGGGAGGGCGTCGGGTACTGGGGGTTGGATCGAGCCTAGAATCGATCGCATGAGCCCGCAGCGCGACCTCCCCGAGCAGCTGCGCGCCCTGCTGCGCCGCCTCCCGACCGGCCCGGGGGTCTACCTCATGAAGAGCGCCGCCGGTCGCGTGCTGTACGTCGGCAAGGCCGACTCGCTGCGCTCCCGGGTGCGGTCGTACTTCGGGGAGCGGCCGCCAGAGGACGTTCGGATCAGCCGCATGGTGACCGAGGTCGCCGACGTCGAGTATATCGTCACCGATACCGTCTCCGAGGCGTACCTGCTCGAGTCGAACCTGATCAAGGAGCACCGGCCGCGCTTCAATATCCGGCTGCGCGATGACAAGAGCTACCCCTTCGTGAAGATCACGCTCGGCGAGGACTTCCCACGCATCGTGCGGACCAGGCGCCTCGTCCGCGACGGGAGCCGCTACTTCGGCCCGTACGCATCGGCCTCGAGCGTGGACGAGACCTTGAAGCTCCTGCGCAAGATCTTCCCGTTTCGGACCTGCAACCTCGACATCCCCGAGGGCAAGCGGGTCCTCGAGCGGCCGTGCCTGCTCTACTACATCAACCGATGCCAGGGCCCGTGCATCGAGGCCATCCCGAAGCCGGAGTACCGCGAGACGATCGGCCAGATCGTCGACTTCCTGGAGGGCAGGCAGGAGCCGATCGCGGCGCAGCTGCGCGGCGAGATGAGCTCGCATTCCGACGCGCTGCGCTTCGAGCAGGCGGCCGTGTCGCGCGACAAGCTGCGCGCCGTCGAGCGCACGATGGAGCAGCAGAAGATGGCCGCCTTCAGCCGCGCCGAGCACGACGCGATCGGGATGGCACGCGCCGAGGACGAGGCCTGCATCCAGGTCATGCAGGTGCGCAACGGGAAGCTCATCGGCCGCGAGCACTACGTCGTCGTCGGCGCACGCGACGTGACCGATGCGGAGACGCTCGGCGCTTTCCTCCAGCAGTACTACGCCAGCACCGATGCCGTCCCGCGCGCGCTGCTCGTCCCGACGTTGCCCGCCGAGGCCGATGACCTCGCCGCATACCTCGCCGGCCGGCGGGGCGTGCGCGTCACGATCTCGGTCCCCGAGCGCGGCGAGAAGCGACGGCTGGTTGCGCTGGCGACGCAGAACGCGGTCGAGGCACTCGAGCGCGAGCGCGCCGAGTGGATGGCCGATGCCGCCCGACGCGACGAGGCGCTCGGCGAGCTGGCCTCCGCGCTCGAACTGTCGCGCCCGCCGGAGCGCATCGAGTGCTATGACATGAGCAACATCCAGGGCACGTCGGCGGTCGGGAGCATGGTCGTGTTCATCGACGGGCGGCCCGAGCCGAAGGAGTATCGGCGCTTCCGCATCCGATCCGGCGATACGCCGGACGACTTCCGGATGATGGCCGAGGTCCTCCGTCGCCGCTTCAGCCGCGTCGCGAAGCTGCGCTCGGAGACCGGCGCGCTGTCGCTCGACGCGGTGGGCGCCGACGAGGTGCCCGAGGACGACGGCAGCCGCGGCCGTGACGCCGGGTGGTCGATCCCGGACCTCGTCATCGTGGACGGCGGCAAGGGCCAGCTCTCGGCGGCGATGGCAGTGATGGACGAGCTGGCCATCACCGACGTGCCGCTCTCCGGGCTCGCCAAGCGCTTCGAGGAGCTCTACCTGCCGGGGAGGTCCGACCCGGTCGTGCTGCCGCGCCGCTCCCAGGCTCTCTACCTCGTGCAGCGGATCCGCGACGAGGCGCATCGGTTCGCGATCACGTACCACCGCGACGTGCGCGGCAAGCGCGCGCTGCGGAGCGAGCTCGACGACGTCGAGGGCATCGGCCCGGGGCGCAAGAAGGCGCTGCTGAAGCGATTCGGCTCCGTCCGTCGCATCCGCGAGGCTTCCGTCGACGACGTGGCGGGCACCCCGGGCATCAGCCGCGACCTCGCCGAGCGGCTGAAGGCGCACCTGGCCCGCGAGGGGATGCTCGCCTGAGGCCGTCGGCTATACTGGCGCCGCCCGCCGCTGGTGAAGCGGCGTGTTTCGTGTCCGCGGCGCACCGCGCCCGCACGGTATCCGCACGACCTGAGGAACCTACGGCCACAGCATGACCTGGCGTCGCATCGCCCCGTGGGTCATCGGGGCGATCGCCCTGGTGGCGATCTTCATCGACCTGCCGCGCAACGTGCCCGGCCTCACGTGGCTGCCCAGCGAGGTCGGCGGCGTCGAGTTCCGCACCGTGCTCGGCCTGGACCTCCAGGGCGGGCTGCGCGTGACGCTCGAGGCCCAGCCGCAGGGCGATGCGGAGATCACCGACGAGGACCTGGTGCTGGCGCGCGACATCATCGAGCGCCGCGTGGCCGGCATCGGGGTCAGCGAGCCGCAGGTGAGGACGGAGACGGCCGGCGACGGCTCGCGCCGCATCGTGGTCGAGGTGCCCGGCGTCAGCGACGAGAGCCAGGTGCGCGACCTGGTCGGCTCGACCGGCCAGCTCCAGTTCATCGATCCGCTGGGCCAGACGCTCACCCGCGACCAGGACATCCGCAGCCTGCTCGAGACCGGCACGGTACGCGAGCTGTTCAACGGCCGCCAGATCCAGCAGGGGAGCGTCACCCCCGACGTCGGCCAGGGCAACCAGATCGGAGTGTCGTTCAGCCTTCTCGCCGAGGGCAACGCCATCTGGTGCGAGTTCACGACGGCGAACGTCAACCGACCCGGACCGATCGCGCTCGATGGGAGGGTCATCACCACGCCAGACATCGGCAGCCCGATCTGCGAGGGCAGCACGATCATCACCGTCGGTCCGCCCGGTCCCGAGAATGAGCTCGAGCGCACCAACCTCTACAACACCCTGCGCTTCGGTGCCCTGCCGCTGTCGCTGACCGAGATCGGCTTCGACGACGTCGACCCGACGCTCGGCGCCGACTTCCTTGTCCAGGCGCTGGTGGCGGGCGGCGTCGGCCTGCTCCTCGTCCTCGTCTTCATGATCGCCTACTACCGCCTGCCGGGCGTTCTCGCGGCCTTCGCCCTCGTCTTCTACACGCTCGTCGTGTACGCCATCTTCCGGGTCATCGGCGTCACGCTGACGCTCGCCGGCGTGGCCGCCTTCATCCTGTCGATCGGGATGGCGGTCGACGCCAACATCCTCATCTTCGAGCGCATGAAGGAAGAGATCCGGGCCGGCAAGACGCTCGGACCGGCGATCGAGGCGGGATTCAACCGCGCGTGGTCGAGCATCCTCGACTCGAACGTCAGCTCGCTGCTCGTCGCCGGCTGGCTGTACTGGCAGGGCACGACCGTGGTCCGCGGCTTCGCGCTGGTCCTCATCATCGGCGTGCTGGTCAGCATGTTCAGCGCGGTCACCGTGACGCGCACGATGCTGCGCTACGTCACCCGCACGAGCTGGGGCCGCCGCCTCGAGCTCTACCACGTGGAGCGCTAGGCCGTGTACGACATCGTCGGCAAGCGCAACCTGTGGTTCGCGATCAGTGCCATCCTCACCGTCCCGGGACTGATCTTCATCTTCCTCGGCGGGCTGCGGCCGTCGATCGACTTCACCGGCGGGACGGAGTGGGAGGTCCGCTACGAGGACCAGCCGAGCGCCGCCGAGATGACCGCCACCCTGGCCGAGCTCGGCTACCCGGACGCCCTCGTCACCGAGCTGCCGGATGGATACCTGCGGATCCGAACCGAGCCGATCGACCTCATCCCGGCCGAGACGCCGGCGCCCATACCGTCACCGTCCGCATCGACCTCGGCATCCGCCTCGGCATCAGCATCAGCGTCGGCCTCGGCACCGCAGTCTTCCTCGGCAGAGCCCTCGGGATCGGCGAGCGCGAGCGCCGGGGCCTCCGCATCGGCCTCGGCGTCGGCCGAGCCGACCCCAACGGCATCACCCGAGCCGTCGCCGAGTCCCAGCGCCTCGGTCTCGCCGTCGGCGAGCGCCTCGGCGGAGCCGACACCCGTGCCGATCGCGGAGGGCACCGAGTTCGCCGAGCTCGAGGACGAGCTGGAGCGCCGGTTCGGACCGGGCGAGCCGCGGAGCGTGCGCACCGTCGGCCCGATCATCGGCGCCGAGCTCATTCGCACCTCGGCCATCCTCATCATCGTCGGCGAGATGTTCATCCTCGCCTACCTGTGGATGCGGTTCGGCTTCCGCTTCGGGACCGCGGCGATCGTCGCGCTGCTCCACGACGTCATCCTCGTCGTCGGCACGTTCGCGATCCTCGGCTACGTCTTCAACGTCGAGTTCGACGCGCTGTTCGTGACCGCGCTGCTGACCGTCATCGGCTTCAGCGTCCACGACACGATCGTGGTCTTCGACCGCATCCGCGAGAACCGCGTCCGCCATGCCGGCGAGTCGTTCGGCGCGATCGTCAACCACTCGATCCTGCAGACCGCCGGGCGCTCGATCATCACCTCGCTGACGGTGGTCGTCACGCTCGGCGCGCTCATCCTCCTGGGCCCGCCGACGATCCGCACCTTCGCCCTCGCCCTGCTGCTCGGCGTGGTCAGCGGGACATACTCGTCCATCTTCAACGCCAGCCAGATCCTGGTCGCCTGGGACGAGTGGAGCCGCCGGCGCAGGGCGCGAGAGGGCACCGCCCGACCGGCCCGCTCGGGGGCGCGCTGAGCCGGTAACGGAACGGTAAGCGGCGGCCAATCGGCCGCGGCTACCATGTCGGTGTGATCGCCCCGCGCCTCGAGTGGCTGCTCCCGGACCCCATCGCGGAACCCCCCGTCTTCACCGGCTTCGGCCGCGCCGTCGCGACCCTCCTCGCCCGCCGTGGATTCGTGGACGACGCCGGGCTGCAGCGCTTCCTCGGCGCCGGCGCCGGCGCCCTCCACGACCTCTCGCGCATGGCCGATGCCGAAGCAGCCCTGCAGCGCATCGACCGCGCCGTCGTCGCCGGCGAGCGGATCGCGATCTGGGGCGACTACGACGCCGACGGCATGACGGCGATCGTGGTCTGGGTGATCGCGCTCCGCCGCCTCGGCGCCGATCCGATCCGCTACGTGCCCTCCCGACTGGCCGAGGGCTACGGCCTGTCGGCAGCCGGCCTGCACGACCTGGCGGGTCGCGGCGTGCGGCTCGTCGTCACCTGTGACTGCGGCGTCGGCAACGTCGCGGAGGTGGAGCTCGCGCGCTCCCTCGGGATCGACGTCGTCATCACCGATCACCACCTGCCACCGACGGTCCTGCCGCGCGCCGTGGCGGTCGTCGACCCCCATCGACCCGACTGCGCCTACCCCGACCCCGACCTGACCGGCGCCGGGCTGTCGTACAAGCTGGCTGCAGCGCTCCTCTCCGGCCGCGGCGTCCCAACCGATGGGCTGGCCGCCATCGCCGCGATCGGCACGGTCGCCGACATGGCACCCATGACCGGCGAGAGCCGTGCCATCGTGCGGCTGGGCCTCGACGAGCTTTCGCGCACGTCGCGCGCCGGCCTGCGCGCGCTGCTGGCACGCTCGTGCGAGGCGCCCGGCCAGCCGACGGCGCGCGACCTTGCATTCGGGGTCGTGCCGCGCATCAATGCCGCGGGCCGCATCGCCGACGTCGAGCTTGCCATGTCGCTGCTCCTAGAGGAGGATCCGACGAACGCCGAGCGTCTTGCCGAGGAGCTCGAAGGGGTCCACCAGCGGCGGCGCGAGATGACAACCGTGGCGATCGAGGCCGCGCGCCTGGCCGCGGCGGCGTCCCCCGGTGACGTGCCACTCATCGTGCGCGACGACGCATGGGCGCCGGGTCTGCTCGGTCTCGTCGCCGGGCGGCTGTGCGACGAGCTCGCGCGGCCAGTCGCCGCCGTTGCGCTGGTCGGCACCGAGCTGCGCGGGTCGGTTCGCGCACCGGTCGACTTCCACGTGGCGGCCGCGCTGGAGGCGGTCAGCATCCACCTGACCAAGCGCGGCGGGCATGCCGCGGCCGGTGGTTTCAGCCTGGCACCGGCAAGCTGGTCAGCCTTCTCGGCGGCGTTCGCCGCGCTGGAGCGGCCGCTCGGCGCCGAGCCGGGTGCCGAGGTGCAGCGACCCGGCCGCCAGCTCATCGACCTCGTCCTGCCGGCGCGCCTCCTCGATTGGGAGCTGGCCGACGAGCTCCTGCGCCTGGCGCCCTACGGACCAGGCCATCTCGAGCCGGTGCTGGCGGTGACCGGCCTGCGCGTGGCCGGGGCGCGTCGGATCGGCGCGAGGGAGGCGCACGTCGCGTTCCGCATGCTGCGCGGCCTCGTGACCGTCGACGCCGTCGCGTTCGAGGTCGACGCCGAGCGGGAGCTGCCCGAGGAGGGTACCGAGCTCGACCTCGTCGGCACCCTGGAGCGCGACACGTTCGGTGGAATGCCGCGCCTGCGCCTGCGCGTGGTCGACTTCGCCGAGGCGGCCGCCAGCCCGCTCCTGGCTCGGCGTCGGCCCTCCGTGGAGCTCGCGCGCGCCGGATGACGGAAGCGCTCGAGCGGCTGCGCGCGCGGGTCGAGGCGCTGGGCGCCCCCCTGTGCCTCGGGATCGATCCGCACCCCGACGACCTGCCCGACGAGCTGCCCGGGGGCGTGCTCGGGATCGAGGCCTTCGCGCGGGGCATCATCGAGGCGGCGGTGGGAGAGGCTGCCGCCGTCAAGATCAACGTCGCGTTCTTCGAGGCGCTGGGCTCGGCCGGCTGGGCCGCGCTCGAGCGCGTGCGGCGCGACGTCCCGGCCGACGTGCTCTGCATCCTCGACGCCAAGCGCGGCGACATCGGCACCACCGCCGAGCGCTACGCGGAGGGCATCTTCGGCCACCTCGACGCCGATGCCGTCACCGTGTCGCCCTACCTGGGCGAAGACGCCATCGAACCCTTCCTCGCCCACCCGGGGCGGCTGGTGTACGTGCTGGCGCGCACCACCAACCCGTCGGCCGGGCGCCTGCAGGACCTGCTCGTGGACGGCCGGCCCCTGCACGAGCGCGTGGCGCGCTGGGTCGCCGAGCAGTGGCCGGGCGGACGCGTCGGGCTGGTGGTGGGGGCAACCGCGCCGCAGGAGCTTGCACGCCTGCGCGATGTGCTTCCGGGGCCTGGATTCCTGGTGCCCGGGGTCGGGGCCCAGGGCGGTGACCTCGCGGCCTCGATGGCCGCCTGCCACGGAGAGTGGGCACCGGGGCTCGTTGCCGTGTCGCGGGGCATCGCCTCGGCATCGCGCGGCGCGGATTGGCGCGTGGCGGCGGCAGCGGCGGCGGAGTCGCTGCACAGCCGGATGCGAGAGGCGGTGCTACACTCGACGGCCAGCGCCGCTCGGCGGCCCTTCACGGAGGCGTGAGACGAGATGCCGATTCCCGGACCGATGGAGCTCATCCTGCTCCTCGTGATCGTTCTGATCATCTTCGGCCCCGGCAAGCTGCCCGACATCGGCAGCGCGGTGGGCAAGGGCATCCGTGAGTTCCGCAAGGCCTCGAACGAGCTCGAGGAGTCCGTCCGCGGCGATGCGAACCGGACGACAAGCGACGAAAAGCCCGCCGGCGAGACCCCGAAGCACTGAGGGTCCGACGGCCGTCACGCCACCTGACCGGCGGCGCCGATCGTGACGCCTGAGGCGAGCCCCCCCGACGAGGCCACCATGAGCCTCATCGAGCACCTCGACGAGCTCCGTAGCCGCATCATCGTCATCGCGATCTCGATCGTGATCGCAGGAATCCTGGGCTTCTTCCTTTCCGAGCCGATCCTCGAGCTGCTCCAGCTGCCGCTCCCGGAGGGCGACTACCAGCTCATCCAGCTCACCATCGGCGAGGCGCTGTCGGTGCGCCTGAAGATCGCGCTGTACGTGGGGATCGCCCTGTCGGTGCCGGTCATCGTGTACGAGCTGTGGCGCTTCGTCACGCCGGGGCTCACGAAGCGCGAGCGCCGCCTCGTGTGGCCGCTGCTCATCGGCGCCATCCTGCTGTTCGCTTTCGGGATCGTGCTCGGCTACGTCATCATCCCGTACGCGCTCCAGTTCCTGCTGTCCCTCACGCCTGCCGGCATCGACGCCTCGATGCTGCGGCTCTCCGACTACGTGGGCTTCGTGATGGCGATCATGCTGGCCTTCGGGCTTGCCTTCCAGTTCCCCGTGCTGCTCCTGATGGGAGCCCGGGTCGGCATCCTCAACTACCGGTTCCTGTCCGCACGCCGGCGGTGGGCGATCCTCGGCATCGTGCTGTTCGCCATCGTCGCCACGCCGGGTGGCGACCCGACGAGCTCGGCCGTCCTGTCGCTGGTGATGTACGCGCTGTTCGAGGGAACGCTGCAGCTCATCCGGGCCGTCCGCCCGTGAGCGTCTGGCTCCTGACCGATGCGGCCATGGATGCGCACCAGGCCGCCGGGCATCCCGAGCGGCCCGAGCGTCGCCTGGCGGTGGCAGCCGGCGTCCGCGATGCTGCCGGCGACGACCTCGTCGAGCCGGCGGTCCAGGAGATTGACCACCCGTCGCTGGTCGAGGTCCACGACACGCGCTACCTCAGCGAACTGGGTGGCATGGAGGGTCGCGGCGGCGGCTGGCTGGATCCCGACACGTACCTGCTGTCGGGATCGATGCGCGCCGCCCGGCTGGCCGCGGGTGCCACCCTGCAGGCCGCGCTGGCCGTGCAGACGGGCGAGGCGGCGGTGGCGTTCGCGGTGGTGCGTCCCCCAGGGCACCACGCCGCGCACGCTCGAGGCTCGGGGTTCTGCCTGCTGAACAACATCGCGGTCGCCGCTGCCGGGCTCCGGCGTCGCGGCCTCGCGCGCCGGATCGCGATCATGGACTGGGACGTGCATCACGGCGATGGCACGCAGGCCATCTTCGACGCCGATCGTGACGTCTGCTATGCGTCTACCCATGAGTCGCCGCTGTTTCCGGGCACCGGAGAGCGCGCCGAACGCGGTGCTCCGCCGGCGGAGGGTACCGTGCACAACCGACCGCTGCCATCCGGCGCCGGGGACGAGGCGTTCGTCGACGCCTGGCGCGAAGATCTGCTGCCCGCCATCGAGGACTTCGGGCCCGATGCGATCCTAGTGTCGGCCGGCTTCGACGCGCACGCGGCAGACCCGCTGGCCAACCTGCGGGTGACCGAGGCGGGCTTCGGTGAGGTTGCCCTCCTCCTCGGGGCGCTCAGCGCTCGGCTCGGGCTGTCCGGCGTGGCGCTCACGCTGGAGGGCGGGTACGACCTCGACGCGCTCCGCGCATCGGCTGCGGCGACCGTGCGGGGCATCCGCGACGGCCGCCGAGGCGCTTCCGGCGCCGAGTGACGCCGCTCTATACTCGTGCCCGTTCGAGCACGGAGGGACCATGGCGCGCAGCGCGGCGATCCACGAGGACGACGCCTCTCGATCCGCGGGCCCGGAGGCGGCGATCGAGCACTTCGTGGTGATCAGCGGCCTGTCCGGCGCCGGCAAGAGCCAGGCAAGCAAGCTGTTCGAGGACCTCGGCTACTCGTGCGTCGACAACCTGCCGCCGGCACTGCTCGACGACTTCCTGACGCTGCGTCGCGAAGACCCGGAACGCTACCGGCGGTCCGCGCTCGTGCTCGACATCCGGGCCGGCGATCCTGCCCCGGCCATCCAGCGGGCGACGGAGAGGCTGGAGGCGGACGGCACGCGGCTGGAGCTCATCTACCTGGAGGCCAGCGACGCGAGCCTCATCAGCCGATTCAGCGAGACTCGCCACCGCCACCCGCTGCAGGCGACGCGCAGTAGCGTGCAGGCCAGCATCGCGGAGGAGCGGAAGCGACTGGCAGACACGCGGGAGCTGGCGGATCACTGTATCGACACGACGGGCCTCTCCATCGGCCAGCTCAAGGATCGGCTGCTGGCCGTCATCCCTCGGCAGGCGGCCGGTGACGATCTGCGCATCGACATCGTCACATTCGGGTTCAAGTACGGCATTCCGCTCGAGGCCGACCTCGTGTTCGACGTGCGATTCCTGACCAATCCCTACTGGAACCCGACGCTCAAGCCGCTCTCCGGTCTCGACGAGCCGGTGCGCGACTTCGTGCTCGGCCAGCCGGTCGCCACGCGATTCCTCGACCTGGTTGCCGAGCTCCTCGAGCTCACTGCGCCGGCATACCGCGCCGAGGGCAAGGAGCGGCTGTGCGTCGCGCTCGGCTGTACCGGCGGCGTCCACCGCTCGATTGCACTGGCGGAAGCGCTCGCCGCACGCCTGTCGAAGGTGCCGAAGGCATCGGTCGCCGTCTTCCACCGGGAGCTGGAGCGGTGAAGGGACCGCGCATCCCGCGCTGGCTCTACCCCGGCATGCACCTCAAGCGCTGGCTGCTGCTCCTGTTCGTGGGCATCGCGATTCTGGGCCTGGGTGCGGCGATCTTCATCCGCGACCTTTACCGCCAGAACGCGGCCGACGAGATCCCGACCGTGTACTGGGTGACCGGCGCGTGGCTGGAGCCGGAGATCCGTGCCGCGCTGGTCGCCGCGCTCGGGCTGCTGTTGACCGGCATCGGCATGTGGGGCCTGATGCGGTCGGTGATCTCGCCGTTCGTGGCGCGCGGCGACAGCGTCATGGAGGTGCTCTACACGAAGCGCTACCTGGCGCGGGGCCCGCGCATCGTGGCGATGGGCGGCGGCACCGGGCTCTCGACCCTTCTCCGCGGTCTGAAGGGCTACAGCGCCAACATCACCGCAGTGGTGGCGGTCGCCGATGACGGGGGCAGCAGCGGAAGGCTGCGCCAGCAGCTCGGGATCGTGCCGCCCGGTGACATCCGCAACTGCATTGCCGCCCTCGCCGACGCGGAGCCGCTCATGACCCAGCTGATGCAATACCGCTTCCCGATTGGATCCGGCCTCGACGACCACGCCTTCGGCAACCTGTTCATCGCGGCCATGACGGCGGTCACCGGCGACTTCGAGGAGGCGGTCCGCGAGTCGAACCGCGTCCTGGCGGTGCGCGGCCAGGTCCTGCCGGCCACGAGCGTGCCACTCAACCTGTCGGCCCGGCTCGCCTCGGGCCGGCACCTGTACGGGCAGGTCGGGATCATGGGCGCCGATGAGCCGATCGAGCGCGTCTATATCGAGCCGGACGACGTGCGCGCCAACCCCGAGGCGCTCGAGCGGATCCTCGAGGCCGACATGATCGTCATCGGCCCGGGCAGCCTGTTCAGCAGCGTGCTGCCCAACCTGCTCATCTCGGACGTGCGCGATGCGCTCGCGGCCGCGCCGGGCCTGCGGGTCTATGTCTGCAACGTCGCCACCCAGGTGGGCGAGACGCCCGACATGACGGCCTCGCAGCACCTGCGCGCGCTGTTCGACCACGTGGGCGACGACATCATCGACTGCGTCGTCGTCAACCGCGGCCGGTCGGCGCGGCCGCCCGAGGGATGGCGCGCCCGGCCGGTCGAGGTGGACGTCCGTGACCTCGAGCAGCTGCCGGTGGTGATCGTCGAGGAGGACGTCATCGACCCGACGAACGCCCACCGTCACGATCCAGCCAAGCTCGCGACAGCGCTCATGCGGCTCCTGCAGGAGGACCGGGTCGAGCGTCCGCGCCACCGGCGGGTCCGGCGGCAGGCTGCGAGCGCTTCCTGAGCGGCTCCGTGCTCCTCGCGGGCGAGATCAAGGGCGAGCTCGCCCGCATCCAGCCGGCGCGGGCCTGCTGCCGCCGCGCCGAGCTCATCGGACTCCTCCACGGCAGCGGCGGCGACCGGCTCCGGACCCTCGACCACGCCACGGCCCGCACCGCCGTTCACCTCGCCACCTCGCTCGAGATCGAGGTCGAGCCGCCGCGGCCGGTGACCGTCGAGCGCGGCCGCCGCGCCGGGGCCCGTCATCACCTCGGCGTGCGTGTCGACCGCGACGCCCTCGGTCCATGGCACTGGCACGACGCACCCGCCTGCGATCGGCGCTCGTTCCTGCGTGGCGCGCTGCTCGGCTCCGGATCGATCTCGTTCACCACGTCGGGCCCGCACGTCGAGTTCGTCCTGCGCACCGAAGCGGCGGCGACGATCCTCGGCGAGCTGCTCGTGGACATAGGCGTGCGTGCCGGGATCGCGGTGCGTCGCGGCCACCACGTGGTGTACCTGAAGGGCCAGGACGAGATCGTCTCGCTGCTCGGCCTGATGGGTGCCAATCGCGGCGTACTGGAGCTCGAGACCCAGCGCGTGGGGGCCGACGTCCGGTCGCGGCTCAACCGGCTGCTCAACGCCGAGGAAGCGAACCTCGGACGCACCGTCCGCGCCGCCGATCGCCAGCTCGGCGCGATCGACCGCCTCGAGCGCGACGGCACGCTCGCCCGGCTGGCCCCGTCGCTGCGCGAGACGGCTGCGACGAGGCGCCGCATGCCCGACGCCGATCTCGATACGCTTGCCTCAGCCCTCGGCGTCAGCCGATCGGCGGTCAACCATCGTCTGCGGCGGCTCATCCAGCTGACCGAGGAGGAGCATCGATGACGCGCGTGCCGGTCGTGGCCGGGAACTGGAAGATGAACCCGCCGACGCGGGACGAGGCGGTTGCGCTGGCACGGGCCGTCGCGGCCGCGACGGTGCCGTCCGTCGTCACCGTCGTGTGCCCGCCGGCCATCTGGCTCGAGGCGGTAGCCTCGACGTTGGCAGGCACGCCCGTGGCGGTCGGCGCCCAGACGATGCACTTCGAGGAGCGCGGCGCCTTCACCGGCGAGACCAGCCCGCTCATGCTGGCCGGACGTGCCGATTTCGTCATCCTCGGCCACTCCGAGCGACGCCAGTACGACGGCGAGACCGATGAGGCCGTCGGCCGCAAGGTCGCCAGCGCGGTCGCCCACGGCCTGCGCCCGATCGCGGCCATCGGCGAGCGTGCCGACGAGCGTCGTTCCGGCGCGACCGCGTCGGTCATCGATCGCCAGCTGCGGGCCGCCATCGGCCGACTCGACCGGCTGCTCGGGACGGGCCTCGTGATCGCCTACGAGCCGGTGTGGGCGATCGGCACCGGCGACGCGGCGTCGGCCGAGGACGCCCAGGAGGTGTGCGCCCAGATCCGCGCCATCCTGCGCGAGACAGATCCAGACGCGGCCGACGAGATCCCGATTCAGTACGGCGGCAGCGTGACCGCCGAGAACGCCGCCGAACTGTTCGCCCAACCCGACATCGATGGCGCCCTCGTCGGCGGCGCGTCCCTCAAGCCCGACGTCTTCGGCGAGATCCTGCGCGCGGCGGCCGGCGCGTGACGCTGACGCTCGTCGTGCTCGACGGCTTCGGCATCGGGCACGACCCCGAGCGCAACGCGCTCATGGCCGCGCGCATGCCGACCTGGGAACGCCTGATGCGTGAGTGGCCGACTGCCCGGCTCGAGGCTTCCGGTGAGGCCGTCGGCCTGCCGCCCGGCCAGATGGGCAACAGCGAGGTCGGGCACCTCAACCTGGGCGCCGGCTTCCGCGTCCTCCAGGACCTGCCGCGCATCACGGCGGCCATCGCCGACGGCAGCTTCCGCAGCACCCCGGCGCTGGTCGCTGCCTGCCGCCTCGCCGTCGAGCGTGGCAGCCGGCTGCACCTCATGGGACTCATCGGCCCGGGCGGCGTCCATGCCATCGACGAGCACATCGTCGCGACCGTCGACCTTGCCGCGGCCGAAGGGCTGGGGGCCGACCACGTGTTCCTCCACGCCTTCACCGATGGTCGCGACACGCCGCCGCGCTCGGCCATCGGCTTCATGCCCGACCTCATGGCGCGCATCGACGGACGCGTCACGCCGGCAACCGTCAGCGGTCGCTACTACGCCATGGACCGCGACGGGCGATGGGAGCGGACGCGCCAGGCGTACGACGCGATCGTCCACGCGGTGGGGGAGCTTGCGCCCGATGCGTTGTCCGCGGTCAGGGCTGCGCATGAGCGCGGTGAGAACGACGAGTTCATCCGGCCCACCGTTGTCGACGGGTACACCGGCGTGGGAGATGGCGACGTCGTCGTTCACCTCAACTTCCGCGCCGATCGCGCCCGACAGCTCACCCAGGTGCTGGCGCTCGACCGCTTCGGCGAGAACCCGCCCGACCTCCACGTCGCGACCCTGACCGAGTACCAGGCGCCCGCCGAGCTGCCGGTGAGCGTGGCTTTCGGCCCGGTCGAGATCGACTCGCTGGCGGCGCACCTCTCGCGCCTCGGGAAGCGCCAGCTCCACGTCGCCGAGACCGAGAAGTACGCCCACGTCACCTACTTCTTCAACGGTGGCGTCGAGCCGCCGTTCCCCGGCGAGGAACGGATCCTGGTGCCCTCGAACCGGGAGGTGGCGACCTACGACCTCGCCCTTGAGATGAGCGCCCTGCCCGTCACCGATGCGCTCGTGGCCGGCATCGGCTCAGGCAGCTACGACTTCATCGTCGCCAACTACGCGAACCCCGACATGGTCGGCCATACCGGTGTCTGGGAAGCGGCCGTTCGCGCGGCCGAGATCACCGAT
>CAYVCE010000089.1:0-12058 GCA_964449915.1 uncultured Steroidobacteraceae bacterium | reverse complement strand
GGTGGCCAGCACCAGCGCCAGGACCGTGGCGAACGCCGGCGCGAAGCGCGAGAACCGCGACCGCCGTTGCGGGATCGCGCGCCGCGCCGCGCCGGCCGCCGGCGCCGCAAGCGCGTACTCGGTCAGGAGCTGCGAGCGGAGCCCGAAGGCGAACGCCGCTGCCGGTGCCTGGGAGGCCGCCGAACGCGCGGTGGCGCCTGCCGCGGCCAGGTCGGCCTCGAGCTGGGAGTCGAAGCGCGCGTCAGGCTGCATCGGTCGCCTCCGTGAGCATCGCGCCGCGCAGGGCGGCGATCGCGCGATGCAGCTTCACGGCGAACGTCTGCCGCGAGCAGCCGAGGAGTGCGCAGATCTCGTCGACGTCGAGGTCGTCGAAGAACTTGAGCAGCAGCACGCGCCGATGCGGCTCGGCGAGCCCGTGCAGCGCCGCCCGCAGCTCGTCGCGCTCGAGCGAGGCGGTGAAGGCCTCGAGCGACGGCTCGTCGGCGGCGGGCGTCGTGTCGTCCATGCGCACGATCCGGGACCCGGCGCGGACGTGGTCGACGACCGCGTTGGCGGCGACGCGGTAGAGCCAGCCGCCGAAGGCGTCGTTGCGAAACGTGCCTCGCCGCAGGGCCTCGAGGCCCCGCTGAAAGGTCGTCGCCGTGATGTCCTCGGCCACGCTGCGCTCCTGCACTCGTCGATAGATGAAGCCGTAGATCCGCGGGAGGTAGTAGTCATAGAGCTGGCCGAAGGCCCCCGGATCGGTCCGGGCGGCCGAAACGAGCGCACGCTCCTGCTCGGGAGCCATGCGGGACGCGCCGGGCGAGCTCGGGTGATCCATCGGCTGCGGCACCGTAGGTGGGCGGGGAGGTCCGGACAACGGTTCCGCGGTACTGGAACCGGCCGGTACTCCCCGCCCTGCGACGGCCTACGGGATCGTCACCGACACCGCGGCGGACTGGCAGGCGATGTAGGTCCCGCCGCCGTTGTCGGCCCGCGCCAGGACCCGGTAGAACCAGGTCTGGCCCGATGCGACGTCGGCGTCGACGAAGGTCGTCTGCCACGCGTCGCCGATGGCGGCTATGAGCTGCGTGCCCTCACCCTCGGGGTACATCGGCGCCGGATTCGTCTGCGACCGCACGATCTTGTAGGCGTTGAAGTGCTCGCCGGCACAGGCGCCCCATGACAGGTGCACCTGGCCCTCGACCACACCGGCCTCGAGACCGATGGCCGCCGTCGGCGGGGGCGGCGGCGGGCATGCCACCGACGCGCTCACCTGGTTGCTCGGCGCGAGCACCGAGTAGCCGTACTCGCCGTGGCGAACCGCGAAGACGCGGTAGTAGACCGTCGTCCCACACGGTGGCCGGTCCTTGGCCCAGGTCTCGCCCGGGCTGCCGAAGGCGCCGACCATCTCGTCGGCCCCGGCCGGCGGCCACGTCGCGTCGCCGTCGGTGGTGCGAACAAGCTTGTAGTAGGCGAAACCGTCGCCGTTGAACGCGCTCCAGGTCAGGACCACCTTGCCGGGGTACTCGGTCAGGCTGGCATTGAGCGCGAGCACGGCGGTCGGCGCGGGCGGCGCGGGCTGCGGCGCCGGCTCGACGTAGGTGACCGGCTCCGGCTCGGGCTCGGGCTCGGGTGCCACCTCGATCGGCTGTGGCTTCGGCGTGCGCTCGGCGAGCGCCTTCTCCTCCTCGGCCACCGAGTCCATCGGCTCATCCTCGTCGTATCCGGGCGGCGCGACGATCGGGTCGGGCTTCGGGGTCTCCGCGGCCGGCTCGTCGGGCTCATCGGCCTGCGCGATCGCCGCCGTGCCGGGCGCGCCGTCGTCGGGCGTCGGCGCGAACAGGCCGCTCGTGTGGCCGAACGCGACCGCGCCGGCCAGGAGGAGCACGCCGAGACCGGCCGGTCCGCTCATCGCCAGCCGGGTCGTGACGCGAGCCGGTCCCGTCTTCTTGTCGTCCACGGCCGATCCGCCGAGCTTGTCGGGGGCGGCCAGCTTGTCGAGAGTCATGTCGCGCGTCTCCGTGATGCACTGCTCGGGCGGCCATACGGCCGATAACGCAGACAGAACGGAGATGAGGCCCCGGCATTACACGCGGTCGCCCACTTCTGGCGGTGCGGTGCGGTCGTGGCGGGTGCGTGCTCGTTGCCGGGCGGCGCCCAAGGGGATGGGTTCCCGGGGACGGGTCTGCGGAGACGGGTCTGCGGGGACGGGTCAGCGGACGAGCGGCACCCGCGGGTCGGGATCAATGAGCGACCACGCGGAGCGCACGTGATCAAGGGCGGGGTCGAACGAGCACGCCATGGTCCGCACGTCCCCGGCGAGGGCGTTGAGGTAGTAGGCGTCGTCGCCGTGGGTGGCGACGAACGGGTGGTACCCGTCGCGCACGATCATCGTCTCGCCATCGCGCACGGCCCACAGCCCATCGGCGGACCCGCCGTACAGCCGTTGGATGCCCCACGCCTCGGGCCGGCGGAAGGCGTACCAGTACACCTCCTCCAGGATCGCCTCGCGGGGCATGTCGTCGGTGTCGTGCTTGTGCGGCGGCCACGAGCTCCAGTTTCCCGAGGGCGTGTAGACCTCCACCACCTCCAGCCGGTCGGCCGGGAAGTCCGGCGTGATGATGTGGTTGATCTGGCGCGTCGCGTTGCCGGCGCCGCGGACCTCCACGTGGACGTCGTCGGGACCGACGCGGACCGGCGCGCCCGCCGTCTGCCGACCCGACGCGGGGGCATGCGCCACCGCGACCGTTACCGATTGCTCCAGGGGAGTGACCGTCGCGGACGAGCCCGGCGGCAGGTACGCCGCCGACGGCAGCCCGTCCCAGACCGATGCGCGCCCCGGCAGCTCGAGCTCACCGACCCGGGCTCCCCCGCCGGCCAGGATGACCACCGCGGACTCGATGCCCTCGCCCCCGACCGTGATCGGCGCGACGACCTCGTGGACGGCGAACGAGAGGTAACGCCAGCCGGCGCGCTCGGGGGTGACGGCCGTGCCGGGCGGGAGGCGAAGGTCGGGGGCGCTCACGGCCGATCTATCGGCGGAATGTGGCCGGACCTGCGTTCTGGGCGCGGTCTGGCCGATCCATCGGCGACTCCGGAGCCTGAGGCCCGCCGCGCGGCGCGCGTCGTGCTCACCGGTGGCCGATTCATCGGCGAAACGCAGCCGGACATGGGCGCCGGGCGGGTTTTGACCGATCTATCGGCCAAGGCGCAGCGTGAGGCCCGCCGCGCGGCGCGCTTCGTGCTCACCGGTGGCCGATTCATCGGCGAAACGCGGCCGGACATGGGCGCCGGGCGGGTTTTGGTCGATCTATCGGCCAAGGCGCTGCGTGAGGCCCGCCGCGCGGCGCGCGTCGTGCTCACACGCAGCCGAGTCATCGGCGAAACGCAGCCGGGGGAGGGTTCCAGGTCGAGATTCACCGATACATCGGTCAAGCGTCGGGATCCGGCAGGAGCGCGTCGGCCACCAGGTGCAGCAGCTCGTGGTACGAGGCGACGAACGCGCGCAGGGTGCGCACCGACGGTCCCCACGTGTCGAACTCGTCGACGGAAAGTCCCTCGGGCTCCCAGGCGCGCACGAACTCGGGCATGTGGCGGCGCATGGCGTCGAGGTGCTCGGCCGGCACCGGGTCGTCGATTCGCGGCCGCCCCTCGATCGTCGAGGCGTTGAAGCGCCTCTGCCACGACGCGGGCATGGTGATCACGACGTCGCCGCCGATGAGCTCCGACCAGTGCAGGTGGTGCCGGATCGCCGCGCCGAGCAGGCGGGCGCGATAGCCGCGCGCGCGCCACTCGCCGTAGGCGCGCTTGAAGACGGCGATCCCCGACCAGGCCAGGGTGGCCGGATCCAGGACGAGCTTCTCGCGCTCGGCCACGACCCGCAGCCAGTCCTCGGTGCGGCCCATCATGATCGTGACGACCGGCCCCATGTCGTCGGTCGGCAGGCCCTCGGCCTCGCGCCGGGTGAGCCCGCGCTCGACGGCCTCGGCGGCGGCCAGCGCCTGTGCCACGCTGAACGACACGGTGGCGTTGATGCTGATGCCGCGGTAGGTCGCTTCCTCCATGCCCGCCACGCCGGCGACGGTGGTCGGGAACTTGACGATCACGTTCGGCGCAAGCCCGGTGAACCCGAACGCCTGGGTGACCATGGCCGGCGCGTCGCGATACAGCGTCGGATCGGTCTGGATGGAGAGCCGTCCTGCACGGCCGCCTGAGGCCTCGAAGGCCGGCAGCAGGAGCGGCGCGGCGCGCGCGCTCATCTCGGCCACGATGCCCCACGCCAGCTCGCGCTCCGACCAGGTGGGCTCGGCGTTCCCAAGCTCGCGCACGCGGGCGGCCCATCGGCTGGCATCGGCCCTCCAGTTGTCGACCACGATCGTCGGGTTGGCGGTCGCGCCTACGGCGCCGAAGGCGACCGCGTAGGCCAGCTCGTCGACGTTGCAGCTGTCGTTCCAGATGTCGGTGGCAGTCTCGGAAACGGTCCGTGCCAGCGGGCTGGCCGTCAGCGTGTCGAGGGTTGACATCGGCTCCTGCACCGGTGCTAGCATCCGCAATGTAATCGTTTGCATCGTAGCGGATCGACGCAAGTGGGCAGACCTTCCGATCCCGGAATGCAGCGCCTCAACGGGGCGCAGATCATCGCCGAGTACCTCGTCCGCCAGGGCGTCACTCATGCCGCGGGCATCCCCGGCCACGGCGTCTGGACCCTGACCGATGAGCTCCTCGACCGCCCCGAGATCCGCACCGTGCAGGTCATGCACGAGCAGTCGGCCGTCCACCTCGCCGATGGGTTCTATCGCGCGTCCGGGCGGCCGATGCTGGCCTTCACATCCATCGGTCCGGGAGCCACCAACGCGGTGATCGGCATGGCCACCGCGTACGTCGACTCGACCGCGGTCGCGATGGTCACCGGCTCCACGCACACCTACCTGCGCGGCCACGGCGTGCTCCAGGAGCTCGAGCGGCGGCACGCCGCCGACAACCCGCGCATCTTCGAGCCGGTCGTCAAGGAGTGGTGGCAGCCGTCGCGCGTCGACGAGCTGCCGTTCGTCCTCCATCGCGCCTGGAACGCGATGACCACCGGCCGGCCGGGTCCCGTCCTGCTCGACGTGCCGATGGACGTCCAGGCCGAGGCGGCCGAGGTGCGCATCCCGGACCCGGAGGCGCGCGAGGCACGCGGGCGGCCACGCCCGGATGCGCGCGAGGTCGAGCGGGCGGCGGCCCTGCTGGCCGGCGCGCGGCGGCCGGTGATCGTGGCCGGCGGCGGAGTCATCGGCGCAGAGGCAACGTCCGAGCTGCGCGCGCTGGCCGAGCGGCTCGGCGCTCCGGTGGTGACGACCTGGAACGGGAAGGGGGCCATCGACGAGGCGCACCCGCTGGCCGGGCAGACCATCGGCGACACGGGCTCCACCATCGGCAACGCCCTGGCCGCCAACGCCGACGTGATCCTGGCAGTCGGCTGCCGCTTCGTCGACTGGTCGGCCTCGTCGTGGCGGGCTGGCGTCACGTTCGCCATCCCACCGACGCAGCTCATCCAGCTGGAGATCGACGCGCGCGAGATCGGCAAGAACTACCCGGTCGCCGTCCCCCTGCTCGGCGATGCTCGCGCCGGCCTGGCCGACCTGCTCGACGCGCTCGGGGCGGGCGACCCGGCGACGGCCTACGGCGACGAGATCGCCGAGCTGCGACGCGCCTGGCAGGCGCAGGTCGAGGTCACCTCCGGCTCGGACGCGGTGCCGATGACGATGGCCCGCGCGGTGCGCGAGGTGCAGGCCGCCACGGGACCCGACGCGATCGTCGTCACCGGCGCGGGGCTGCCGCAGGGCATGGTCAAGCAGCGCTGGGTGACCCGCGCGCCGCGCACCCACATCACCTCGGGCGGCTTCTCGACCATGGGCTTCACGCTGCCGGCAGCCATCGGCGCCCAGCTGGCGCGCCCCGACGCCCGGGTGCTCGCCGTGTGCGGTGACGGCGACTTCCTCCAGACCATGCAGGAGCTCGCCGCGGCCGCCATGCTCGATGCCCCGGTGTGCACGGTCGTGCTCGACAACAGCGGCTGGATCAGCATCAAGGGCGGCCAGCAGCACCACTTCGGGCGCACCGCCGTCACCGACTTCATGCGCGCCGGTGAGCCCTACTCACCCGACTTCGCCGCCATCGGCCGCGCGTTCGGCATCCACGCCGAGTGCGCCGACCAGCCGTCGCAGGTCCGGCCGGCCGTCGAGCGTGCCCTGGCGTCGGGTGGCCCGAGCCTCGTCCACGTCAAGGTCGACCGCGACCTGGCGGTGGCCGGCCCCGACAAGACCGGCTGGTGGGACGTGCCGGTCCCCGAGGGCCGGCCGGTCTACGAGGAGCAGCTGGCTGGCCGCGCCGAGGAGCAGCAGTCATGAGCCTGCGCGACGCGCCCATCGGCTGCGTGCCGATCGTGTGGAACAACGCCGACGACGTCGGCATGGCGCCCCTCGCGCCGGCGGGCACCGTCCTCGACGAGATCGCTCGCCTGGGGTTCGCCGGCATCCAGTTCGGTCGCGGCTTCCCGGAGGGCGACGACCTGCGCGGCGAGCTGGCGCGGCGCAACCTGCGCTTCGCCGAGCTGTATTCGGCGCTCCCCGCCGGGCCGAACGGCCTCGCGGATGGGGCGGCCGACATCGCCCGCCGCGACCTGGACCGACTGGCGGCCGCCGGCGGTGAGGTGCTGGTGGTTGCGCTCGACGGCGGTGGCGAGCGGGACGCGTGGAGCGGCCGGGTGGCGGTCGGCGCGCCTCAGTGGTCGGCCAGCGCGTATGCCGGCCTGGCCGAGCTCCTCGCCGAGCTGGTGGGGGCTGCGCCCGACGGCACGCAGGTCGCCTTCCACCCGCACACCGCGACCTGGATCGAGGCACCCGACGAGGTCGCCGCGCTGGCCGCCAGGCTGCCCGGGACCGGCGCCGGGCTGTGCCTGGACGTCGGTCACCACCTGGTCGGCGGTGGCGAGCCGGCGCGCGCCATCCGCGCCCTCGGATCGTTGGTGACCCACGTGCACCTCAAGGACGTCGACCACGCGGTGCTGGCCCGCCTGCGCGCCGGCGAGCTGGCAGGGTTCGGCGCGGCGGTGCGGGAACGGATCTTCACCGAGCTCGGCAACGGCGCGCTTGACCTGGCCGGCGTGCTGAGCACCCTCGACGCCATCGGCTACACCGGCTGGCTCATGGTCGAGCAGGACTCGTCGTGGCTGCCACCCGCCGAGGCGGCGGCGGTCGGCAAGCGCGTCCTGGACTACGCGCTGCGCGAGCTGGACCGTTGAGGGTCGCCGTCATCGGCGCCGGCACGATGGGCGGCTTCCACGCCGACCTGCTGGGCGCCATGGACGAGGTCACCGATCTCTACCTCGTCGACGCCGACGAGGCTCGCGCCGATGAGGTGGCGCGGCGCAACGGCGGTCGCAGCACGGACCTCGAGTCGGCGCTCGCGGCCGCCGAGGCCATCGTCGTCGCCACGCCACCGGAGCTCCACCGCTCGGCGGTCGATGCAGCGCTTGACGCCGGCATCCATGTCCTGTGCGAGAAGCCGCTGACCGACACGCTCGCATCGAGCATCGAGCTCACCGAGCGCATTGAGAGCGAGGGCGCCCACGTCGAGACCGCCTTCCAGCGGCGTCACGACACCGGGTACATCGCCGCACGCAGGGCCGCCGGCGACGGGCGCCTGCACCTGGTGCGGCTCACCGCCCACGATCCGCTCGTCACGTCGGGGCCGCCGCCGTCCGGCCCTGCGCCGGAGGTCGCGCTGGCGTTCCGCGACTCGTCGATCCATGACTTCGACGTCGTTCGCTGGCTCAGCGCACAGGAGGTCGTTGAGGTCTTCACGATCGCCGGGCGCCGGGATGGCACGCGCCCCGACGATCCGCGCCAGATGGAGAGCGCGGTGATCTCGATGCGCCTCTCGGGCGGCTCGCTGGCCGTGCTCGACCAGAGCTGGCTCCACCCGGCCGGCTACGACAACCGCATCGAGCTGCTCACCGAGACCGCGGCGGTCACCGCCGGCCTCTCCCCGCGTACACCGGCGTGGCACGCCGATTGGCCGTCCGAGCCGGTGGAGCCCTGGGCCGGCTATCTCGAGCGCTACGGGCCCGCCTACCGGGCCGAGCTCACCGCCTTCCTGGCCTGCTGCCGCGGGATCCGGCCGCCGGCCGCCAGCGCCCGCGACGGCCTGGAGGCGATGCGGATCGCGGTGGCCGCCACCCGCTCGCACGTCGAGCGGCGGGCCGTGGCGCTCGACGAGATCCGCGGCCTGCCTCGGCCCGAGGTGGCCTGATGTCGACTCCATGACCGCGACCATCGACGACGTCGCGGCGTTGTCGGGGGTCTCCACCGCCACCGTCAGCCGGGTGCTCTCCGGCTCGGTGCCCGCGCGACCGGAGACGCGCGAGCGCGTGCTGGCCGCCGCGCGCGACCTGGGCTACCGCCCGTCCGGCATTGCCCGCGCCCTGAAGCTGCGTGCGACCCGCACGCTCGGCCTCGTCGTCAGCGACATCATCAACCCGTTTTATCCGCAGGTTGTGCGCGCGGTCGAGGCAGCCGCACACGAGCGCGGGTACGGGATCGTGCTGGTCAACGGCGGCGACGACCCGGCGCGTGAGCTCGAGCACCTCGACCTGCTCATCGAGCGGCGCGTCGACGGCATCGTCATCGCGTCGTCCCGCATCACCCGGCACCACGCCGAGCGCCTTCGCGAGGCGGCCGTGCCGGTCGTGCTCGTCAACGACACCGTCGCCGGCTCGGGCCTGCCGTCCGTGAGCACGGCTCACCGGCACGGCGCGCGCATGGCGGGCGCGCACCTGATCGAGCTCGGGCACGTTCGCCTCGGGCACATCGGTGCGCCGTCCGACCACCCGGCCGCCGGCCTGCGGCGCCGGGGCGTGGCCGACGCGCTCCGTGCCGGCGGCCTCCCTGCGCCCCTGGTCGCCATCGGCGACGGCGGCGTCGAAGGTGGCGCCACCGCGGTGCCCGCGCTCATCGGCGCAGGGGTGACCGGGATCGTGGCCTACAACGACCTGACCGCCATCGGCGCCATCCGCGCGCTGCGGCGCGCGGGCATCGGCGTGCCCGAGGAGGTCTCGGTGGTCGGCTTCGACGACATCGACCTCGCGGCCTGGACCGATCCGCCGCTCACCACCATCCGCCAGCCGGTCGACGAGCTGGGCCGCTGGGCGGTCGAGCACCTGGCCGACGTGCTCGGGGGACGTGCCTCGCGCGGGCCGTCGGCGCCGGTGCTGCTGGAGCCGCAGCTCGTGGTCCGTGGCTCGACCGGCCCGCCTCAGGGCACGGTGTAGCCGGCGACCTCCGTCTCGGCGACCACGAACTCGCCGAGCGTCGTGGTCCGCAGCGCGCGGACCCGGATCGCGTACGAGGTGCCCGGGTGCAGGCCGATCGTCTCGAGCTCGGTCGTCGACTGGGCCGAGAGCACGGTGAGCGTCGAGCCGGGCGTCGTCCCGGCCGGCCCGATGAGCACGTGGTACGCGCTGAAGCAGCGGCCCAGTCCGCCGAACAGGGTCCAGTCGAGGTGCGTGCTCCCCGGCTCGGTGCCGGGACCGATCACCAGCGGCCCGATGTCGACGACCTCGAACAGGTTGGCATGCCGCACCGGCGACGCCGCCACGACGCGGTTGACCTCGTCGTAGGCCATGACCCGGTAGAAGAGGTCCGTCTCGCTGGGAATGAGCGTGGCGTCCACCGCCGACGTGACGAACCGGTCCGTTGCGTAGCTGTCGCCCCAGTCGACGGCCGGCGCGATCGGCGGGTACGCGGGGTCGACGGCGGCCTCGATGCTGCGCAGCGCGGTGTAGTGATGGAACTCGGGATGGAGCGCGGGCGACCAGTCGACCACCACGCCGCCGGGGCAGCCGGTCGCCTGGAGCTCGAGCGTCTCGGGCGCGTCGGGGTTCGGCGTCGGCGACGATAGGGCGCTCGCGGTTGGACGCGGGCTGAGGCTCGAGCCTGCCGGACTTGGCGGGGCCGACGGCGACGCGCGCGGGGACGGAGTTGGCCGACGGGTCGACTCGGGGATCAGCGGATCGGCCAGTGGGGTGCAACCGGCCGTGAACAGGACGAGGAGCGCCAGGATGAGGAGTCGCCCGGGCATTGGCCTGACCGTAGCACGCCCGTCGAATGACGTAGGCGACGTGAGACCGCGAGCCGTTGCCGCGCCACGCGCGGTGCGCGCACGCTGAGCCGATCGACGGCTGCGCGGCGGGTGCCCTCCGCCGCCTCCCGCTCGCCTGGCCCGACCTAGACTTGGCCCATGGACGGCTCGACGCTCGGCCCGCTCGACGTGCTGCTCGTTCGCCACGCCGAGCCAGTGCCGTTCGGCAGCGTGTGCATGCACGATGACGACCGCCCGCTCAGCGACGCCGGTCGCGTCGCGGCCGATGAGCTCGCCGCGGAGCTGCAGGCGTACCGCATCACCGCCGTGTACAGCTCCCCGTACGCCCGCTCGCTCGAGACGGTCGCCCCGATCGCCCACGGCCGCGGCCTGGACGTCCAGCTCCTGGCCGATCTGCGCGAGCGCCGCCTGTCGCCGCATCCGATGGACGACTGGCGTTCGGCCCTGGAGCGGGCTTGGACCGATGCCGACTTCGCCCCACCCGGCGGCGAGACCGGCCGCGATGCCCAGCGCCGGGCGATCGCCATCCTCGACCTGCTCCGCTCCCGACATCCCGACGGCGGCCGGCTCGTCCTCGGCAGCCACGGCAACCTGATCAGCCTCATGCTCCAGGCGCTGGAGCCCGGCATCGACTTCGCCTTCCACATGGCGATGCCGACGCCCGCGGTCTACCGCCTCACCCACGACGGCCTGCGCTGGCGCGTGATGGGCGGCCACGGCTTCGCTCCGGTCGACGACGGCCAGGCGTGAGTCGCGGAATCGGCCGGACCGATATATCTGCGCAGAGTTGTCACGAACCCCCGCTCGCGCCGCGTTTGGCCGATAGGCCGGTCCAGGTTCGGCACGAGCTGCGCCCGCAGGCAGTGTCACGCCAGCCCTGGACCGAAATTTCTGTCCCGCTCCGCCTCGCGAGGCCCTCGTGCCGGATGGGGCCCGAAATATCGGCGCGTCTCCTCAGAGGTCGCGCGCCACGAGGTCCTCGAGCGTCTCGCGTCGTCGGCTGAGGCGCAGCGCCCCCTGCTCGATCACCGCCTGCGGCGGCCGGAGCCGCCCGTTGTAGCTCGACGCCATGGCGAGCCCGTAGGCGCCGGCCTCGCCGATCGCCAGCAGCGCTCCCTCCCCGACCCGGGCGCCCAGGCGCAGGTCGCTGGCCAGCAGGTCGCCGGCCTCGCAGATCGGCCCCGACAGCGTCCACGACCGCTCGGCGACGGCCGCACCGGGCACGAGCAGGTGGACCGGGTGCCGGGCGCCGTAGAGCATCGGGCGCAGGAGCTCGGTCATGCCGGCGTCGGCGACGAGGTGGCCGCGAGCCTGGACGCGCACGACGCGGGTCACCAGCCAGCCGGCGTCGGCGACCACGCTGCGGCCCGGCTCGACGATGAGCCTGCCGGTGTCCGGCAGGTGCGCCCGCATCACCGATGCGACCGCGTCGGGCTCGCCCGCGAAGCCGCCGCCGAGGTCGATCCGCTCGGCGCCCGTCTCGGCGGCCAGCGACGCCAGCATGGCGGCGAGCCGGCCGAACGGCTCGGGATCGGAGATCGCGGAGCCGATGTGGGCGCCGATCGACGCCGGTGGCCGTCCCAGGCGCCGCAGCGCCTGAGGCAGCTCGTCGAGCGCGATCCCGAACTTGGCGTCCGCGGAGCCGGTGGCGAGATGCGGGTGCGTATGGGCGTCGAGCCCGGGGTTGATGCGCAGGCCGATGCGGCCCGGCGTCCGCGCGTCGACCAGCGCCGCCAGCGCCCCGAGCGACTCGGCGTTGACGAGCGCGCCGCTGGCCAGCGCGGCGGCGAGGTCCGCATCGGTCTGGCCGACGCCGTTGACCACGATCCGTGCGGGCGGGCAGCCCGCGCGCATCGCCAGCGCCAGCTCGACCGGCCCGACGACCTCGAAGCCGTTCCCGTCGGTCGCCAGGCGCCGCAGGAGCGCGGGGTCCGGG
>CAYVCE010000088.1:0-3481 GCA_964449915.1 uncultured Steroidobacteraceae bacterium | reverse complement strand
GTGGTGGACGACTCGATCGTGCGCGGCACCACGACCGCGCCCATCGTCGCCCTGCTGCGCCGTGCCGGCGCGGCCGAGGTGCATGTCCGCATCCACTCGCCGCAGATGCGTCACCCGTGCTACATGGGCGTCGACACCGGCCGGCGCGACGAGCTCATCGCGGCGACGCACTCCACCGAGGGGATCAGGCGCGCCATCGGCGCCGACTCGCTCGGATACCTGTCGCGCGAGGCGATGCTGGCCGCCATCGGCGGCCGGACCGGGGCCCGCTGCACGGCCTGCTTCGACGGGAGCTATCCCACCGACGTGCCGCTCGAGCTCGACAAGCTGGCCCTCGAGCGACGCTGACCGGCATGGCGCGCACGTATCGCGAGGCCGGCGTCGACCGTGCCGAGGCCGAACGCGCCGTCGCGCGCATCGCGCGTGCCGCGGCGGCCACCCTGACCCCCGACGTGCTGGGTGGCGTCGGCGGCTTCGGCGGCCTGTTCCGCTTCGATCCGGGATCGCATCCGGACCCGATCCTCGTCAGCAGCACCGACGGGGTCGGTACCAAGCTGATGGTCGCGGTCGGGCTCGGCCGGCATGGCACCATCGGCGTCGACCTCGTGAACGCCTGCGTCAACGACATCGCGGTGAGCGGCGCCGATCCGCTCTTCTTCCTCGACTACCTGGCGCTCGGCGACCTGCGCGCGGACGTGGTGGAGGAGATCGTGGGCGGCGTGGCCGACGGCTGCGCCGCCGCCGGCATCCCGCTCATCGGCGGCGAGACGGCCCAGATGCCGGACCTCTACCGAAACGGCGACTACGACCTCGCAGGCTTCGTGGTCGGCGTGGTGGCTCGCGCCGATCTCATCGACGGTTCCGGCGCCCGGGCCGGGGATGCCGTCATCGGCCTGCCGTCCTCCGGGCTGCACACCAATGGCTACAGCCTCGCCCGGCGCATCCTGCCGCAGACGGCGTGGGCCGAGCCGATGCCGAACACCGACATGACCGTCGGCGACGCGCTCCTCGAGCCGCATCGGTCGTACGTCGACGACGTGCGCATCCTGCGTCGCGCGCTTCGCGACGCGGGCGGCGACATCCGTGCGCTGGCCCACATCACCGGCGGCGGCTGGGAGGGCAACCTGCCTCGCACGCTGCCCGACGGGCTGGGCGTGGAGATCGACACCGGCTCGTGGCCCGTGCCACCCATCTTCACCCTCCTCCAGTCGCGCGGGGACATCGCCGACGAGGAGATGGTGCGCACCTTCAACCTGGGGATCGGCATGACCGCCGTCGTGGCTTCCGACCTCGCCGACGCCGCCGTGGCGGCCGTCGGCGATGCCCGTCGCATCGGCCGCGTGGTCGCAATCGGCGAGGGCGAGCCGCGCGTTCGGTTCGCGTGAGCCAAAACCCATGAGGTTGGGCGTCCTGGTATCGGGCCGCGGCTCGAACCTGGAGGCGGTGCTCGATGCACGCCCGGCCGGCATCGAGCCGGTGCTGGTCATCAGCAACCGAGCCGGGGTGCGGGCGCTCGAGATCGCCGCCGCACACGCCATTCCCTGCGTCGTCCTGCGCCGCGCCGAGTTCGGCGGCGACCCGTCCGCCCGCGACGCAGCCATCGGCGGGGCGTTGACGTCTGCCGGCGTCGAGCTGGCGCTGCTGGCAGGCTACGACCAGGTGCTGGCTCCGTCGTATTTCGCCGCTTTCGCCGGCCGCACCATCAACATCCATCCCAGCCTGCTGCCGGCACACGGCGGCCCCGGCATGCTGGGTGCGGCGGTCCACCGATCCGTCCTGGTCTCAGGCGACACGGAGACCGGCGCGACCATCCACGAGGTCACCGAGGACCTTGACGCCGGGCCGGTCCTGGCCAGCGCACGCGTGGCGGTGCTTCCCGGCGATGACGTCGAGACGCTCGGGGAGCGGGTGCTGGCCGAGGAGCATCGGCTGCTGGTGGCCACGCTCGCATCCATCGCGGCATCCTCGCGAGGTTGAGCGTCAGTCGCCGACAATTCCCGCCACCCACTCGCGCTGCGCATATCGTGACGGCGGCATTGCGCGATCGGCCTGGCCGGCGAGGGGTCGGAAGGCACGTCGCGTGCTAGCATGACCGGCGGCGCCTGATCGGCGCGCCCCCCCGCAGAAGAGGCCACGCACACGCTATGGACGCGATTCTCGAACCGATCGGCGAGTTCTGGGAGGGCTTCCTGGGCAACCCGATCGTGCAGCTGGCCAGCCAGCTGATCGTGATCTACGTCGTCCTCCTGTGGCTCGGCACCGCGTACTGGGCGTTCCGCGACATGCAGGCGCGCACCGAGAACCCGATCCTGCCGTACTTCGCCGCGGCGCTCATCATCTTCTTCACTCCGCTGCTGTTCGTGTTCGCCGTGGTGCTCTACCTGATCGTGCGGCCGCGCGAGACGCTGGCCGAGGTCTACGAGCGCAGCCTGGCCGAGGAGTCGCTGCTGGCCGAGGTGGAGAAGAACGAGCTGTGCCCGGTCTGCCGCGACCGCGTCGACGCCGAGTGGCTGGTGTGCCCGAACTGCCGCACCCGGCTGCACCGGGTCTGCCCGTCGTGCAACCGGCTGGCAGAGCCGACGTGGCCGCTGTGCGCGTTCTGCGGCCGCGACTTCGAGCGGGGGTCGACCCGGGCGGCTGCGCGCGCGCGCGCCAGCGTGCCGCCCACGGAGGAGCCGATCAGCCTCGACGCCGGCCCTGCCGACGCGACCGCTGAGCACGGTCGCCTGCGCGGCGCCACCAACACCTGAGCCGGGGTCGACCACCCTTGGTTTCAGCCGGCGATCCCGCCGGGCCCGAACGACCCGATTCGCTGCCGACCGGCCCGCATCCGACGGTCGGACCGACCACCGTCGGCATGCCGCGCTGGCCGGGCACGGTCCTGGCCGTCGGTGGTGGCGTGCTGATGGTGGTGGCCCTCGGCGTGGCCGGCCTGATCCGGCGCGGTGACCTGGCAGGCGGTGGCGGGGCCGTCATCGGCTGGCTGGCCATCATCGGCGCGGGGGCGTTCGTGGCCGGGCTGGTCCACATCGCCGTGCGCCAGCTCCGGGTGCGCAGCTACCTGCCGCCTGAGCGCTACCGCGGACCGGCGGTCCTGGTCCTCACCCTGCTCGTGCTGTCCTTCGCGCTGCTGCTCACCGCGCCGTTCGGCGACGACGCCACGGCGCTCGTCCTCGGCGAGGGCGAGCTGACCGTCCTCGGCTCGATCGTGCTCCTGGTCGCCTCGCAGGTGGGCATGCTGCTCGTCAGCTGGCTGTTCGTGTTCCGGCCCCGCGCGCTGGCCGGCCTGCCGCTGCCGCCGGGCGACAACCCCGGCGGCGCCATCCTGTCCGGCGTCGGCTGGGGCGTGCTGGCCACCCTCGGCGCGTCGCTGGTCGGCAGCGCCGTGGTGTTCGTGCTGGAGAGCCTCGGGGTCGAGACTGCCCCCCAGACGGCCGAGCAGGCGATCAGCCGGGTGGACCCCTGGCTGGCGGTGCTGGCG